>NZ_JBEXUI010000052.1:0-52431 GCF_040614395.1 Nocardia sp. NPDC005998 | reverse complement strand
GCACCTAATAGGTGCGACGGCGCATTCGCATGCGTGAGCCATCCGGCTGCTGGGTGATCTCCGTGAGCGGTTCCCCACAACGCCCCACGATCTTCCTCCACCATGCCCCACCATCCACCCGCGCGGCCGCCCATGATCGGCCGGAATGGGGTGCACCAGGGCGTTTGCTGGTTGTTGTCGGGCGATCGTCTCGCCGTGTGGCGCGTGTCGCCAGAACACGGAAAAAGTTCTCCACCACCGTGATAGCTGGGATGACCTGCGTAATCGATGACGCGGGGAGCCAGATCACCCTGAGTTTCGATTGAAAGTGGGGGAAAGTGGGGTAATGTGGAGCGCGCACTAGAGGAAGGGCATACATCCGAGGTGATCGTGCTCCCCGCGCGGCGGGGTTCATCCAGGAGGTAGCGGGATGTTTCTCGGTACCTACACACCTCGGTTGGATGACAAGGGGCGACTGACGTTGCCTGCGAAGTTTCGAGACGATCTGGCGGGAGGGTTGATGGTCACGAAGGGTCAGGACCACAGCCTTGCCGTATATCCCAAGGAAGAGTTCACCGCGCTCGCTCGGCGAGCCGCGGCGGCATCTCGAAGTAATCCGCAGGCGCGCGCGTTCGTCCGGGCACTCGCGGCCGGAACGGATGAACAGCGTCCGGACGCCCAAGGCCGGATCGTGTTGTCGGCCGATCATCGTCGCTACGCGAACCTTTCGCGGGACTGCGTGGTGATCGGATCGGTCGACTTCCTCGAAATATGGGATAAGCAGGCGTGGGAGTCCTACCTCGCCGAGCACGAGGAGGACTACGCCGAAGCGAGAGACGAGTCGCTGGGCGGCATCTTCTAGCCCTGAGCGAACGAGTGCCACGCGGCCTCTGCCCGGACGCGCGGACCCTGACGTACTTCCCCGACGCCAGGTGCCGAGGCTCCGGTCAGAGACCCCGCGGCATTCGTATTTTCCAAAGCAGCTGTCTAACAAGGCGACCCGTGAGCGGGCGTAACGAGCGACCCATTGGCACGGCTCGGTGCGCGACGACGCGAGGCACGATTCCGGGAGGACGAGGTGAACCGTGAACAGGACGGCCCTCGCCATGTTCCGGTTCTGCTCCAGCGGGCAGATGCGCTGCTCGGCCCGGCATTGTCCGAACCCGGCGCCGTCTATGTAGACGCGACGCTGGGTTTGGGTGGCCACGCCGAACATTTCCTACGGACGTATCCGAACATTCGTCTCGTCGGACTCGACCGGGATACCAACGCACTGGCGCTGGCGGGTGCACGACTCGCCCCGTTCGCGGATCGAATCACCTTGGTGCACATCCGATATGACGGAATCGCCGTCGCGCTGACGCAGGCTGGACTGCCGACCACCGGTTCGGTGAGCGCCATCCTGATGGATCTCGGTGTTTCCTCGATGCAACTCGACGAGGCCGAGCGCGGATTCGCCTATTCCGTCGACGCGCCGCTGGATATGCGGATGGACCCGACCACCGGCATCACCGCCGCGGATGTGCTCAATACCTACAGCCACGGCGATTTGGCGCGCGTGTTGAAAACCTATGGCGAGGAACGCTTCGCGGGCAAGATCGCCGCCGCGGTGGTGCGCCGTCGGCAGCAGAAGCCGTTCACCACCAGTGCCGAACTCGTCGAATTGCTTTACGCGACAATTCCGGCCGCGACCAGGCGGACCGGCGGTCATCCAGCCAAGCGGACCTTCCAGGCGCTGCGGGTGGAGGTCAACGGCGAGTTGGATTCGTTGCGGGCCGCATTGCCCGCCGCACTCGACTCGCTGCGGATCGGCGGCCGGATTGTGGTCATGTCGTATCAGTCGCTCGAGGATCGGGTGGTCAAACAGGAGCTGTCGGCGCGGACCACATCACGGACACCGGTCGACCTGCCGGTCGAATTGCCCGGTATGGGACCGGAATTCAGGCTACTGACCCGCGGGGCCGAGAAGGCGACGGAACAAGAGATCGAAGAGAACCCGAGGGCGGCTCCCGTGCGGATGCGCGCGGCGGAGCGAATCGAGGAGGGGACAGCATGAGTGTGCGCACGCGTACCGCCGAGGCGCCGGGCCGGATCGCCCGCCGAGTTCAGGCCGCCGAGCGGGTGAAATCGGGTGCTGCACAACGGGCCTACGCCAAGCGCCGGATGCGCGCGGAACAGTCGGGGGATCACCAGGAGCTGCCGAAGCAGCGCGCCTCGGCGATGGCCGGGCGAATTCCGTTCGTAGCGGCCATCATTGCGATGCTCGGCTGCGGCCTCGCGCTCACCCTGCTGCTCACCACCCGCTCGGCGGAGGACAGCTATCAGCTCGGCGACGCCAGGGCGACCAACCGCAAGCTGGCCGACGAACGGGCGGCACTGCTGCGGGAAGTGGAGGCCGCCGATTCCCCGCCCGAACTCGCAGCGCGGGCCCGCGAACTCGGCATGATCCCGGCCAAGGATCCGGCCCGCCTGGTGGTCGGACCGGACGGCGGCGTGACGGTGATCGGCAAGCCGACGCCCGCACAGGGGGCGCCGGTGCCGCCGCTCAACCCCTCGCCGAGCGCGCCCACCACCACGCCGGCCAATAACGCGCAGGCGCGCGGCGAGCGGGTGATTCCGGTGACGCTCACGCCGCCGCCGCAGACTGCCCAGCCGACCACCGGTCAGCCCGCGAACACCGGTCAGGCGAATGCCGTCGCTGTACCGGGTAGTTCGCAGCCGAGTCCGACACCGGCCACTCCGCTGCCGACGCCGAGCCCGGTCGCGCAAACCCCGGTGGAGACACCACAGCCCGTGGCACCCCAGGCGGAAGCGGTGCAACCCGAGCCACCCGCCCCGGATGGGGGCGCCAGATGACCATGCGCCAGACCCGGCCCGCGTCGCGCCAGCGCCGCGGGCCCGCGGCGTCCAAGGCGGGTTCATCACGGGCGACCGGCGCCGCCAGACCACGGACGGCAGCTGACAACCGGCCGCTGCGCCTGCGCCTCGGTGTCGGCCGGGTGATCATGCTGGTCGCGCTGGCGGTCGTGGCACTCCAATTGCTCTGGGTGCAGAGTATTTCCGCGCCGAGCCTGTCCGCGCAGGCGGCCGACCAGCGCACCACCCGCAAGATCGATACGGCGACTCGCGGCCCGATCACCGACCGCAATGGCAAGTCCCTCGCCTTCACACTGAGCGCGCAGGCGCTGAACTTCCAGCCGCTGGTGGTGCGCAAGCAACTCGCCGATGCGAAGGCCAAATCGGCCAAGGCACCGGATCCGGAGGACCGGCTGAAGGCCATCGCGAAGGCCATTCACGACAAACTCGGCAAGGACGCGCCCGCCGAAGCCGAACTGCTCGACAAGATGAAGAGCGACACCACCTTCGTCTACCTCGCCCGCAATGTCGACCCGCGCATCGCCTCCGATATCACCGTGCTCTATCCCGAGGTGGGCGCCGAACGCCAGGATGTGCGCGAATATCCGGGCGGATCGCTGGCCGCCAATGTGCTCGGCACCACCGGCTGGGACGGACACGGCCAAATGGGGTTGGAATCGTCGCTGGACTCGCTGCTGGCGGGCACCGACGGCTCGCACACCTACGACCGCGGATCCGATGGTGCGGTCATTCCCGGCAGCTGGCGTGATAAGCAGCCCGCGGTGAACGGCTATGGCGTCGAGTTGACCCTGGATTCGGATCTGCAGTACTACGTGCAGCAGCAGGTCCAGCAGGCCAAGGAGATGTCCGGTGCGAACGCCGCGTCGGCCGTCGTGCTCGACGCAAAGACCGGCCAGGTGCTGGCGATGTCGAATGACAACACCTTCAACCCCGCACTGGGACCCCAGCATTGGGGCAATGCCGAGATGCAGAACCCCTCCGTGCAGGATCCGTTCGAACCCGGCTCGGTCAACAAGATCGTGACCGCGGCCGCGGCCATCGAATACGGATTGACCAACCCGGATGAGGTGGTGCAGGTTCCGGGTGAGATCCGAATGGCGGGTGTCACCGTGCACGACGCCTGGGAGCACGGCACCGCGTCGTATACCACCACCGGCATATTCGGTAAGTCCTCCAATGTCGGCACGCTGATGCTGGCACAGCGGGTCGGAGAGGACCGGTTCGCGGATATGGTCAACCGGTTCGGTCTCGGTCAGCGCACCGGTGTCGGGCTGCCGGGCGAGAGTCCGGGGCAGGTACCGGCGCGCGACCAGTGGTCCGGCGGTACCTTCGCGAATCTGCCCATCGGACAGGGCCTTTCGATGACCACCCTGCAGATGACCGGGATGTATCAGGCCATCGCCAATGGCGGCGTGCGGATTCCGCCGCGCATCGTCAAGGCCAAGACCGCGCCGGACGGCACCCGTACCGAGGAGCCGCAGCCCGAAGGCGTGCGGGTGGTCAGCGCGCAGACCGCGGCGACGCTGCGCACCATGTTCCAGGCGGTCGTGCAGCGCGATCCGATGGGCGTGCAGATGGGCACCGGTTCGCCAGCGGCGATCGATGGCTACCAGGTGGCGGGTAAGACCGGCACCGCACAGAAGGTCGACCCGAGCTGCCACTGCTATTCGACCTCGTCGTTCTACATCACCTTCGCCGGCATGGCGCCCGCGGACAATCCGCGCTATGTCATCGGCCTGATGCTCGACGCGCCGATTCGCAGCTCCGATGGCAGCGGCGGCGGGTCGGTGGCGCCCCTGTTCCACAACATCGCCTCCTGGGCGTTGCAGCGTGACCGGATCCCGCCCTCGCCCGAGCCTTCCCGACGATTCGTTCTGCAGGCTTCATAAGATTGGAGCCACGTTGTCCGGCCGTGAGCCGACGTCGGTAACCTGACTCGACGTTCCCTGCCTTCCCAATGATCTACTCAGCCCTTATCCGTGTCGATTCCCGAGAGGAGCCCTGTGCCCGCGCAGTCCAGCCAGCACGCGCTCCGGCCGACCCACCCGAGGTCGACGTCGTTGTCCACCGTGCTGGCACTGACCGGTGCCAGCTCGTCGCGCGCGGATCTCTCGCAGATCCAGGTCACCGGCATCGAGCAGCGCTCGAATGCGGTGCTGCCCGGTGATCTGTTCGCCGCGCTGCCCGGCGCGCAGTCGCACGGGGCCAGGTTCGCGCGCGACGCCGTCGAGCGGGGCGCCGTCGCAGTGTTCACCGATCCGGCGGGTGCCGAACTGATCGGTGAACTCGAGGTACCGGTGCTGGTCCGCGAGCAGCCGAGGTCGGTGCTCGGCGAGCTGTCGGGCGAGCTCTACGGCAATCCGTCGCAGCGGCTGCGCATAGTCGGCATTACCGGCACCTCCGGCAAGACCACCACCGCATATCTGGTGGAGGCCGGATTGGCGGCCGCTGGCCTTTCCACGGCGCTGATCGGCACCATCGAGACCAGAATCGGCGGTCGCCGGGTGCCGAGCGCGTTGACCACGCCAGAGGCGCCGCAGCTGCACGCGATATTCGCGCTGATGGTCGAGCAGGGTGTGGACGCGGTGGTGATGGAGGTCTCCAGTCACGCGCTCGCGCTGGGCCGGGTGGACGGGGTGCGCTTCACGGTGGGCGCGTTCACCAATCTCTCGCAGGACCACCTGGACTTCCACGCCGACTTCGAGGACTACTTCGCCGCCAAGCGCAGGCTTTTCGAAGCGGTGTCGCCGGTCGCTGCGCGCACCGCTGTCATCTGCGTCGATGACGAGTGGGGACAGCGCCTGGCGGCGGACCTCGCGGACCCGATCACCGTATCCACCACCGGTTCCGGCACCTGGCAGCTCACCAGCGAGGTAATCGCGCACGGCGGCGAGCAGGAGTTCAGCGTCGCCGGACCGGACATGAATGTCGATGTGCGCCTGCGACTTCCGGGCCGCTACAACGTCGCCAACGGACTGCTCGCGGTCGCGGTGTGCGCGGCCGCGGGAGCCGATCCCGCCGTCGCCGCACCCGCGCTGGCCACCGTCGACGTGCCGGGCCGGATGCAGCGGGTCGAGCGGGGGCAGGATTTCCTGGCGATCGTCGACTACGCGCACAAACCCGCCGCGGTGGAGTCGGTGATCGCAACGCTGCGGGAACATCTCACCGCGGCGGGCCCAGAGGCACCCGGTGCGGGCCGCCACGGCGATACCCCGCAACGAGGAATGCACGCGCACGCAGGGCACCGCGAGCGCAGCACCTCAGATACCGCCGGTCGGTTGGCCGTGGTCGTCGGCGCGGGTGGTGACCGGGATGCGGGCAAGCGAGCTCTGATGGGTGCCGCCGGTGCGCGTGGCGCCGATCTGCTGATCATCACCGATGACAATCCGCGCACCGAGGATCCCGCGGCGATCCGCGCCGCATTGCGCGCGGGCGCGCTCGGGGTTGCGCAGGCCGAACGCGGTGAGGTGCGCGAAATCGGGGACCGGGCCGCGGCCATCGCCGCCGCCGTCGACTGGGCTGGTCCCGGTGACGTGGTGCTGGTGGCGGGTAAGGGCCATGAGGCCGGGCAGGAGATCCAGGGTGTGAAGCATCCGTTCGATGACCGCGAGGTGCTCGCGGCGGCGTTGGAACGACGGCAGCGGGGCCTGCGTGGCGACCAGACGACGCAGGACGGCAACACTGAGCAGAGTCCGCAGGGGTCGGACGCGGAGGACTTGACGGTTTCATGATCGAGATGACACTGCGGGAGATCGCGGAGGCCGTCGGTGGCACGCTGCACGACGCCCCCGACCCGGCGGCGACGGTAACGGGTTCCGTCGAATTCGATTCGCGCCGAATCGGTTCCGGTGATCTGTTCCTGGCCCTGCCCGGCGAGCACGCGGACGGCCACGACTACGCGAAGGCGGCGATCGACGCCGGTGCGGTCGCGGTGCTCGCGGCCCGTCCGGTCGGCGTGCCCGCCATCGTGGTGACCCCGAGTCCGGGCACCGTGCCCGCGAAATCCGTTGCGCTGGCCGGTGATTCGGATGGGTCGGGGGCCGCGGTGCTGGCCGCGCTCGCTACGCTCGCCCGAGTGAGTGTCGAACGTCTTGCCGCCGCGGGAGCGACGCGCCCAGAGGCGGTAGCGGAGCCCAACCACGGAGGGCGCCGCGAGGGCGGCCGATCGGACACCGCGGCAGGTGGACTCACCGTCGTAGGGGTGACCGGCTCTTCGGGCAAAACCTCGACCAAGGATCTGCTCGCGGCCGTACTCGCGCCGCTGGGGCCGGTCGTTGCCCCGCCCGGATCGTTCAACAATGAACTCGGCCATCCGTGGACCGCGCTGCGCGCCGATGCCGAAACCCGCTTCCTGGTACTGGAACTGTCCGCACGCGGCCCCGGACATATCGCCGCACTCGCGCGGGTCGCACCGCCGAAGATCGGCGTTGTGCTCAATGTCGGCACCGCCCATCTCGGCGAATTCGGCAGCCGTGAGGCCATTGCGCAGACCAAGGGCGAACTCGTCGAGGCGCTGCCGCCGACCGGACTCGCCGTGCTCAACGCCGATGATCCGCAGGTGGCCGCGATGGCCGCGCGCACGAATGCCCGCGTGGTGACGGTCGGCCAGGCGGCGAACGCCGAAATCCGGGCCACCGACGTCCAACTGGATGCCGAGGCCCGCGCGGGTTTCACGCTGCACACCGGCAAGGGCAGCATTGCGGTGCAATTGGCCGTACACGGCGAGCACCAGGTCGGCAACGCACTGGCCGCGGCGGCGGTCGCGCTCGAATGCGGCGCCGACCTCGAAACCGTTGCGCGGGCACTGTCCGGTGCGCACGCCGCATCGGCGCGCCGCATGGATGTGCGGACCACCGCCGACGGCATCACCGTGGTCAACGATTCCTATAACGCCAATCCGGATTCGGTGCGCGCCGCCCTCAAGGCCCTGGTGACCATGTCCCGCGCGGGCGGCACTCCGCGCCGCAGCTGGGCCGTGCTCGGCGAAATGGGCGAACTGGGCGAGGAATCTGTCATCGAACACGACCGGATCGGCCGCCTCGCAGTGCGTCTGGATGTCTCCCGGCTGATCGTCGTCGGCACCGGAAGGCCATCCCACGCGATGCATCAGGGTGCGGTAATGGAAGGCTCTTGGGGCGAGGAGTCGATCCTCGTGCCCGATATCGGTGCGGCCATCGCACTGCTCGACAGCGAGGTCGGGTCGGGCGATGTGGTGCTGGTCAAAGCGTCCAAGGCGGTCGGCCTGTGGGAGGTCGCCGAACATTTGACCGGCGCGGAGCGTGCGGGAACTAGGGGTAGCACGGAGGCGCTTGGATGAGGCAGATTCTGTTCGCGGCGGGGATCGCGCTTGCGGTCTCCATTCTGCTGACGCCGCTGTTGATACGGATCTTCGCCAGGCAGGGCTTCGGCCAGGAGATCCGGGTCGACGGTCCGGCCAGTCATCAGGCCAAGCGCGGCACCCCGACTATGGGTGGTGTGGCCATCCTGGTCGGCATGTGGGCGGGTTACCTCGGCTCACATCTGATCGGCATCGGCTACGACGCCGACGGGCCGTCCGCATCGGGCATCCTGGTGCTCGGGCTGACCACCGCACTCGGTGTGGTCGGCTTCCTCGACGACTTCATCAAGCTGCGCAAACAGCGCAATCTGGGGCTGTCGGCCGCGGGCAAGTACATCGGTCAGATCAGCGCCGCGGTCATTTTCGGCGTGCTCGCCCTGCAGTTCCGCGGCGGCAACGGGTTGACTCCGGCGAGTAAGCATCTGTCCTACGTCCGCGATATCACCACGGTATCGATGGGCGTGATCATCTTCCTGTGCTGGGTCTGCCTGCTGGTCGTCGCCTGGTCGAATGCGGTGAACCTGACCGACGGTCTGGATGGTCTGGCTGCGGGTTCGATGAGCCTGGTGCTCGGCGCCTACGTGATCATCACGTTCTGGCAGTACCGCAATGCCTGCGCGACAATTCCGGAGGCGGGCTGCTACAACGTGCGCGATCCGCTGGATCTGGCGCTGGTATGTGCCTCGGCCGCCGCTGCGTGTGTGGGCTTCCTGTGGTGGAATGCCGCACCGGCCAAGATTTTCATGGGCGATACCGGTTCGCTGGCCCTCGGCGGCATGCTCGCCGGACTCTCGATCACCACCCGGACGGAATTGCTGATGGTCGTGATCGGCGCGCTGTTCGTCGCCGAGACCGCCTCGGTGGTGCTGCAGGTCGCGGTGTACCGCACTACCCGCAACCGGCTATTCAAGATGGCGCCGTTCCACCATCACTTCGAACTCAGCAAATGGGCCGAGACTACGGTGATCATCCGGTTCTGGCTACTGGCGGCCATGGCGTCGGCGGTCGGACTCGGCCTGTTCTATAGCGAATATCTCTCAGCGGTCGGGTGAAGTAGCGATGGTCGAACATTCTCCGAGGGCCCTGCGGACACCGGGGCCCATGCTCGAATTCCTGCGCGGCCGTGACGTTCTGGTGGCCGGATGGGGTGTATCGGGTCGCTCGCTGATCGAGCCGCTGCGCGATATAGGCGCGCACCCGGTGGTCACCGACGGCGGCGCGGCCGCACTGGCAGAGGCGGCCGGGCTCGGCCTCGACATCGCGACCTGCGCCGAACTGGAATCCGCGGACTGGAGCCGGTTCGCGCTGGTCATCACCAGTCCGGGCTGGCGACCGGACTCACCGGTGCTGGCCGCGGCGGTGACCGAGGGCACCCCGGTCTGGGGCGATGTCGAATTCGCCTGGTGGGTCGATCAGGCCAGAATCTACGGTCCGGTCCGTAAATGGCTGGTGGTGACCGGGACCAATGGCAAGACCACCACCACCTCGATGGTGCATTCGATCCTGCGCGCGGCGGGAGTCGCCAGTGTCGCCTGCGGCAATATCGGGCTGCCGATTCTGGACGCGTTGCGTCGCAATCCCGGTCCACAGGTGCTCGCGGTCGAACTGTCCTCGTTCCAATTGCATTGGGCGCCTTCGGTGCGGCCCGAGGCCGGTGTGGTGCTGAATGTGGCCGAGGACCATCTGGATTGGCACGGCGGCCTCGATGCCTATGCCGCCGCCAAGTCCAGGGCGCTGTACGGCCGCGTCGGTGTCGTCGGACTCGACGATCCGGTGGCCGCCTCGCTGGCCCGGCGCAGTAGGGCGCGCCGGACGGTCGGCTTCCGGATCGGCGTGCCCGCCGACGGCGAACTCGGCGTCGTGGACGGCAAACTGCTCGACCGCGCCTTCACCAAGGCCGCGATCCTCGCCGAAGTCGGCGATATCAGCCCCAAGGGACCGGCCGGTGTCGCCAACGCGCTCGCGGCCGCCGCGCTGACCAGGGCCATCGATATCGCACCGCAGTTCGTGCGGGAAGGTCTCATCGAGCACAAGGTCGGTCCGCATCGGTCCGCATTCGTCCGTGAGCTGGCCGGGGTCGAATTCATCGATGACTCCAAGGCCACCAACCCGCATGCCGCACGCTCATCGATTCTCGGCCACCCGCAGGTGGTCTGGATTGCCGGTGGGCAATTGAAGGGTGCCTCGGTCGAGGATCTGGTCGAGGAGATCGCCGACCGGCTCGCCGCCGCCGTACTGCTCGGCGCCGACGCGCCGGTGATCGCGGCGGCTTTGGCGCGACACGCGCCCGAGGTCCCGGTCATCGAGGTCCGTGCGGGAGACCATGCAGGCATGGGTGACGCTGGGACCGATGATGCCGCGAGCGCCGACGCCGTCATGGCGCGTGCCGTTCGCGCCGCGGCCGGGCTCGCCCGTCGCGGTGACACCGTGCTACTGGCCCCGGCCGCGGCCTCCTTGGATATGTTCGCCGACTACACCCACCGCGGGCGCAGCTTCGCCGCCGCGGTGGCCGCCCTGGAAGACGGTGACATCGGGCGGCAACTATGACCGAGACCCCGCGGCGGAGACGGCAGCGGAGCGTGACCACGGAGGGTTCCGGGAGCGCCGCCGATCGGACACCGCGGCGGAATCGGCTGGCCGCCACCAAATTCGGCGCCTGGCTGGCGCGCCCGCTCGCGTCCTTCCATCTCGTCGTCACGATCGCGACGCTGCTCACCGTGCTCGGCCTGGTCATGGTGCTCTCGGCGTCGAGCGTCGAGGCGTATGTCGTTGGTGGCTCGGCGTATTCGCTGTTCATCCAGCAGGCCATGTTCGCCGCGATCGGTGCGGTGCTGTTCTATCTCGCGCTGCGGATTTCGTTGCGGCGGTTACGGCAGTGGTCGTTTCCGCTGTTCGCGATCTCGGTGCTCGCGCTGGTGCTGGTCTTGATCCCGGGCATCGGCTCGCAGGTACAGGGCGCGCGTCGCTGGTTCTTCCTCGGCCCGATCTCGGTGCAGCCCTCGGAGATCGTCAAGGTGACCCTGGTGGTGTGGGGTGCGCATCTGCTCGCCTCGCGTCGCTCCGAACAGGCGAGCCTCAAGGAAATCCTGGTGCCGCTGGTACCCGCCGGTCTGCTGGTGTGCCTGCTCGTGGTGCTCGAGCCGAATCTGTCGACCACGATCGCGCTCGGCATCGTGCTGGCCGCGCTGCTGTGGTTCGGCGGGCTGCCGGTGCGACTGTTCGTCACCATCGCGATCTCGGGTGTTATCGCCGCGGGCGTACTCGCGCTGTCCGCGGGCTACCGCTCGGACCGCATGCGCGCGTTCTTCAATCCGGGCGACGATCCGCAGGGCATCAATTACCAAGCGCGCCAAGCGTTGTACTCACTGGCCGATGGCGGCATCTGGGGCCGTGGTCTCGGGCAGAGCCGGGCCAAATGGCAGTACCTGCCGAATGCGCACAACGACTTCATCTTCGCCATCATCGGCGAGGAACTCGGCTTCCTCGGCTGCGCACTGGTTTTGGGGCTGTTCGCGCTGTTCGTCTACACCGGCCTGCGGATTGCGAGCCGCTCGGTCGATCCGTTCCTGCGGCTGCTCACCGCGACCGCGACGACCTGGATCACCGGTCAGGCGCTGATCAATATCGGCTATGTGGTCAACTTGCTCCCGGTGACCGGGCTGCAGCTGCCGCTGGTCTCGGCGGGCGGCTCGTCGCTGGCGATCACGCTGTTCATGTTCGGCATCATCGCCAATGCGGCCAGACATGAGCCCGAGGCGATCGCGGCGCTGCAGGCCGGACAGGACGGCCGATTCAGCCGACTGCTGCGACTGCCCAAGCCGGAGGTGTACTCACCGGCCAAGGCGGATGCGGCGCGGGCGCGCACGGCCGCGGCCAAGGCCAAGGCCGCCGAACAGCGGGCGCGGGCCGAGCGGGCCAAGGCCGAGCGGGCGCGGGCGGCACTGCCGCCGAGCCGACGGCCGCAAGCCGACTCGGGGCGCCGCCGCGTGCCGGAGAGCCGGGGGACGAGTTCCCTGCGGGCGACCAGGGCGTGGGAGCCGAGCTATCCGATAAACCATGCGAGAGATCGGGGAAGATCCAGGTGAGTGACCCACTGTCGGTGATCGTCGCTGGCGGTGGCACCGCGGGCCATATCGAGCCCGCGCTGGCCGTCGCCGACGCACTGAAGCGACTCGACGATTCGATCCGGGTCACCGCACTCGGCACCGAACGCGGACTCGAGACCAAACTGGTGCCCGAGCGCGGCTATCCGCTCGAGTTGATCCCGCCGGTTCCGTTGCCGCGCAAGCCGACCGCGGATCTGCTGCGCCTGCCCGGTCGGGTGCGCGCCTCGGTGGCCAGGACCCGAGCGGTCATCGATGCGGTCGGGGCCGATGTGATCGTCGGCTTCGGCGGCTATGTCGCGCTGCCCGCCTACCTCGCCGCGGGCCGGGGCTTGTCGGGCCGCAGGCGCGCGGTGCCGGTGGTGGTGCACGAGGCGAATGCCAAGGCGGGCATCGCCAATAAGGTCGGCGCCAGGCGCGCCGCCCGAGTGTTTGCCGCCGTACCCGATTCCGGGCTCGTCAACGCCGAGGTCATCGGCATTCCGGTGCGCGGCTCCATTACGGCACTGGACCGGGCCGCACTGCGAGCCGAGGCCCGCGCGCACTTCGGGCTGCCCGCCGAGGGGCCGGTGCTGCTGGTCTTCGGCGGATCTCAGGGCGCGGTGTCATTGAACAACGCCGTCTCCGGCGCGGCGGCACAGCTGGCCGCCGCGGGTGTATCGGTACTGCACGCGCACGGCCCCAAGAACACCCTCGAAGTGCAGGAATCGGGTGAAGGAGGGGTGCGCTATCTCGCCGTGCCGTATCTTTCCCGAATGGACTTGGCCTATGCCGCCGCGGACGCGGTCGTCTGCCGCTCCGGCGCGATGACCGTCGCCGAAGTGTCGGCGGTTGGCCTGCCCGCGTTCTATGTGCCGCTGCCGCACGGCAACGGCGAGCAGGAACTCAATGCCAGGCCGATCGTCCGCCAAGGGGGTGGCAGAATCGTCCCCGATGCCGAGCTGACCCCGAAATACGTGATCGACGAGGTGATACCGCTGCTGACCGACCGCGCACGGCTGATCCAGATGGGCCTGTCCGCCGCAGGCGCCGGGCATCGCGATGCCGCCGACGAGCTGGCGCGCATTGTCGTGGAGGTGAGCGGCCGGTGACCACGGGTGCCGAGGCCACCGAATCCGGGGCGATCGAGTCCGGGGCCGCCGACGAGGCGCGCTCGGCTTTGCCGCCCGAATTGGCGCGCGTGCACATGGTCGGGATCGGCGGGGCCGGAATGTCCGGAATCGCCCGCATCCTGCTCTCGCGCGGCGGCTCGGTCTCCGGTTCGGATGCCAAGGAGAGTCGCGGTGTACTCGCGTTGCGGGCCCGTGGCGCCCAGGTGCGCATCGGTCACGACGCCAGTGCCCTCGATCTGCTGCCCGGTGGCCCGACCGCGGTGGTCACCACCTACGCCGCCATCCCGAAGACCAATCCCGAACTGGTCGAGGCGAATCGGCGCGATATTCCGGTGCTGCTGCGCCCCGCCGTGCTCGCATCCCTGATGCAGGGGCACCGAACCCTGCTGGTCTCCGGTACGCACGGCAAGACCTCCACCACCTCGATGCTGATCGTGTCGTTGCAGCACTGCGGATTCGATCCGTCCTTCGCCGTCGGCGGTGAACTCAATGAGGCGGGCACCAATGCCCACCACGGCACCGGTGAGATCTTCGTCGCCGAGGCCGATGAGAGCGATGGCTCACTGCTGCAATACGACCCGGATGTCGCGGTGGTCACCAATATCGAATCCGATCACCTGGACTTCTTCGGTACCGATGAGGCCTACGTCCAGGTCTTCGACGATTTCGCCGATCGCCTCGCCCCGGGCGGCCTGCTGGTGGTGTGTCTGGACGATCCCGGTTCCCGCGCGCTGGCCGAGCGGATCGGTCCGCGCTTGGCGCAGAAGAATGTCCGGGTGCTCGGCTACGGCTCGGGTGAACTGCCCGACGCGCCGGTGCCGGTCGGGGTGCGACTGCACAGCTGGGAGCCGCGCGATGTCGGCGGACTCGCGCAATTCCAACTCGCCGACGAGGCGGCCCCGCGCACGCTGCGACTATCGGTACCCGGTCGGCATATGGCACTCAACGCGCTGGCGGCGCTGCTCGCTGCGCGAGCCGCGGGTGCCGATGTGGACGAAATCGTCCAGGGGCTGGAGGGTTTCGGCGGTGTGCACCGCCGATTCCAGTTCGCGGGCCGGGAAAACGGTGTGCGGGTCTTCGACGATTACGCCCACCACCCGACCGAGGTGCGCGCGGTGCTCGGCGCCGCCGCCGAGTTGGTGCAGCAGGAGGCCCGCGACGGCGCCCGCTCTCGGCAGGGCCGGGTCATCGTGGTGTTCCAGCCGCACCTCTACAGTCGTACCGCCACCTTCGCCCAGGATTTCGGTGCGGCGTTGAGCCTGGCCGACGAAGTCGTTGTGCTGGATGTCTATGGCGCGCGGGAGAAGCCGCTGCCGGGCGTCAACGGCGCACTGGTCGCCCAGGCCGTCACCAAACCCGTGCACTACCAGCCGGATATGTCGCGGGTCGGCCGCCAGGTCGCCGGACTCGCACTGCCCGGTGATGTCGTGATCACCATGGGCGCCGGCGATGTGACGATGCTGGGCAGCCAGATCCTCGACGGCCTGCGAGCGCGTCCGCAATACGGCCGGTGACCCTCGGTGCGAATCGCGGGTGACTGGTTCGAACAGTGGGCCCGGCTGAGTCGTTCCGGCCGCTTCCGACTGGGGAGTTTGCTCGCCGTGTGCGTCGTTACAGTTCTTGCGGTGCTGGCTTGGTTCACCCCGGTGCTGTCGGTGAGCACCGTGGAGATCGACGGGCTGGCCACGGTGCCCGAACAGCAGGTGCGCGACAAACTCGAGATCCCCTCTGGGCGCTCGATGTTGCGCATCGACACCGATGCGATGGCCCAGCGGGTGGTGAGCATTCCGAAGGTGCGCAGCGCGCGGGTGCAACGGGTATTTCCGTCCAAGGTCAAGGTGACGGTCGTGGAGCGCACGCCCGTATTGTTCTGGGACAGCCCGCAGGGCGCGCATCTGATGGATGCGGACAGTGTCGAGTTCGCGATCGACGAACCGCCGATCGGTGTGCCGAAGCTCGATACCGCCGATCCCGGCGGCGGCGATCCGGTGACCCGCGCGGCGGTCTCGGTATTGTCGGTGCTGCCTGCGGCGCTGGTCATTCAGGTGGACGAGGTTGTCGCGCGGTCGATTTCGAATATTTCACTGAACCTGCGCGATGGTCGCACGGTACTGTGGGGTGGAACCAATGACGCGGAACGCAAGGCGGCAGTGGTAATGCCGTTGTTGACCCGCGATGGAACGGTGTTCGATGTTTCGAGTCCGAATCTGGTCACGGTAAAGTGATCGATACCCATTGTGCCCAGGGGATTTTCGATGGAACTGTGACCGCAGTGGGAACAGGCCAGCGAGACCGGGGGTTCGGGGGCAACCGTCCACGATACGGCGTGTCGTGCGGCGAGACGAGAGGGATCACACAAGATTCTGTCAGTCGTTTCGGCGCGCCTGCACGCCTATCGCGGCGGCTGCGAATAGCGTTCCGCAGCAGTCGGATACTTGACATAACGCTAACCCTATGGTTGAGGTTTAGGGTTTGCTCGGGCAGTGGCGCACCTCGCGAAACTGCCGGAGCAAAACAACCGGGGTTTCCACGGGCTGAATGTCGAGAATCCGAAAACGACAGACTTTAGATCGAAGGAAGGCGAGAGCCCATGACGCCCCCGCACAACTACCTTGCTGTGATCAAGGTCGTCGGTATCGGCGGCGGCGGTGTCAATGCCGTCAACCGGATGATCGAGCAGGGACTCAAGGGAGTCGAGTTCATCGCGGTCAACACCGACGCGCAGGCGCTGCTGATGAGCGATGCCGACGTCAAACTCGACGTCGGCCGTGAGCTCACGCGCGGTCTGGGCGCCGGTGCCGACCCGGAGGTCGGCCGCAAGGCCGCCGAGGATCACAAGGACGAGATCGAAGAGGTGCTCAAGGGCGCCGACATGGTCTTCGTCACCGCGGGCGAGGGCGGTGGCACCGGTACCGGTGGCGCGCCCGTCGTGGCCAGCATCGCGCGCAAGCTCGGCGCCCTCACCATCGGCGTGGTGACCAGGCCGTTCTCCTTCGAGGGCAAGCGGCGGGGCAACCAGGCCGAAGTGGGCATCAACCTGCTGCGCGAATCCTGCGACACGCTCATCGTCATTCCGAACGATCGGCTGCTGCAGCTCGGTGACGCCGCGGTCAGCCTGATGGATGCCTTCCGTTCCGCGGACGAGGTACTGCTCAACGGTGTGCAGGGCATTACCGATCTGATCACCACCCCCGGTCTGATCAACGTCGACTTCGCCGATGTGAAGAGCGTGATGTCCGGTGCGGGTAGCGCTTTGATGGGTATCGGTTCGGCGCGCGGTGAGGGCCGTTCGGTCAAGGCCGCCGAGTCGGCGATCAACTCGCCACTGCTCGAGGCATCGATGGATGGTGCGCACGGCGTGCTGCTCTCGATCGCGGGTGGTTCGGATCTGGGTCTGTTCGAAATCAATGAGGCCGCCTCGCTGGTGCAGGAGGCCGCGCATATCGAGGCCAATATCATCTTCGGTACCGTCATCGACGATTCGCTCGGCGATGAGGTTCGCGTCACGGTGATCGCCGCCGGTTTCGACGGCGGCGGCCCGGCCCGGCGCACGTTCGAGGCGGGCCGCGGCGCGATCGGGTCGGGCCGGGCCGGTGAGATCGGTCCAAGCAGCAGGACCAGCGAGATCGCCGCATCCGCGCGCACCGAAACCGCTTCCGCCGCAGGTCAAACCAGCTCCACCCGGGGCGCGGCGCCCAGCTACCGCGATACCGAGCGGCCCCGCACACTGGCCGAGCCGACAGTGGCACACAACTCGCGCTCGCATATCGAACCGCCCGATTCCGATGACGATGACGACGTCGATGTGCCCTCGTTCATGCGTCGGTAGGTCACGAGCAATCGATAGGCCGGACTGGCACACTGGGCGGTATGCCCACGCAACAACAGATCTCGTACGTACATGGGTAACTCGTCGGGCACGACCAGCACCCAGCCAAGCACACGACCTTCGGCCCGCGACGGCGCCGTCGACGCGCTCGACGACCGGCAAAAGTTCCGGGGAGGCGGGGGAGCAGCGCCGACTTTGACCGTTCGACGGGTGACCACTACGAGGGCGGGCGGTTTCTCGGCGCCGCCGTACGATTCGTTCAATCTCGGGGATCACGTGGGGGACGACCCGGCGACCGTGCAACGGAACCGGGACCGGCTGGCCGAGGGGATCGGCCTCACGCCGGATCGGCTCGTGTGGATGGAACAGATCCACGGGCGCAATGTCGAAATCATCGATGGGCCACGGGATGCGCCGGTGCCGGCCACCGACGCACTGGTGACCACGGTGCCCGGTCTGG
This sequence comes from Nocardia sp. NPDC005998, assembly GCF_040614395.1. Lineage (NCBI taxonomy): Bacteria > Bacillati > Actinomycetota > Actinomycetes > Mycobacteriales > Nocardiaceae > Nocardia > Nocardia sp. NPDC005998. Next base: position 34,733 of record NZ_JBEXUI010000052.1, on the reverse strand, counting down.
CGCTGGTGGTGCTCACCGCGGACTGTGTGCCAGTTCTGCTATCCGATGATGAGGCGGGCGTGATCGCGGCGGTGCACGCCGGTCGGATCGGGGCGCGCATCGGCATTGTGCCGCGGGTACTGGACGCGATGGTTTCGGTCGGCGCTCGCCTCGAGCGCATCGGTGCCTTCCTCGGTCCGGCCGCATCGGGCAGACAGTACGAGGTGCCCGCCGCGATGCGCGCCGATGTCGAGGCGCATCTGCCCGGCAGCGCCACCACAACCGTGCGCGGCACTCCCGGCCTCGACCTGCGCGCCGGAATTCGGCGCCAACTCACCGAGGCCGGAATCGGCGGGGTCGCCGTCGACCCGCGGTGCACAATCGAGGACAAGACCTTGTTCAGTCATCGCCGCGGCGCGCCGACCGGCCGCATGGCCGGGGTGATCTGGATGCAGGCGGACGCATGAGCGAGCGCAGCGAGCGAACGATCGACGCGGCCGCGGCGCCGGAATCCGTTGCGGGCGAGAAGATGGACGGCCGGACCGCCGAATTGGCGGCGAACCTGGCCGAATTGAACAAGCGGATCGGAGCGGCTTGTCATGCGGCCGGGCGTGATCCGGGTTCGGTGCGGCTGCTTCCGGTGACGAAGTTCTTTCCCGCCAGTGACGTCGCGATCCTGTACCGCTTGGGCTGCAGGGAATTCGGCGAGTCCAGGGAGCAGGAGGCCACCGCCAAGGTCGCGGAGCTGGCCGCGCTGGCAGATGCACGCTGGCACATGATCGGTCGAGTGCAGCGCAACAAGGCGCGCACCGTCGCGCGCTGGGCGCACACCGTGCACTCGGTTGACAGCGAACGTCTGGCAACGGCCCTTGACACCGCGGCACGGGCCGCACTGGACGCCGGAGAGCGCAGTGAACCTGTTCGAGTTCTGGTCCAGGTGAGCCTGGACGAGGATCCCGGCCGCGGTGGCGTCGCCCCCGAAGATCTTGTGGCACTAACGGATCGGGTAGCCGCCGCGGCGGGACTGCAGCTCGCGGGCCTAATGGCGATCCCCCCGCTCGACGCCACGCCGGACGATGCTTTTGCACGCCTGGCAACTTTGCACGAGGTGATACGCGCAAATCATCCCGACGCCATCGAACTGTCCGCCGGAATGTCGAGCGATCTGGAATCGGCGATCGAACACGGTTCGACCTGTGTGCGTGTCGGTACCGCCTTGATGGGCGCCCGACCGATAACCTCGGCGTAGCAAAGAAACCTCATCAGTCACATTTGACACATATGCTGGGACTGGAGAGGGCTGAGCAAGACTTCAACACCCGGCCGCCACCGGGGCCGAAGGAAGGTCGACCGAAATGAGCGAACGCGACAGCGAGGTGCAGGCATGAGCACGCTGCACAAGTTCAAGGCGTACTTCGGCATGGTTCCGCTCGAGGATTACGAAGACGATTACGTCGCCGAACCTGCCCCTCGCGGCGCGGACGAGCGTGGCTCCCGTCGGCCCCGGCCCCGTGACTACCCCGAGCGCGCCGGATACGGCGCGGACCGCTATGCCGACGACCGCTACGACGATGAGCCGGATTACCCTGAGCCCGCGTACAAGTCGCCGTACAAGGCGGGCTATCCGATGTCTCGGCGCGACGATTACGTCGACGAGCCCTATGTGGACGACCGCTATGACGCGCGGCCGCGTCCCACCAGGATCGATACCGCACCGGCCGCCAGCCGATTCCGTGCGGGCGGTAATGCGCCGATGCTGCGGGGAGCCACCAGAGGTGCGCTCGCCGTCGATCCCGAGGCCGAGGAGCGGCGCATGGAGGAGCGCGTGCGCCCCGAGCCCGCTCCCGCACGTCGGCCGGGGATCTTCGAGGACGGAGGTCCCTTGTCCAAGATCACGACGCTGCGCCCGCGCGACTACAGCGAGGCCCGCATCATCGGTGAGCGTTTCCGCGAGGGCAACCCGGTGATCATGGACCTGGTCGATCTGAGCAACGCCGATGCGAAGCGCCTGGTCGACTTCGCCGCTGGTCTGGCCTTCGCGCTGCGTGGATCATTCGACAAGGTCGCGACCAAAGTGTTCCTGCTCTCACCGGCCGATGTCGATGTCTCCGCCGAAGAACGTCGCAGGATCGCCGAAACCGGCTTCTACAACCAGAAATAGCGTTGTGCTTCGGGGGTTCTGTTAGACCCGTTGCGTATGGGGCGGACCTATTCAAGCGGCTGACGAGCAGTCACCAGCGGTGTGGTCATTTTGCGCGACGCGGATTTTGGGGCAGAGTGAGGCGGTGGCCTTGTTCGCGGTGTTGTACTTCGTACTGTTCATCTTCTGGCTGTTGTTGATCAGCCGTGTGATCGTCGAGTTCATCCGTAGCTTTGCCCGGGACTGGCGCCCTAGCGGCTTCGTCGCTGTGATCCTCGAGGTGATCTTCACCATCACCGACCCTCCGGTGAAACTCCTGAGGCGGTTGATACCACCGGTGTCATTGGGTGGAATTCGACTCGATCTGTCGATTATGGTCCTGCTTTTCGTCGTCTTCATCTCGATGACGTTTGTGGGCAGCCACGCCGACGGGTAGCCCCAGTGTGACAGAATGAACCGAGAAGATAGCTTGCTAGATCTGCTAGATCTCCAAAAGACGCGTGAAGGGATCCTTCCATGCCGCTGACCCCAGCCGATGTGCACAACGTCGCGTTCAGCAAACCGCCGATCGGGAAGCGCGGCTACAACGAGGATGAGGTAGACGCGTTCCTGGATCTCGTGGAGCAGGAGCTCTCGCGCCTTATCGAGGAGAACGCTGACCTGCGGCAGCGGGTTGCCGAGCTGGATGCGGAACTGGCCGACGCCAAGAAGAATCGCCCCCCGGCGCAACCGAATCCGGTGAAATCGCCGGTGCAGCAGGTGCCGCCGCCGCAGCCCGAGCCCATCAAGCCCCCGGTGCAGCAGGCTCCGCCGCCGCCACCGATGCCTGTCGCTGCGCCGGTAGCCAAGGATGCGCCGAGTGCCGATGCGAACCTGCAGGCGGCCAAGGTGCTCAGCCTCGCCCAGGAGATGGCGGACCGGCTGACCACCGATGCGAAGACCGAAGCGGAGAATCTGCTCTCCAATGCGCGTGCCAATTCCGAGCGTCTGGTGGGCGATGCCAGGACTCGTTCGGAAGCGATGATCACCGATGCCCGCCAGAAGTCGGACGCGATGCTCTCCGATGCGCAGGCCCGCTCGGACAACCAGCTACGGCAGGCAAAAGAGAAGGCCGACGCGCTGCAGGCCGACGCCGAACGCAAGCACGCCGAGATCATGGCCACCATCACCCAGCAGCGCAGCGTGCTGGAGAGCCGGATCGAGCAGCTCAAGACCTTCGAGCGGGAATACCGCGTGCGGCTGAAGTCGTACCTGGAGTCGCAGCTCGAGGAGTTGGAGAACCGTGGCTCGGCTGTTCCGGTCGATGGCGGCGAGGCCTTCGTCGACGCCAATACCGCGAACAATCTCGCTCCTGCGTCGTTCGCCAAGGGCAGCAAGTAATCTCGTATTGGAGAGACATCTCCGCTGTAGTTGCTGTTCGAGTAGCTAGAGCTACCTGCCGAACCGCCTGGCATGCCTAGGGGGTCATCATGCTCGTCTTGACGCTCGTCCTTGCCGCGATCGGATTCGCCCTGCTAGTGGCCGCGCTGACCACCGGGTCGGTGCTGTGGGCCTGGGGTTGCATCCTCGTCTGTGTCATTGGCGCTGTGCTGTTGCTGGTGAGTGCGCTCTCCATGCGGAGTTCCGACAGCGACGCCGCGCCGCCACCCGGTCGGCATGCGAAACGGTGAAGTGTGGCCACAACCTAGTGGTTTGACCGCACTGGCTAGAATCAAACATGTATGCGGCGTCGATCCGGCCATCACCGGGGAGCCTTCGGAAGAACGGTGCGCCTCGCGCGCCCAGTAGAACCGAACGGGAGAGCCCGTTACAGCTCATAACGAGAGGTCCTGGTGGTTGCGCGGATCGTGCGCGGCTCCCGGGCAAGCGGGGTGGTACCGCGGTCTCGACGCAACGGGCGTCGTCATCGTCCCCGTGCTGACAGATACGCGCTACGGCGCGGCGGCACGAGGAGACGCATCCGCGATGGCGGACGAACCTTCCAGCAGCGCATACCCGCGCGTCGATCTGGGTGTTGGCGGCGGGGCATCCTTCCCGGACCTGGAACGTCGTGTGCTCGACGGCTGGGCCACCGACGACACCTTCCGCGCCAGCATCGAGAACCGCTCGGGCGCCGGAGAGTTCGTCTTCTACGACGGGCCGCCGTTTGCCAACGGATTGCCACATTACGGACATCTGCTCACCGGGTATGTCAAGGATCTAGTCCCACGTTTCCAGACGATGCGCGGGAAGCGGGTCGATCGGCGTTTCGGCTGGGACTGTCACGGACTGCCCGCGGAAATCGAAGCGGAAAAGCAGCTCGGTATAACGGACAAATCACAGATCGATGCGATGGGGCTCGCGGAATTCAATGCGGCCTGTAAATCCTCGGTGCTGCGTTACACGGGTGAATGGCGTGACTATGTGACGCGTCAGGCTCGCTGGGTCGACTTCGACAACGACTACAAGACGCTTGATCTCGACTTCATGGAGTCGGTGATGTGGGCGTTCAAGTCGCTGCACGAGAAGGGCCTGATCTACCAGGGCTTCCGGGTGCTGCCCTACAGCTGGTACGAGCAGACGCCGCTGTCGAATCAGGAAACCCGCCTCGACGACGCGTACAAGATGCGTCAGGACCCGGCCGTCACCGTCGATATGGTGCTGCGGGTGCCGGCCGACCATCCGCTGCACGCCCTCGACGGCGCCAATGCGCTGATCTGGACCACCACGCCGTGGACGCTGCCGTCGAACCTGGCGATCGCGGTGCATCCGGATGTGCGCTACACGCATGTGCGCGCCGCCGACGGCAAGCGCTATCTGCTGGCCGCGGAACGGGTGTCGCACTATGCCCGCGAATTCGGCGGCGCTGAATCGGCTGGTCGCTCCGCAGACTCCGCTTCTGTCGAGCTGCTCGGCGAGTACGACGGTGCCGCCCTCGCGGATCTGTCGTATGCCCCGCCGTTCGACTTCTTCGTCGGTCATCCGAACGCGCACCGCGTGCTGACCGCCGATTATGTGACCACCGACTCCGGCACCGGCATCGTGCACCTCGCACCGGCCTTCGGTGAGGAGGATATGGACGTCGCATCGGCCAACGGCATCGAGCTGGTGCAGCCGCTGGATCCGGGCGGCAAGTTCACCTCGATGGTGCCGCCGTACGAGGGCATGATGGTCTTCGACGCGAATCCGGCGATCATCAAGGACCTCAAGGCCGCGGGCAAGCTGCTGCGGCACGAGACGATCGAGCACTCCTACCCGCACAGCTGGCGTTCCGGCCAACCGCTGATCTACATGGCGGTGCCGTCCTGGTTCGTCGCGGTGACCAAATTCCGCGACCGGATGGTCGAGCTGAACAAGCAGATCACCTGGGTGCCCGAGCATATCCGCGACGGTCAGTTCGGCAAGTGGCTCGAGGGCGCGCGGGACTGGAATATCAGCCGCAACCGCTACTGGGGCAGCCCGATCCCGGTGTGGGTGTCCGATGATCCGGCCTATCCGCGCACCGACGTATACGGCTCGCTCGATGAGCTGGAGCGCGACTTCGGCGTGCGCCCGACCGATCTGCACCGGCCGATGATCGACGAGCTGACCAGGCCCAATCCGGACGATCCGACGGGTCGATCGACCATGCGCCGGGTGCCGGAGGTGCTGGACTGCTGGTTCGAGTCCGGCTCGATGCCCTATGCCCAGGTGCACTACCCGTTCGAGAACAAGGAGTGGTTCGACAACCATTTCCCCGGCGACTTCATCGTCGAATACAACGGGCAGACCCGCGGCTGGTTCTACACCCTGCATGTGCTCTCGACCGCGCTGTTCGATAGCCCGGCCTTCAAAACCGTTGCCGCGCACGGCATCGTGCTCGGTGACGACGGGCTGAAGATGAGCAAGTCCAAGGGCAACTACCCGGATGTGAACGAGGTGTTCAACCGGGACGGCTCCGATGCGATGCGCTGGTTCCTGATGAGTTCGCCGATCCTGCGCGGCGGCAATCTCATCGTCACCGAGCGCGGCATTCGCGAGGGCGTCGGCCACGCGCTGCGCCCGCTGTGGAATGCATGGACCTTCCTGCAGCTCTACGCCTCGAAACCCGGCGTGTGGCGCACGGATTCGCCGCATGTGCTGGACCGCTACATCCTGGCCAAACTCGCCGCGACCCGGGATGCGATGACCGAAGCGCTCGACGTCTACGACATCGCCGGTGCCTGTGAGGAGTTGCGCTCGTTCGCCGACGCGCTGACCAATTGGTATGTGCGCCGGTCGCGTTCGCGCTTCTGGGAAGAGGACCGGGATGCGGTCGACACGCTGCATACGGTGCTCGAGGTCGTCACCCGGCTGGCTGCGCCGCTGCTGCCGCTGATCTCCGAGGTGATCTGGCGCGGGCTCACCGGCGAGCAGTCGGTGCACCTGGCCGATTGGCCCAAGGAGGGCGAGCTGCCGGAGGATTCGGATCTGGTGGCTGCGATGGACGAGGTCCGGGTGGTCTGCTCGACGGTGCTGAGTCTGCGCAAGGCACAGAACCTGCGGGTGCGCCTGCCGCTGGCCGAGGTCACCATTGCCGCGCCCGACGCCGAGCGGATGCGGCCCTTTGCCGACATCATCGCCGATGAGGTGAACGTCAAGAAGGTCGACCTGACCACCGATGTTGCCGTGCACGGCCGCTTCGAACTGGTCGTGAACGCCCGTGCCGCTGGCCCGCGCCTGGGCAAGGATGTGCAGACGGTGATCAAGGCGGTGAAGGCGGGCGAATGGTCCGAGAACGCCGACGGTGTGGTCACCGCGGCGGGCATCGAGCTGCTGCCCGAGGAGTACACCCAGCGCTTGGTCGCGGCCGAACCCGAATCCACGGCGGCGCTGCCCGGCAATGCCGGTCTGGTCGTTCTCGATTCGCAGGTGACCGAGGAACTCGAGGCCGAGGGCTGGGCCCGCGATGTGATCCGCGATCTGCAGGAGACGCGAAAGTCGCTGGGGCTCGACGTTTCCGACCGCATCACGGTGGTGCTCGCGGTACCCGATGACAAGCAGGTGTGGGCGCAGGTGCACCGGGATCTCATCGCGGGTGAAATCCTCGCCACCGAGCTGAGTTTCGGTGATCCGGGCGCGGATGCCGCCGATATCGTCGGTGGCGTGCGGGTGTCGATCGCCAGGGTCTGACGCGGCGGAGTTCGGGGCGAGGCCATTGGCCTCGCCCCGAATTATGTGAGATAGATCACATGCTGAGAAATAGCTAATTCGCTGTCGTGGTTGCACAATGCCCGGCACAATCGGGCATGTTGCTGCTGATGCGCAGGCTCACTCCTGTGACGGCAGTAAACGTTCGTGCTTGAACTGCTCTACCTGAAATACCTTGCGCAGCACGTGGATACGTGCTGGGTGCAGGTGCTGTGATGTGCGGTTCCCACCCCCGATGTCGAGGTCGGTACCGCGCGGTAGCCGGGTCGACGGAAGGGGCGAGCACACATGATCAGCGAATGCAGAAAGGCATTGCGCCGGATAGCCATTGGTTTTCTGGTATCGACCGTCGTCGCGCTGGCCCTGGCCGGGCCGGTGCACGGCGATACCGGCAGCGCCTCCGGTTCGGGCGGCGCCGGTTCGAGCGGCACCGGTTCGGGTGGCACCGGTTCGGGTGGCTCGGGCTCGGCGTCCGGCAGTTCCAGCGGCTCTGCGGGACTACCGCTGCCGAGTGTTGCCGGACTCGGCGCCTTGGCCGCGGCTTACACCCAGATCGGCAAGCCCTATCAATGGGGCGGCACCGGACCGTTCGCGTGGGACTGTTCGGGTCTGGTGCAGTGGTCGTTCGCGCAGGTGGGAGTGCGGCTGCCGCGCACCACCTGGCAACAGGCCAGGGTCGGCGCCGCGGTCCCGTTGTCGGCGCTGTCGTTGGGTGATGTCGTCATCCTGAACGACGACGCATCCCACGTCGGCATCTACGCGGGGCGCGGCCAGATCCTCGACGCTCACGACTGGGGGATCCCGGTCGGCCTGCATCCGCTCGCCGACTTCCACATCTACACGATCCGTCGTTTCTGAGCCGAATCGACTACGTTTCCACCGAGCAGCGCGGTTGCGCGGAGACGGAAACGATGGGGAACGAGATGGCGATCGGTGTGGGTAGAGGATCGGCAGTGCGGGCGGCGGGTGCCGTCGCCGGGGCGCTACTGCTCGTCGCGGCGGTATCCGGCTGCGGCGACGATAAGAAGGACGCGGCGGCCTCGGCGCCCGGTGTGCTGGACGGCTTTTCGAAGCCGAAGAGTGTGCTGGTCGCCGGGGACAAGTGGTTCGTATCGAATATCGGTGCGGCGCAGGAGCCGATGACCAAGGACGGCGACGGCTTCCTCTCGCGGCTGGACTCGACCGGAAAGGTGATCGAGCGCAAGGCGATTCCGCGTGCGGGGGATCCGCCGCTGAACGCGCCCAAGGGGATGGCCTACGCGGACAACAAGGTGTTCGTCGCCGATATCGATCGCGTCGTCGGCTATGACGTCGACACGCTGGGACAGGTCTTCGAGGCCCCGCTCGGCGGCGATGCCGCGGCGCTGCTCGATGACATTGCGGTGCTCGACGATAAGACCCTGCTGGTCACCGATACGGTGCGCGGTGCGGTGTACAAGCTCGATATCGAGAGCAAGAAGTTCGGCACGCTGACCACGTCGATTCCGGGCGCCAACGGCATCGTGCTCGACAAGTCCACCAAGACCGCCTATGTCGCCGGACTCGGCGCGCATTTCGAGGGCGGCGATCTGTACAAGTTCGGTATCGAGCACGCTCCGGCCGCCGTGGGCAAGGTCGGTACGGTGCACGGCGTATTCGATGGCATCGCACTGCTGCCCAACGGCGATCTCGCGGTATCGGACTGGGTGTCCGCCGATAAGCCGGTGCCCGGCACGATCAAGATCTATCACACCGATGGCACCGAGGTCGCGACCGTCAAGTTGCCCCAGGATCTGCACGGACCGGCCGATTTCACCCTGGATGGGGCCGGGAAGAACCTGATCGTGCCCGCGGTGGCCGACGATAAGGTCGCCATCGTCGCGCTGCCCTGAGCCCGATCGAACCGGCCTGATCGAACCGGCCTGGTTGAACCGGCCTGGTTGAACCGGCCTGGGTTGGAGTGGCCTGGTTGGAGTGGCCTGGTTGGAGTGGCCTGGTTGGAGTGGCCTGGTTGAAGCGGTGCCTGGTTGAAGCGGGCCTGGTTGAAGCGGTGCCTGATTGAAGCAGCGCCTGATTGCGGTGCCCGATTGAACCAGCGCCTGATTGAAGCGGTGTCCGGTCAGTCGACGAGCTGGCGCAGCAGTGGCCCGTACTGCGGATGGGCCAGGGCCGAGGCGAATTGGGCGACCAGGTAGTCGGCCGGGTTACCGGTGTCGTACCAGCGGCCCTGGATGACCTGACCGAAGACCGGGCTGTCGGCGGCGTGCACATTGATCGCATCGGTGAGGTAGACCTCGCCGGTGCGGTGTTCGTACCACCGCTCGGTCTGTCTGCGCAGCTCGGAGATGATGCCGGGGGTGACGACATAGCCGCCGATCGCGGCGAAGTTCGAGGGGGCGTCCTCGGGCTTCGGCTTCTCCCGCAGACCGGTGATGCGCAGCAGGCCGTTGCCGTGGTCGTCGGCGACGACCGGGACACCGTAGCGCTGGGATTCGGACGGATCCATCGGCATCAGTGCGAGCACCGGGGCGCCCGTCGCCTCATAGGCGTCGATCAGCTGCTGCGCCCGCGGTACCCGGGCGACGAAGACGTCGTCGGGCCACAGCACCAGCATCGGCTCGTCGCCGAGATTGCGGGCGGCGTTGAGCACAGGGGTGCCGTTGCCGTAGGGACCGTGCTGGTCCAGGTAGGTGATGTGACCGAGCCTGGACAGTTCGCCGACCTCTTCCACTGCGTCGGCGTATGCGTCCTTGCCGTCGGCCCGCAGTTGGGCGACCAGCGCCGGATTCGGGCGGAAGTGGTCCTGGATCAAGGACTTTCCGCCGCTGACCACGATCGTGATATCGGTGATTCCGGATGCGACCAGCTCGCGGACGGTGTGCTCGATGACCGGCTTATCGCCGACCGGCAGCATCTCCTTGGGGATGGCCTTGGTCAGCGGCAGCAGGCGCGAGCCGATTCCGGCGGCCGGGATCACGGCCTTGCGGATCTTCATGATCCGATCATCACATACCAGGCGGGCTCCGAACGGCCGATCCCCAGGCTTCGGTAGTAGCGGCCCAGGTGGCAACACATTGGAATCGTGCCAGGTCACGGCCTGTCGGGCAGCGCTGAGCGCCGCGCGCACCCGGCCGCCCTGCCGTCGAGGTCAGCAGCAATTTCGCAGTAATTACGCGGCGGACGCACACCCGGCGCCCAGGTTGCCCGCCCGTGCACACAGGTTGGGTGCGCCGCGCACGAGTTCACCGGTGGATCCGGGCGCGGCACGCGATTCGAGGCGCGGCACCGTCGGCCGGTCGCCGCGGCTGGCGTTGGTGGGCCGACCTGTCGGTGGGGCGGCGTACATTTCCGTGCGTGAGCACTGATAACACCGTGCGGGCCGGGGCCTTGCACACGGCCCGGCGGTGGGTGCTGCACATCGATATGGATGCCTTCTTCGCCTCGGTCGAGCAGCTGACTCGGCCGACGCTGCGTGGCCGCCCGGTGCTGGTCGGTGGTACCGGTGGGCGCGGTGTGGTCGCGGGGGCCAGCTATGAGGCGCGAGTATTCGGTGCGCGCTCGGCGATGCCGATGCATCAGGCGCGGCGGCTGGTCGGGGTGACGGCGGTGGTGGTGCCGCCGCGTGGCGCGGTCTACAGCGTGGTGAGCGCGCAGGTTTTCGACGCGCTGCGCAGCCGCATTCCCGTGCTGGAGACGCTGTCGTTCGACGAGGCGTTCGGCGAACCCGCCGAATTGGCGGGGGCGAGTGTCGAACAGGTGCGCGAATTCTGTGAGGAGCTGCGCGCGCTGGTGCGCGAGCGGACCGGGCTGGTCGCCTCGGTGGGTGCCGGGACCGGCAAGCAGCTCGCCAAGATCGCGTCCGGAATGGCCAAACCCGATGGGGTGCGGGTGGTTTCGCCGGATGAGCAGCAGCAGCTGCTCGCTGGCTTGCCGGTACGCAAACTGTGGGGGATCGGGCCGGTGGCCGACAGCCGGTTGCGCTCCCTCGGCATCGAGACGGTGGGCGCATTCGCCGCTCTGCCGGAATCGGAGGCGGTCTCGATGCTGGGCGGCAGCATCGGCGCGGCGCTGCACCGGCTGGCCCGCGGCATCGATGACCGCCCGGTCGCCGAGCGTGCCGAGGCCAAGCAGATCAGCGCCGAGAACACCTATGAGACCGATATCGTCACGATGGCCCAGCTGCGCCCGGCCATCGAGGCGATGGCGGCGGCCGCGCACCGTCGCCTGGAAAAGGACGGACGGGCCGCGCGCACCGTGGTGCTGAAGCTGAAGAAATCCGATATGAGCATTGTGACCAGGTCGTTCACCCTGCCGTACGCGACGACCGAGCTGGCAACGCTGACCACGGCGGCGCAGCGTTCGGCCATCGATCCGGCCGAGCTCGGGCCGATTCGGCTGGTCGGTGTTGGCTATGGCGGGCTATCGACCGTGCGGCAGGAGTCGCTGTTTCCGGAGCTGGATCAGGCGCCGGTGGCGGATGCTGGCGTCGGGGAAGGCGATGCCGCGCAGTCCGATCGTTGGGGCGGATCGTCCGAGGCCGAACGCGGCCCATCGGCCGTCGTAGTGGCGCTCGATACGGGATCGCCGGTTGGGCGGGCAGGCGTCGGGACGGAGCACGCCGAGACCGCATTCGGGGCGGTGTCGGCGCAGCAGGTTTCTGTGGCCGCGCAGTCGAGCGTCGGTGCAGCTCAGGGCGATTCGTCACCGCGGGAGCCGATGCTGTGGTATCCAGGACTCGATGTCACCCATCCCGAATTCGGGCATGGGTGGGTGCAGGGTGCCGGACTCGGTGTGGTCACCGTTCGGTTCGAGACCAGCTCGACAGGGCCCGGTCCGGCGCGTACCTTTGCCGCCGACGACATCAGTCTGTCCCGGGCGGATCCGCTCGGCAGTCTCCGCTGACAGGTAGCCTGGGTCAGTCGTGCAGCGTCGCCGGTCCGGGTGACGGCTGCCGTTGGTGGAACGACATGTACCTACTCGAACGCAAAGGACGAGCAGTTGAAGCTTCGTAAGACTGGACGCATCGCCATCGCGGCTCTGGCCGTTGTCGCCGCACTCGGCATGACTGCCTGCAGCGATGACAAGGACAGCAAGCCGGCCGCGAAGACGAGCACCAGTGTCAAGGCCTCGGCCAGCGCGAGCGCGAACACCAACCTGCCGCCGGTCCCCTCCGCCGCGGAGCTGAACACCCAACTGCAGCGCGCGCTCGATCCGTCGGTGCCGAATTCGGAGAAGCTGGACGGCGTGCAGGGCGCGCAGGCCGACCCGGAACTGCCGAACCGCCTGGCCGAGGCCGCCAAGAGCGCCAACATCACGGTGACGGTCACCGATGTGACCAGCTTCGGCGATAGCGTCAACGCCAAGGCCAAGGTCGTGCTCAACGGCCAGGAGAACGTCGTCGACGTGCCGTTCGTCGCCGAGGACGGCAAGTGGAAGATTCAGAAGGCGTGGGCCTGTTCCATGCTGACCAACCTCGGCCAGCAGTCGGCGGCCTGCAGCTAGCCGTAGCTACCGCTTGCAGGTCGCTCGAAACGACCAGCCATGCTCGCGGCCGACCCCGGGCAGCACCCCGGCGTCGGCCGCGGCTGTGCGCATGCTGAGAATCAATGCTGTACACCAGCAAGAACTTTCGTTTGGAATAGTTACCGTTAGGATCAGGCCCCGTGGCTGACACGATGGTGTGGGCGGGGCAGCCGTCCGTCGAGGAATCCGAACCCGGGACGGCGCAATCGAACAGACGTGGGGGCTGGACCGGGCCGATCGCGCTGATCGCGGGCCTGTTGGGCGCATTGTTCGCGGTGGCAGTGCCGCTGCTGCCGGTGCGCGTGGACGCGGCGGCGCTGAGCTGGCCGCAGTCCGGTTCCGCGCGCAGTATCGAGGCGCCGCTGATCTCCTATGCACCACTGACTTTCGACGCGACCCTGCCGTGTACGGCGATCAACCAGCTGAGCGCCAAGGGCGGCACGCTGGTGGCGACCGGACCCAATGGTGCACCGGATCTCGAGCGATACGGATTCGTCGCGCGGGTACAGGCCGCGGCGGATGCCCCGGCGCGGCTGGATGTGGTGCTGCGCAACCAGGCATTGCTCAGTCTGCCGGTGGCCGAGTTGGTTCCGGGCTGTGAACTCACCGTGCACGCCGACAACACCACGGCCACGGCCACTTTGGTCGGATTCGAGACGCCCGGGTTCCCGGCAGTGCTCAATGGCGACTATCGGCCGCAGCTGGTCGGCATCTTCAGTGATCTGGCCGCGGCCGACGGTGCGCACGTCAGCGCTGAACTCGACACGCGATTCTCGTCCACGCCCACGCCGCTCAAGCGCGCGGCGATCTGGCTGGCGGTGCTGTGCACGATTGTTTCGCTGGTTGCGCTGTACCGACTCGATCGGCGCGATGGTCGGCGGGTGCGCCGCTTCCTGCCGCAGCGCTGGTGGACCGTCTCACTGCTCGACGCCGTGGTGCTCGGCACCATGCTGGTCTGGTACTTCATCGGGTCGACGACCTCCGATGACGGCTACCAGTTCGGTATGGCGCGCGCCTCGGGCGTCGCGGGCTATATGGCCAACTACTTCGCCTACTACGGGGTGCCCGAAAATCCGGTCGGCACACCGTATTACGACCTGATCCGGATCATGACGCAGATCAGCACCGCCAGCCCGTGGGTGCGGCTGCCCGCGCTGTGCTGCGGTGTGCTGATGTGGCTGCTGCTCAGCCGCGAGGTGGCGCCGCGGCTCGGCGTCGCGGTGCGGCGCAACCGCGTCGCGATGTGGACCGGTGCGCTGGGCTTCCTCACCATCTGGCTGGCCTATGACAACGGACTGCGTCCGGAACCGCCGGTGGCGCTGGGACTTCTGCTCACCTGGTGTCTGGTCGAGCGCGCCATCGCGACCCGGCGGTTGCTGCCCGCCGGATTCGCGATCCTGGTCGCGGCCTTCGCCTGTACCGCGGGGCCCTCCGGCGTCATCTGTATCGCGGCGCTATTGGCCGGATTGCGGCCGGTCGCCCGGATCATCATGGCCCGCATCGACACTCGGGGTTCGGCGCGCGTACTCGGTTACGCGATGCTGCTCGCACCGCTGCTCGCCGCCGGTGCTGTCGCGCTGGCGATCATGTTCGCCGATCAGCCGCTGGCGGCGATGTTCGAGATGAAGCGCATCCATCACATCGTCGGCCCGGATGTCGAGTGGTTCAACGACTATCTGCGCTACCAGTACCTGTTCCAGGGTGAGACCGACGGCTCCGTCGGCCGCCGGATCGGCGTGCTCGCGATGTTCGCCGGGCTCATCGCATGCGTACTCGTGTTGCTGCGCAAGGGCGGTCGCATCCCGCTGACCGCTGCTGGCCCGACCCGGCGCATTCTCGGTGTCACCGTCGGCGCGCTGCTGCTGATCATGGTCACGCCCACCAAGTGGACCCATCACTTCGGTGTCTACGCGGGGGTGGCCGGAGCCGTTGCGATGGTGACCGCCATGGCGGTCGCACCGCGGGTGCTGCGCGCGCCGCGCTACCGCGCCCTATTCGCCGCGGCGGTCGCGTTCCTGCTCGCGCTGGTGTTCTCCGGTCCCAATAAGTGGTGGTATGTCTCGTCCTACGGCATTCCGTGGTGGGATAAGCCGCCGGTGATCGCCGGGCTCGAGCTGAACAAGCTGTTCCTGCTCGCCACCGTCGCATTGCTCGCGGTGGCCGCGTGGTGGCATATGCACGCACCGGAACCCGGTACACCGCACAAGGTTTCGCGATTCGCCTGGCGGGTGTCGGTGCTGCCGCCGCTGACCATCGCGCTGGCGCTGCTCGTGGTCTGGGATGTCGGCTCCTTCGCCAAGGCGGCCGTGGCCCAGGGGCCGGCCTTCTCGCTGGCGCGCTCGAATATCGAGGCGCTGACCGGGAAGACGGCCGGTTTGGCCGGACACGTACTGGTCGAATCCGATCCCAATGCGGGCATGTTGCAGCCACTGACCGGCGACGCGGTGAGCACGCTATCGGGCACCGGGACCGGATTCGCCGGTGCGGGCGTGGCGGCCGATCTGCGTCCCGATGACGATTCGAGTCCGACCGGTAGTATCGCCGATGCGTTGAGCAGCAAGTCGGCCTCGGAGAACACCGCTGGAACCGCCTCTCCCGCCCTGCCTTTCGGACTGAATCCGGCGACCACACCGGTGCTGGGCAGCTACGGCTCCGGTGACGCGGGACCCGCCGACCTGACCACCGGCTGGTACCGGCTTCCCGACCCCGGCGACCGCACCGGCATTATCGCGCTGACCGCGGCGGGCCGGATCAGGTCGGTCGATGCCGACGGTATCGTCACGCCCGGGCAGACCCTCGAAATCGAATACGGCGCAACCGATTCCGCGACCACTGCGCAGCCGATGGGCAAGGTCACCCCGATCGATATCGGACCGGCGCCGTCCTGGCGCAATCTGCGCCTGCCGTTCACCGAAATCCCCACTGGCGCAGACGTTATCCGCATTGTCGCGATCGACCGCGACCGCAACCCCAAGCAGTGGCTGGCCGTCACCCCGCCCCGCGTTCCGCAGACCAGAACGCTGAATGAGGTTGTCGGCTCCCAGGTCCCGGTCCTCACCGACTGGATGGTCGGCCTGCAATTCCCCAACCAGCGCCCCTACGACCACCGTGACAATATCGCCGAAGTCCCTGCCTACCGCATCCTCCCGGACCGTCCCGGCGCCGAGATCACCACGCTATGGCAGAGCCATGACGGCGGCGGGCCGCTCGGCTGGTCCAATATGCTGCTGCGTCCACGCACCCTCGCCACCTACCTCGACCAGGACTGGCGGCGGGATTGGGGCGAACTGCAACAACTGACCCGCATCGACCCCAAGGCCGATAGCGCCGCACCCGAGATCACCCAGCAGGATCACTCCGGGCTGTGGACCCCTGGTCACATCAACACCGCCTACTGACCAGCGCCGCTGAACCTGTCGGTTCCCACGCGTGGCTTCTACTCTGACGGAGAAGTCACGACCGGGGGGTACTGCGATGCCGCTGAAGGTTCGGCAGATGCTGGAAATACTGGAGGCGGACGGATGGTGCGTGGTGCGTATGAAGGGCAGCCATCGGCAATTGCGGCACCCGACGAAGCTGGGCGCGGTAACAGTCGCAGGTAAGCTCAGTGCCGACATCCCGATCGGTACCGAGCGCAGTATCCGCAGGCAGGCGGGGATCTGATGGAGATGACAGTGAGTACTTACGCGATCATCATCGAGCGTGGCGAGACCGGTGGCTATGGTGCCTATAGCCCAGATCTGCCCGGCTGTGTCGCGGTGGCGGACGAGCAGGATGAATGTCTGCGACTCATGATCGAGGCGATCGAGTTCCATCTCGCGGGTTTGCGCGAGGATGGCAAGCCGATCCCGCATCCGAATACCGTGGCCGCGACGACCTTCACGACGGCCGCATGAGGTCGATTCGCGGCTAATGGTTGACGCTGTCGGTGGCGATTCGGGTAGCGAGGGCGGCCAGGTCATCGGCGGTGAAGCCCAGGTAGCCGTGCAGGATTTCGCGCCAAGGGGCGGGAATGGCGGTGGCGCCCCAGCGGGCGCCGAGCAGGCCGCCCGCGATGGCGGCGGTGGTATCGGTGTCCCCGCCCGCGCGGACGCAGAGTTCGAGAGCGCGGGGGAGGTGCTCGGGGCCGGCGGCGTCGGCGGTGGTGATGGCCCACCAGAGCCGGTCAGTCGCGATCTGCGAAAGTCGACGGTTCGGGTTCGGCGGCCCCGGCGCCCGGCCGCCCGCGCCGCCGCCCACGCACCAGCGCATCGGCGGTGAAGATCGCCAGTGCGGCCCAGATGAGCGCGAATCCGGCCCACCGCGACGCGGGCATGGACTCATGCGCGACGGCCACGCCCCAGGCCATCTGGAGCGCCGGAGTGAGGTACTGCAGCAGTCCCATGGTCGAGAGCGGAACCCGTTGAGCGGCAACGGCGAACAGCAGCAATGGCAACAGGGTGACCGGACCGGTCGAGATCATCAATCCGGAATGTCCTATGCCGCTGGCGAATTCACTGCGACCGGTCACCGCGAACACGATCACGAAGGCCAATGCGAACGGCGCGGCCACCAACCCCTCGGCAGCGATGCCGTGCAGCGCGTCCAGCGGCATCACCTTTTTCACCAGCCCATAGGTGGCGAATGAGCAGGCCAGTGCCAACGCGATGAGCGGCGGCCTGCCGTAGTCGACGGTGAGCACCACGACCGCCAGCGCACCGAGTCCGAGCGCCGCCCACTGCGCCCTGGCCAGGTGCTCACGGAAGATCAGCACACCGAATGCCACGGTCACCAGTGGATTGATGAAATAGCCGAGCGCGCACTCCACCACATGTTCGGAGGTGACGCCGTAGACGTACACGCCCCAGTTGATCGATAGCGCGGCGATGGCCACCGCGGCCATCCGCCAGGTCCGCGCGCCGATCCCACGCAGCCCACCCAGCTGGCCGGTCACCGCGAGCACGACCAGCACCAGCAGCACGGTCCACAAGATTCGCTGCGCCACCACCTCGGCCGGGTCGGCGAAGGACAGTAGCCCGAAGTATGCGGGGAACATGCCCCAGATCAAAAAGGCGCCGGTACCGAACACTACGCCGGGGACTGTTCCGCTTCGCTGCATCCTGCCGACGGTAGTTCTCGGTAGCCTTGCGGTCATGTCGATAACCGTGTCAAAGACGGCCGTCACCGGGCTGACCGCGGCGGAGGTCGAGCAGCGTCGCCGCGACGGGCGCACCAACGATGTGCCGGACCGGGCCAGCCGATCCGTGCGCGATATCGTCCGTGCCAACGTCTTCACCAGGATCAACGCCATCCTGGGCGTGCTGTTCATCCTGGTGCTCGCGACCGGTTCGATCATCGACGGCATGTTCGGTCTGCTGATCGTCGCCAATAGCGCGGTCGGCATCATCCAGGAGATCCGCGCCAAGCGCACCCTGGACCAGCTGGCCATTGTCGGCCAGGCCAAGCCGACCGTGCGCCGCGACGGCAAGGCGCAGGAGGTCATGCCGAATGAGGTCGTACTCGACGATCTGATCGAGCTCGGTCCCGGCGATCAGATCGTCGTCGATGGCGCCGTCGAGGAATCCGCCCTGCTCGAGGTCGACGAATCGCTGCTCACCGGTGAGGCCGATCCGGTGGACAAGCCGGTCGGCGCGGCGGTGATGTCCGGCAGCTATGTCGTCTCCGGTTCCGGCGCCTACCGCGCGACCAAGGTCGGCAAGGACGCCTACGCGGCCCAACTGGCCGCGGAGGCCAGCAAGTTCACGCTGGTGAAGTCCGAGCTGCGCAGCGGTATCGACACCATCCTCAAGGTCATCACCTACCTGCTGATCCCGGCCGGTCTGCTGAGCATCTACAACCAGCTGTTCTCCAGTAAGGAGTCCTGGCAGCCCGCGGTGACCGGCATGGTCGCGGCACTGGTGCCGATGGTGCCCGAGGGGCTGGTGTTGATGACCTCGGTCGCGTTCGCGGTCGGCGTCGTGCGACTCGGCCGGCGCCAATGTCTGGTCCAGGAATTGCCCGCCATCGAGGGGCTGGCCCGGGTGGACGTGGTCTGTGCGGACAAGACCGGCACACTCACCGAGAACGGGATGCGCCTGTCGGATATCAAGACGCTCGGCTCATTCGACGACGCCGAGGTGCGCCGGGCCCTGGCGGCCATGGCGGCCGACGATCCGCGCCCGAATGCGAGCGTGCAGGCGATCGGCGAGGAGCTGACCGATAAGCCGGATTGGCAGCACACCGCGGTCGCGCCGTTCTCCTCGGCGAAGAAGTGGAGCGGTTTCTCCTATGGCGAGCACGGCGACTGGCTGCTCGGTGCGCCCGACGTGCTGCTCGATCCGAGCTCCGAAGACGCCCGCATCGCAGAGGAACTCGGCTCGTCGGGTCTGCGGATTCTGCTGCTGGCGCGCAGCGACCGTCCCGTCGATGCCGCCGATGCTCCCGGCACCGTTGATCCCGCCGCGCTCGTCGTACTCGAGCAGAAGGTGCGTCCCGATGCCCGAGAAACCCTGGATTACTTCGCCAGCCAACAGGTTTCGATCAAGGTGATCTCCGGCGACAATGCCGTCTCGGTCGGCGCGGTGGCGTCCTCGCTGGATCTGCCCGGCGGCGATCATCCGGTCGACGCCCGCGAATTGCCCGAGGACCGTGACGCGCTCGCCGATGTGCTGGAGCACGAGACCACCTTCGGCCGGGTGCGTCCGGATCAGAAGCGGGCCATGGTGGCCGCCTTGCAATCGCGCGATCACACCGTCGCTATGACCGGTGACGGTGTGAACGATGTACTGGCGCTGAAGGATTCCGATATCGGCGTGGCGATGGGCTCGGGCAGTCCGGCCACCCGCGCGGTCGCGCAGATCGTCCTGCTGGACAACAAATTCGCTACGCTGCCGTATGTGGTCGGTGAGGGCCGCCGGGTGATCGGCAATATCGAGCGGGTCTCGAATCTGTTCCTCACCAAGACCGTGTACTCGGTACTGCTCGCCTTCCTGGTCGGTATCGCCGGTATCGGCTCGCAGATCTTCGATTACGATCCGATCGGATATCCGTTCCTGCCGCGGCATGTCACGATTGCGGCCTGGTTCACCATCGGCATCCCGGCCTTCATCCTGTCGCTGGCTCCGAACAATGAACGCGCCCGTTCCGGATTCGTCTCACGCGTTATGCGTTTGGCGATTCCGTCCGGTGTGGTGATCGGCGTCGCCACTTTCGTCGCCTACCTGATCGCCTACGCGGGGCCGCATGCCACCCCGGAGCAGAAGGAGCAGGCGGGCACCACGGCGCTGATCACGCTGATCATGATCGCGGTGTGGGTGCTCGCCATCGTCGCGCGGCCGTATGTGTGGTGGAAGGTGGTGCTGATCGGCGCCTCGATCCTCGCCTATGTGCTGTTGTTCACAATTCCGTTCACCAGGCATTTCTTCAAACTCGACCCGTCGAATGTCGGGCTCACCACCGCGGCGTTCATCTGCGGGGCGGTCGGCATCGTGCTCGTCGAGGCCGCGTGGTGGATCGCCGCCGCTGGTCGCGGCGAGAAGCACTCGCTACTTCCGAGCTCACCGGGCGGGGGTGCCTGAACAGCTGGACGGGTGACTCGCCGCGCTGCGAGATACCTTGTGCGAAGCGATCATTCGGGGTTGGAGTACCTTCTCGACTATGGAGGTATTGCTGCACCAGATCGACGCGTTCGCCGACGCACCGTTCTCCGGCAACCCAGCCGCGGTCATGCCGCTGCCCACCTGGCTGCCGGACGAGCTGCTGCAACAGCTGGCCGAGGAGAACAACCTCGCCGAGACCGCCTTCTACACCTTCCAATTACCCGTCGAGGCGGGCGGGCCACCGGGGGAATGGCCCGCCTGCCACCTGCGCTGGTTCACCCCGACGATGGAGGTGGACATGTGCGGCCACGCCACCATGGCCACGGCCGCGCAGATCCTCGAGGATATTCACCCGGGCGAGGATCGGGTGAGCTTCTTCACGCGCAGCGGCTGGCTGCATGTCGACCGCACCGATGACGACGAATACATACTCGACCTGCCCGCCTTGGAATCCAAGGAGGTCACGCCCGATCCCGCACTGGTGGACGCGCTCGGTGTGCGCCCGGTGCGCGCATACACCGGATTCGACGAGGTGATCGTGCTCGGCTCCGAACGTGAGGTGCGCGCGGCGCGGCCGAATTTCGCGGCCTTCCCGCCGCTCGCCTTCGACGCCGTGATCACCGCGCCCGGCGACACCGTCGACTTCGTCTCCCGGGTCTTCGGACCGGACCTCGGTGTGGTCGAGGATCCGGTCACGGGATCGGCACATGCCCAGCTGGTTCCGCTGTGGAGCCGCGAATTCGGTCGTACCCGACTCAGTGCGCGTCAGCTGTCCCGGCGCGGCGGCAGCCTGCGCTGTGAACTCGCCGGCGACCGGGTGCTGCTCATCGGACGGTGCCGTCGGTACCTGGATGGTGTTGTGACACTGCCGGATTGAAGTCGGCGGAGTCGATGCGCCTCGCCTACTGCACCGATAAGTGACACCATGACTACTGATCCGGTACCGCGCCGTCGTCCGGACCGGGCAGGGCGAGGTCCTGGTACTCGGGCAGTAGCGGGACGATGGCGAAGCTGGTGGCGACCGCGTCTGGGGGTAGCGCCTGGACAGCGCGGATCCCATTCTGGGCGGCCAGATTTCGGAGTTCCGAGAGTCGGCCACGAACCACGAGACCGACGGTGCATGCGCATCCGGCGCGCAGGCGGGCCACCGATACCGCGGTGATGCGGCTGGTGCGCTCGTCGGCGGGGTGTTCGGCCAGCAACTGCCAGGCGGCGTTATCGGCGGAGGCGACCGCGACGGAATTGCCAGCGGGGAGTTGGACCGTGACGATCGGGGTGTGCACGCGGGGGATCGACACGTGGTGGCTGGCCGCGGCGATGCGCAGACCGCCGCTGTGTGCCGGAATCTGGTTGGGGGTGAGCGGTTCGGTGAACGAGACCAGTGCCCAATGATCACTGGTGTCCGGGCCGGAGAGCGAATCCCGAGCCCGCGCAAGATAATCCGCGACCGGCTCGCCCCGTTCGGGGCCGAGCCGGTCGGTGGAGATGCCCGATGGACGTGGCGGGTTCAGCGCGCCGAGCAGCACGATGAGCACCGCGAACCCGACCGCCGCAATGGCGATCGCGATGCGGCGCAAGAGCATCGAGTCAGGCATTGCGCAGCACGTCGAGCGCGTGCTTCAGATCGTCCGGATACTCGCTGGTGATCTCCAGGTAGTGGCCGTCGACCGGATGGTTGAACCCGAGCGAACGCGCGTGCAGCCATTGCCGTTCCAGGCCGAGCCGCTCCGCCAACCGCGGATCCGCACCATAGGTGAGATCACCACAGCATGGATGCCGGATCGCGGAGAAGTGCACGCGGATCTGGTGGGTACGACCGGTTTCCAGATGAATATCGAGCAGACTCGCGGCCTGAAAGGCCTCGACGGTGTCGTAGTGGGTAATGCTCGGTCGCCCGTCCGCGGTTACCGCGAACTTCCAGGCGTCACCACGGGCCCGGCCGATCGGCGCGTCGATGGTGCCGCTGCTCGGATCCGGATGTCCCTGCACCAGTGCGTGATACCGCTTATCGACGGTGCGCTGCTTGAATGCCCGCTTGAGCACCGTATACGCGTGCTCGGACTGCGCGACCACCATCACACCGGAGGTGCCGACATCGAGCCGGTGCACGATGCCCTGCCGTTCGTGCGCACCCGAGGTCGAGATGCGGTAGCCCGCCGCGGCCAGTCCGCCGACCACCGTCGGACCGGTCCAGCCGACGCCGGTATGCGCCGCGACGCCGACGGGTTTGTCCACCGCGACGATGTCATCGTCGGCGTAGAGGATTTTCATCCCCTCCACCGGGACCGCATCGATGGTGAGTTCGCGCTTGGGTTCCGGAAACTCGACCTCGAGCCAGGCGCCCGCGACCAGGCGATCCGATTTGCCCGCGGCGACGCCGTCGAGCTGCACAGAACCCTCCTCGGCCAGGGTGGCAACGGCGGTGCGGGACAGGCCG
Source organism: Nocardia sp. NPDC005998 (assembly GCF_040614395.1). Taxonomy (NCBI): domain Bacteria; kingdom Bacillati; phylum Actinomycetota; class Actinomycetes; order Mycobacteriales; family Nocardiaceae; genus Nocardia; species Nocardia sp. NPDC005998. The sequence goes on along the minus strand of NZ_JBEXUI010000052.1, from coordinate 11,950 downwards.
AGCAGTCGGGACAGGCCGGCGTCCACGCGCATGCCGTCGAGCCCGTCGGGTACGGGCATGGTCCGCGTTTCCCTCATGCCGCCACCTCGCGGGCGCTCGGTACCGGCATCAGCGATGCCCGCTGTGACATGATTCGCTCGCTCATGCCGCCGTCCCCTTGCTGCTGGCCGTACCGTTGGCGCCATTGTCCGACGGTTCGTCCTCGGAGGTCGTGGCGGTCTCGGTCGCGGCCTCCTCGGAGCGGCCGTGTCCGGTGCGTGAGCCGTCGGGCTCGAAACCGAAGACCGTCAGCACCACCAAAAGGATCGCGCCGCAGACGATCGAGGAGTCGGCCAGGTTGAACACCGGCCACCAGCCGACCGCGATGAAGTCCACCACATGGCCCTGCAGCGGACCCGGCGCACGGAACAACCGGTCGACCAGATTGCCGAGCGCGCCGCCGAGCACCATGCCGAGGCCGATCGCCCACCACAGCGAGCGCAGCGTGCGGCCGATGCGGATCACGCCGATCACGACGGCCGCGGCGACCAGGGTCAGCAGCCAGGTCATGCCGGTCGCCATGGAGAACGCCGCGCCCGGGTTGCGCACCAGCGACAGCCGCGCGAAATCGCCGATGATCGGCACCGGATCGCCCGGGGTGAGCTTCGCGACGACGATGGTCTTGGTGAGCAGGTCCAAACCGAGCAATACCGCGGCGATGATCAATAGCGTGGGTAGCCGCAGCGGTGCGGCGGCCTTCCCGGAATCAGCGGTTGGCGTCGGTGTTTCTGTCTCGTCGCTGGGCGGCACCGCCCCATTGGCGGTGTTGTCCTCGGACGGCCGGTCATCACTCACGTCGACCATCATCTCTCGAGCGACGACCTGCCCTGCGCACGCGGTCACCTGCATGTCCCAGCTGACACTCAGGAAGCGGTCGTACTCTGATGCTCGTGACGGCATTGTCTTCCCCCCACATACCCCGAATGGCGCGCTCGGGTGTGTTGTTGATGGTGCTCGCGGTCGGACTGTCCGCGTTCGGCGTCGGCTGTAGTGACGGCTCCGATGCGCGCGTGGAAACCGACAGCACCGAGCCGCTCGGCATCGGAAAGGAAGTGACCGTGCCGATCTCGGCCGCGGTCGCCACCGTCATCTCGACGGGAGAGGAGCCGCGGTCGCTGCTGCGTCCCGGCTATCCGGTGGGCACGGTGCAGCAGGTGACGTTGCGCACCGATCATCACATCGAGCAGCAGATCAATGATCAGCCGCCGAGCGACTTCTCCTCGCCAGCGCTGACGATTCCGATGACGGCGCAGACCGATGCCGACGGTGTCGAACTGACCCTCGGCACCATCTCCACCCCGGATCCGTCGCTGGCCAAGGCGCTCACGGCCGCCGGTGGATCGCACGCTGGATTCGATATGAGCGACCTCGGTGCGATCACGGCGCTGCGGCTCGCCCCGTCGCCGGACACCTCCAATTCCGCCCGCGCGGCCCTGGAACAGGCCTTCTATCAGGCGGTCTACCGTTCGATCACCTTTCCCGACCAGCCCGTCGGCGAGGGCGCTGTGTGGACGGTGCGCCAAGAGGTCGACGGGGGTGTCGCGCTCGACCAGGTGACCACCGCGACGCTGACCAAGCGCGACGGCGACCGGCTGACCATCGAACTCGAGGTGACCCAGCAGCCGAAGTCGCCGGTGTGGACGCTGCCCAATAACGCGGGCACGCTCGACATCAAGGATTACGTCATGCAGGGCGCGGGCACGATCACCGTCGACCTCGGCTTGCCACTGCCGGTGGCCGGATCCATCACCGTCGGCGGGCATCAGGCCTACCGCGATCCGCGCAGCGCGAGCATGCTGCAGCAGACGATCAATACGCAGGTCACCTGGAACGAATGAGCGCGGCCTCCGGTTTGCGCAGCAGCCGCAGGTCGGGGGATCAAAGCGCCGATCCAGGCCTCTTTGTCGGATTCGAGGAATAGGCTCGCACCTGTCCGACAAACGCCTCGATCGGAGGTATTCCATGTCCGATGTCAAACCGATCCCTGACGGATATCCGGTGGTCTCGCCCGGGCTGGCGATTGATGGCGCGGCCGCAGCCATAGATTTCTACAAGCGCATCTTCGGCGCATCGGAGCGGATGCGCGTGCCGGGACCGGAGGGCAAGGTCGCGCACTGCGAACTCATGTTCGGCAATTCGCTCGTCATGGTCGGCGATCCGGCTCCCGATATGGATTTCCTCGACCCGAAGACGGTCGGCGGCACACCGGTCAACCTGTATGTCTACGTCCAGGACGCCGATGCCGCCTTCGCCGCAGCCCTCGCCGCGGGCGCCAAGGAACTCACCCCCATGACCACTCAGTTCTACGGTGATCGCAGTGGTGCGTTCGAGGATCCGTGGGGTCACCGCTGGACCGTGGCCACCCATGTCGAAGATGTTCCGCCGGACGAGATGGACCGGCGGATGGCCGAACTGTTCGGCGGCGTCTGACTTTTGCCCGGGCTGGTAGGCCGCGCGGACATATGCCGCGCGGCCGGACTCGAGGTGCGAGGACCTACCCGAGCGCGATCGAGTCGCCCTCGACGTGCACCGATTTCGGGGCGAGTGGCCGGGTGGCCGGACCGTTGACCACCGAGCCGTCGAGGCCGAATTTGCTGCCGTGGCAGGCGCAGTTGATAGTGCCGCCGGATACATTGGCGACCTTGCAGCCCGCATGCGTACAGGTCGAGTCCAAGCCGACGAATGAACCGGCAGTGGGCTGGGTCACCACCACATCGCCCTTGATCACACCACCGCCGACCGGCACCTCGGAGGTGGCCGCGATCGCATTTTGCCCGGCGGGTGCTTTCTGTCCGGGCGGTCCCGCGGCGGGTGCGGGTGCTTGGGGCGTGTTTGCCTTGCCGTAGGTGGTGCACGCGGTGAGCGCGGCCGCGGCGGCTGCGGCGCTCGCACCCGCGATCACGACGGTGCGGCGGTTGAGATGGGGATCATTGCTGGTCATAGCGAACTCCGATCAGAAAGATTCAGAACGTGATGCCGTTGTGCTGGAAGAACCACAGGGCCGAGGTGAGCCACAGCCCGGTCAGTCCGGTCAGCACCAGACCGCCGGCGGCGGGAATCATCCAGCCGGGCAGGCCCTTTCGGGTCAGCAGCAGCATCTTGGCGACGAACGCGCCGTAAAAGAAGCAGCCGAGCAGGGAATGGATGAGCACGCGGTTCTCGTAGTCTTGAAAACCCAATGCGTACAGGCAGTGCACGGCGACCGGAACGGTGACGAGTACGGCCAGGCGGCCGGACCACACATGGGCGGCGGCGATCCACGACGGGGTCTTGGCGAAGAGCGCGTCGAGTTTGCCGTACATGGCCAGCGCCGAAAGGAATTGGAACAGCGCGAGCGCGGTGGCGAGGGTGGCCAGCCAGGTCTTCACCGCAACTGGACTGGAGAATCCGGCCACATTGATCGAAAAGAACCGTGGCTCATGCTGTTTCGCGTATACGCCGAGCAGTACCGATATCGCCGCGCCGACGAGCAGCGGTAGGACGATGGCCGCCGCCGATGCCCGGCTCGGATTCGCCCGGATCGTCGGCGCTTCCCGATCAGCCGACACTGTCACCACCACTTATCTTGTTCGCCGTGATCTTCTTGCCATTGACGACGGCCGTCGCATCGGGCGCGAGGGTGACCGCCGGTGCGGTGGAGCCGTCCGGATTGCGCTGCACGCCGGTGACCCCGCCGTTGGCGTCGACGATCCAGCTCTGGCGAGTCCCGGCCTCGCTGTAGATATAGAGCCCGGCGGGCGGCTGTACCGGGTTAGCGGTGTAGTTCCACTGCTTGCCGCCGATCCAGAGGGTGCCCTGCACCGACTTGCCGTCGAAGGTGCCGGTCAATGTGGCGTCGTCCTTGCCGGTGAGCTGCAATGACCCATTCGTCGTGCTGCCACGTAGCCAGGATTCGATCGCTTTGCCGTCACAGGCGTAGGCGATGGCCTTATCGCCCGCGACGGTGATCTCCAGCGTGACGGTGCCGCCGGAGGCGAGCGGGATCTTGCCCACGTAGTCGGCCTTGGCCGGGAAGGGCGCGGCCGCGGGCGTCGTGGTGCTAGGCGGTGCCTGCGTCGTGGGTGCGGTGGTGGTTGCCGCCGTGTTCGTCTTGGCCGTCGACGGTTCGGTGTCCTTGGACATATTGATGACCAACACGATGAGGCCGAGTACGGCCACTGCCGCCAGCGTGAGCCACGGTCCCAGTCGTTTCATAGGGTCTCCTCGATGAGCGGCCGCAGGTGCCGCTGTTCGAATTGTCTACGTGGCAGACCCACCCAGCGGTTCAAACCGGCATCCGCGGCAATCGTCGAGCGGCGTGTCACCGAGCGTGTCGGTTCTTACTGATCGGTCAGTGAGGTGAGCCTGCTATCAGGGCGAATCCGTTGCGGTCAGATGCTGTCGGAATCCGCGGACCGCGACTGCCGAGCGGTACCAGCATCGGCGGTCGGAGCGTGGAAACCGCGGTGTGCGGAGGTCCGGTGGATCCGGCCACAATCGCCGATGTGGTTGCGCGCCTGGTGGATCGGTCGCTGGTACACGCGTCCGGACGGCGGTACCGACTGCTGGAATCGGTGGCGGCGTTCAGTGCGCAGAGGATGTCACCGGCCGGGCTGAGGTGTCGCTGTCATGCTGGTGATCGCGGCGGCGAGGTCTCTCGCTTGCGCTGGAGTCAGGTCGGCACCGGCGGCGTGGGCTGCGGTAAAGGCTGAATCACCCAGGGCGGCAATGATTTTGGTGGTGGGTCGGTCGATGTCGTGGCGTTCGGCTGGCAGCAGGGGGATGCCGTTGGTGATGCGTACGGCCTCGGAGGTGCCCAAGAGGGTTGCGGCGGTTTCGTATTCGCCCAGTTCGGTGGTCGCGGCGGCCAGGGCGGCGATGGCGAAGGTGGTGTCGCGGGGAGCGGCGATGCGCTGGGCGCCGTCGAGGGCGGACAGGTGCAGGGCGAGGGCGGCGGTCGGGTCGCGTTGTTCGAGGACGTAGCCGAGTTCGACCTGGAGCATGGGCAGGAACAGGGGTGTTTCCGCGTCGCTGGTGGGGGTCGACTCCAGCAGTTCGCGCAGGATGCGTTCGGCCAGGTCCGGATTGCCGTCGCGACGGGCCGTGCAGGCCGCAACGATGGAGGCGAACAGGCGACCGGGAGCGTAACCGTGTTCGGCGGCGACGCGCAACGCCTGGTCGGCGAGGGCCGCGGCGCGGTTGAATTCGGTGTGCTGCATGCAGATCCAGCCGAGCCAGCACAGATGGGTGCAGACCTGCCCCCACAGCTCCAATTCCTGCGCCAACCCCAGTGCGTCGGTGTGGATTTCCATCGCGCCGCGCAGATCGCCGGTCAATTCGGCCAGCCCGCCGAGCCATTCGGCCGCCTGCAGGCGACCCCAGCGGTCATCGATTTCGGCGAAGATGTGGGCGGCTGCGCGGGCATGCCGCGCCAAGGCGGGCAGGTCGACGCGGCTGTGCGCCGCCTTGGCCAGCGCCACATGCGCGGTCGCGACGGCCCACCGGTCACCGAGCTGTGCACCGACCGGCAGCGCCTGTTCGATGACCGCCTCCAGCTCGGGGAGATCACCGGATTCCAAGGCGGAGAAGGCAACGAACAATGCCGCCCGCGCGCGCCCCACCGGATTGTCGACGCTATCGAAGGCGGCGAACACCTCCGCCCGCCGCGCCGCCCCATCGGCGAATTCACCCTGCTGGAAGGCGAACCCGAGATCCCACGCCAGTGCGCGGGCCCGCAATTCGGCCGAACTGCTCTGGGGCGACTCGCCCTTGCGCGAATCGTTCTGGCGCGAATCGAGCTGCGCTGAATCGTGCGGGGCTGAGTCCCCGCCAGCCAAGTCGCTGTGGGGCGAACCGCTGCCCTGGGCTGCATTGCCGTGCGCCGAACCGCTCTGCTCCGAATCATCCTGGGGCGCACCGCTCTTGGGCGTGTCGTTCTGCCCCGCAATGTCCTGCGCCGAAGCTCTTTGCGCCGTATTGCCTTGGGGTGAACCGCTCTTGACCGGATTCCTCTGCACTGAACTGCTCGGCGCCGAATTCCTCTGGCCGGAGTCGGACAATGCCAGGGCGGCGGCGAGCCAGCGGCGCGCTTCCCCGAATCGGCCGCGCAGGAGCCAGTACCAGGCAAGGGCATTGACCAGGCGCAGGGCGTGTTCCGCGTCCGCCACGCGCACGAATCCATCCAGTGCGGTGCGCAGATTCGCGCTTTCGCTGTCGAGTCGGCGTAGCCAGCGTTGCTGGTCCGCGCCGTAGAGTTCGGGTTCGGCCTGCTCGGCGAGGTGCAGGTAGTACAGGTGGTGCGCGCGGTACACCGCCTCGAGTTCACCCGCCTCCGCGAGCCGGTCCACACTGAACGCCGCTACCGATTCGAGCAGTCGGTACCGCCGTCCGGACGTGTGTACCAACGACCGATCCACCAGGCGCGCAACCACATCGGCGATTGTGGCCGGATCCAGCCGGACCGGTGGGAACGCGGTGTGACCGCCATCCGCCGTAGTGTCGACATCGATCCGGCGGGCGATAGCGCCCGCGTCGCGGATGGCCGAGTGCGGCCCGGTCGCCTCGTGTTCGGCGGGGCGGGTGCTGGCCGCGCGATCGTCGTTCGGCGCAGGAGGGGCGAGACCGGCGTCGGTACCGCCGCCATTCGCCCAGCCGAGACCGGTTGCCGGGGTCCCGTCGGCACGCGATCGGGTGCCACCAGCGGGGAATGCTGCGGTGCGGCCGTGCGCGGTGGCTATTGGGTTTGCGGCGCATACGGTTTCGGCGGCATCGAGGGTGCAGCTGCCCGTGTGCACCGCCAAGCGGCGCAGCACCGTACGTTCGGTGTCGTCGAGCAGCCCCCAGCTCCAGTCGATCATGGCGGTGAGTGTCTGCTGTCGCGGCGGGGCACCGCGGTGCCCGGTGGCCAGCAGGCGGAAACGGTCGTCGAGGCGGGCCACCATTTCGTGCACGCCGAGGGCGCGGACTCGGGTTGCGGCCAGTTCCAAGGCCAGTGGAATGCCGTCGAGTCGACGGCACAGGATGGCAACGGATTCGGCGGTGTCGGTGTCGAGGTTGAAATCGCGGTCGCTCGCTCGGGCACGTGTGACGAAAAGCTCTACAGCACTGGACTTTTTGACTTCGGCGAGCCCGACATCGGCAGCGGGCACGGCCAATGGTTCGACCGCGACGATGTCCTCACCGGGCAGCCGCAATTGTTCGCGGCTGGTCGCCAGGATGTGCAGCTTCGGTGCCGCGCCGAGTAGCAGTTCGGCGAGGTCGGCCGCGTGGTCGACGACGTGTTCGCAATTGTCCAGGACCAGCAGCAATTCCTGATCGGCCAATACCTCGCACAGCAGGTCCGTCGGATCGGCGCCACCGGTGGCGCGGATACCGAGCACCTGCGATACCGCCTCGGCCAGCCAGGAGGTGGCGTCGGTCGAGGTCGGCTGCAATGGCGCGAGCTCGATCAGCCAAGTGCCGTGTGGGAAGCGCTCTTTCAGCCCGGCGGCGGTCGCCAGCGCCAGGCGGGTCTTGCCGACGCCGCCCGGTCCGGTCAGCGTTACCAGCCTGGTCTCGGATACCGCCTCGCGCAGTCGCGCCACCTCCTCGTCCCGCCCGATCAATGCGGTGCGCTGGGCCGGGATATTGGAGCTGCGCCGCCGGACCACGTGCTCCGGTCGCGGCGCGGCGACCTCCAGCTCCTGACCGAGGATCGAGCGCTGCAGCGCAACGAGTTCCGGGCTCGGATCCAGACCGAGTTCATCATCGAGATGGCGGCGCAGATCCTCGTAGCTCGCCAGCGCCTCGGCCTGGCGTCCGGCACCGTAGAGTGCACGCAGTAGTGCGGCCCGAAGTCGTTCGCGCAGTGGATGTTCGCGCACGAATACCGCGAGATCGCCAGCGACCTCACGATATTCACCGAGCGAAAGCCGTGCCTCGGCCAACTCCTCGACCGCGACCAGGCGCTGCTCCTCGAGCTGTGCGATGACCGGTCCGGCGAATTCGGCATCGCGGAAATCGGCGAATGCGGGTCCACGCCACAATCCCAGCGCCTCGGTGAGTGCCGCGACGCGGGCGGTCGTATCGGTGGCGGCACGCGCCGTGGCGATCAGCGAGCGGAATCGCAGCGCGTCCACCTCGGTACCGACCAGCCGGTACCCGGGCGGCGGTGACACCACCAGATCGCGTCCGCCGGGTTCGGCATCCTCGAGCGCCCTGCGTAATTGTGACGCCTTCGCGGCCAGCGTGCCCGCCGGATTGCCCGGCGGATCCGCGGCCCAGATGTCATCGACGAGCCGATCCGCCGACACCGGCTGACCACCCGCGACCAGCAGATCCGCCAGGAGTGCACGCACCTTCGCACCGGGAATCGGCACCACGGTGCCGGCATCGGTCCACACCGTCAACGGACCGAGCACACCGAAACGCATATGCGCAGCTTAGCGGGGGCGTCGCTGTCCGGAATCGGACCGTAAACAAACCGGAAGGCCACGCGCCCAGAGTTGGTGACAACGCAGGAACACCGACCAGGGAGCCCGATATGAAACTCACCACCGCGATCGCCACGTCCATCGCAGCCACCGTGACCGCACTGGTCACCGGCTGCGGATCCGAGAGCGCGAAGGCCCCGGCGCCCGGCGCCTATGCCGACGTCAACGGCCTGCACATGTACTACGAGGTGCACGGCCCCGCCATCGATCAGCCCCCGCTGGTCCTACTGCACGGCGCGCTCTCGGGCATCGGCACCGATTTCGGCCAGCTGATCCCGGAACTGTCCAGGACCCGGCGCGTCATCGCGATCGAACAGCAGGCGCACGGCCACACCGCCGATATCGACCGCCCGCTGGGCTATGAGCAGATGGCCGAGGATACCGTCGCCCTGCTGCACAGCATCGGCGTGCAGCGCGCCGATATCCTCGGCTACAGCATGGGCGGTGGCGTCGCACTGCAGATCGCGCTCACCCATCCGGACCTGGTGCGCAAGCAGATCATCGCCGCCGCCAGCCTCGATGTGAACGGCATCAAACCCGGTCTGATGGAGGGCATTGCCGACATTCAGCCCGAAATGCTTTACGGCACACCGTTCCACAATGACTACCTCGCGAATGCGCCTCGCCCCGAGGACTTCCCGCGGTTGGTCGCCAAGGTCGGCGAACAGGATAAGAACGCGACCCCGACCTTCCCGGTCGAGGCCGTCCGCCGGATCACATCGCCGACATTGACGATGGTCGGTGACGCCGACATCATCCGGCCCGAGCATGCCGTCGAAATGTTCCGCGTCTTCGGCGGTGGCGCGATGGGCGACACCCCGGCGGGCCTGCCGAACGCACAGCTGGCGATCCTGCCCGGCACCTCGCACATCACCCTGGTACACCGCCCCGACCTGCTGCTGTCCATCATTCCGGCATTCCTCGACGCGCCGATCAAGGCCGCACCGTGACCGAGCGCGCGATCGGGGCGCTACCTCATGCGCAGTCCGGGGTAGCGCATCAGCGCCTGCGCATCGCGATGATCATCGGCTCCACCCGCACCGGCCGCTTCGGTCCGACCGTTGCCGAATGGGTCGCGGGCCGTATCCACCACCGCCGCGACCTCGACCTGGACACCATTGACCTCGCCACCGCCGGACTGCCCGATCAGCTGACCGAGCCGACTCCCACGCCGGTGCGCGAACTCGGGCAGCGCCTGGCCGCTGCCGACGCCTTCATCGTCATCACTCCCGAATACAACGGCAGCTTCCCGGCCGCGCTGAAGAACGCGATCGACTGGTTCGATGTGGAATGGGCGGCCAAACCGGTCACCGTCGTCAGCTACGGCCGCGACTCCGATGGCAGCCGCGTCACCGCCCAGCTGCGCCAGATATTCGGAGAACTCAACGCCGTCCCGATCCGCCGCACCGTCCCGGTCGCGCGGGCATGGCAGCGCTTCGCCGCCGACGGCAGCTGGCCCCGCCGCGATCCCGAACTCGATGCGGCGATGGGTGTCACGCTGGACCAACTCACCTGGTGGGCAACGGCTTTGCGGGCAGCCCGCCTGCGGGACGCCTTCGTCGTCTAGCAGGCCTGGTGCGGTGCGGGCATGCGGTGGGCGAGCAGAAAGCGCATCAGGTTGCGCTGGACCTCGATGCCCCCGTCGTCCTGAACGATGCGCGCCCCGATCACGTGCTCGGAGAGCAGCGGTGTGGTGAATTGCGCCAGCTCACATCCGCGCGGACTGTCGTAGTGCTCGGCGGTGAGTGGGATCGGGAGACCCGGTCCGGCGGCGAGAGCCTCCTGACGCGTCGGCACGGTCGGCACCGAACCCGGATCCGCGAGGTTATCGGCCTCGCGCCACTGCGCGAGGTTGCTGCGGCCGATCACGTAGTTGCTGATCTCGTCGAAGAGGGACTGTAGAAAATACGTCGGCATCGTGCGGGCGCGAGTATCCATCGCGTCGATGATCAGCTGGCCACCGAGCTCGGATCGGTAGGGCGCACCGGCCATCGGCGCGATCGCCGCATAGAGGTCCGGGTAGGTGGCGCCCAAATTGGTGGTCATCGCACCACCCGCGGAGTACCCGCCGAGATAGACGCGCGAGCGATCGAGTTGGAATTCATCGATGAGCGTGGTGGTGATGCCCGCGATGATGGACGGCTCGCCCTGGCCGCGTTCGCGGTTCTCGGCTTTGTCCCAGTTCCAGCAGAATTCCTTATTGGCCGCCTGGTCCTGGATCGGATAGGCGAGCACGAAACCCATTTCGTCGGCCACCCGGGTGAGCGAGAAGCCGGTCGGCTGGCCGTCGGTGAGCGGGTCGCTGCAGCCGTGCAGGTACACCATCAGCGGCCTACCCGCACTGCTGCCCGGCGGTACATGCAGGTAGTAGCAGCGGGTGCCCGCGGCATTGGTGTAGCAGCGTTTATCGATCTGGGCTTGTGCGCGCGGTGCACCGAGCAGCAGCGAAGTGGTGGCGATCAGAAAGGCGCCGACGACAGCGCAGAGACGGGTCGCGGCAATTCGCACGTCGGGAATACTAGCCGGGCGCTGAACTTCGGCGGCAATCGTGTGTCCGCCGACGCGGCGGGGCGGACCCGGTCCCCCTCATCATTGCGGTGGCCGGGTCCGCCCGGGAGCGTCGCCTAACTGCGCGCGATGGCCTCGAAGACCTTCGGATCGACGAGGGTCGACGTATCGCCGAGTTCGCGACCCTCTGCGATATCGCGGAGTAGGCGGCGCATGATCTTGCCGCTGCGGGTCTTCGGGAGTTCCGGGACGATATGGATTTCCCTGGGGCGGGCAATGGGGCTGATCTCCTGGGAGACAGCGGCTTTCAGTTTACCGATCAGCACATCGCCGGAATTGTGCGCACCCGCGGTGAGGATGACGAAGGCGACGATGGCCTGACCGGTGGTGGCGTCGTTCGCACCGACCACCGCGGCCTCCGCGACCGACGCATGTCCGACGAGCGCGGATTCCACCTCGGCGGTGGAGATCCGGTGTCCGGAGACATTCATGACATCGTCGACGCGGCCCAGTACCCAGAGATCGCCGTCGGCGTCGAGCTTGGCGCCGTCACCGGCGAAATACCAACCGCGCTCGGCGAATCGGTCCCAGTAGGTCTCGCGGAACCGATCCATATCGCCCCAGATGCCGCGCAGCATCGAGGGCCACGGCTGATCCAATACCAGCAGTCCGGAACGGCCGTGTTCGAGTTCGACGCCGTCGTCATCGACGATCTTCGCGGAGATACCGGGCAGCGGTGTCATGGCCGCACCCGGTTTGGCGGCGGTGACGCCGGGCAGCGGGGAGATCATGATGGCGCCGGTCTCGGTTTGCCACCAGGTGTCCACAATCGGAGTCCGGTTGCCACCCAGCACCTCTCGGTACCAGCGCCAGGCCTCCGGATTGATCGGCTCGCCGACGCTGCCGAGCAGCCGGATGCTGGACAGATCGTGGGCGCCGGGAATCTCCTTGCC
>NZ_JBEXUI010000051.1:19197-52530 GCF_040614395.1 Nocardia sp. NPDC005998 | reverse complement strand
GATCCGTGGGGTTACGGCAACTCGCTGGAGTGGGCCACCAGCTGCCCGCCGCCGCGGCACAACTTCTACGAGCTGCCGCGGATCCGTTCCGAGCGTCCTGCTTTCGAATTGCACTACCCGCATATGGTCGATCGCATGCGCTCGGAATTGCATGTCGGCTGGGGCTCGGGCGCCAAACATGCCGCGGCGGTCGCCGAACACACCGAAGCCCAGGCCGAAGCTCCTCGGGCGGAACCGTAGCCAGTGCCCTACGGGCCATAACGCGCACCCCGATAGCCGCATTGATCGGGGAATTCGAGTAGTCGGTACGCAGGAGTTCGGGTGTCGGCCGAGTAAGAATCGGATCGTAATCGATAAGTCGGTCGGGGCCTGATAGTGGATCGGTGTGTCATGACCACCCTACGTATCGCCACATTCAATGTGGAGAATTTCGACGAGACGGTGCCGAATGCGAGCACGCCGTCATTGGCGGATCGGATCGCGGTAATGCGACCGCAGCTCGAGCGGTTGCGGGCCGATATCTTATGTATGCAAGAGGTGCACGGACAGGAACGGCCGGGCCAGCCGCGGGCGCTACTCGCACTGGCCGAACTGCTCTCCGGCACGAAATTGGCTGGGGCAAATATTGTTTCGACGCAAACCGCCAATGGCGAAGTATTCGATCAGCGCAATCTGGTGCTGGTCACCTCGCTGCCGGTGACCGGGCATACACAATTGCTCAATACACTCGTCGCCGCGCCGATCTATCAGATGCTGACCGCGGATCCACCCGCCGTCGCGCCGCAAGCGATTCGAGTCGAGCGGCCGATTCTGCATGTGGAGCTGAACGTCGACGGCGCACCCCTGCATGTGATCGTGGTGCATCTGAAGTCGAAACTGCCCACCGACATTCCCGGGCAGAAGCTCAATACCTTCACCTGGCGCAGTGCGGGTGCGGCCGCCGAGGGTTCGTTCATCTCGTCGATGAAGCGGATGAGCCAGGCGCTGGAGGTCCGGCGGCTGGTCGATCAGATCCTGGACCAGGACCCGAACGCGCGCATCGTGGTCGGCGGCGACTTCAATGCCACCGCCGAGGAGGTGCCCCTGGTGGCCATTCGCGGCGATGTCGAGGACACCGGCAATGGCGCGCTGGCAGGACGGGTGCTGGTGCCGCTGGAGAACACCATCCCCGAATCCGCGCGGTACTCGCTGTTCCATCAGGGCAAGGGGCAGATGCTCGACCATATCCTGGTCACCCGCAATCTGCTGGCCCACTACCGCGGCGCGGAGATCCACAACGAGCTGCTGCACGACGAATCCGGTGCATTCGCTACCGACGTCAAATATCCGGAATCCGATCACGCTCCGGTCGTTGTCACCTTCGACTTCGCCTGAGCGATTCGCCAAGTTTTGATGATGTCGCGACAGGGAAATATGGACCGGAGATCGGAATAAAAAGGACATAACCGGGTATTCGTCTGTTCCCGGTCCTCGAATTCGAGCGGATATCGACCGGAAAACCCGGTCATCCCCCAACTTTGCGACAGTTCGAAGGGGGCCGAAAGTCCCTAGTAGACTACGTGAATCGCAGAGATGATAGTTGCAAGGCAAATCATAATTGGATGAAACGCTTCTTTCTCGCGTTTCGTGCTCGAGCACCAATTCGGTGCAAGGTTCAAGTGAGAAGGCAAGAAGATGCACACCAAGATCGCAAGTTCCATTGCCGCAACTGCAATCGCACTATCCCTTGGCGTTGGCTCTATAGTGGCTCCCGCCGCCTCCGCGACCGAGGCTCCAGCTCCGGTAACGCCTACCCAGGGGTCGATTGCCATATGCTTCCCCATCTGGCTGGGATCGGTGACCTGGGTCCTGTGTCTGTAGATTTTCCAAGGAACTGAAATAGGCTGGGGTATGGACGAATCCGGTGCGTTCGCCACCGACGTCGACGATCCGGAATCCGATCAACGCCCCGGTCGCGGTCACCTTCGACTTGCCTGAGCGATCCACCATGTGACGCTCGTCGCACCACCTGCGGCCCGGGAACCAGCACCGGGCCACAGGCGACTTATGTGCGAGGGCTGGCACATCCGCGGCCCGTCACACATCTTCGGTTACCCGGATTGGTGGAAAAACGTGCAGGTGAAGCGCTCGCCCGACCACTTCATCTGGCTGATCGCGGCGGTCGCCGCCGGTGCCGTCGTGCTCATCTCCGTCATCGCGGCCGGAGATATGCCCTACCGCCGGGCCGGGCTCGCATATCCGGGCTTCCCCGATGTCCTGATCTATGTCGCGCTGCGGGTGGTGGCGGCGCTGGCGGGCGCGTTCACCGTCGGCGCGTTGATCTATGCGCTGTGCTGCACCGTGGTCACCGCGCGCGGACGCGTCGATGTGGACGGATATGCCGGGGTCCGGGTGGCCGAGCGGGCGAGTCTGGTGTGGCTGGTCTCGGCCCTGATCTTGATTCCGGTCAGCGCGGCCAATGTGGGCGGACTGTCGATGAGCACCGCACTGGAGCGGAGTGCAATCGGCGCGCTGATCGATGCGAGTGAGAAGCCCAAGGCCTGGATCGTGGTCGCGGTGCTGGCCGGTGTCGTCGCGCTGGTGACGCGGCTGACCTTGGCCTGGACCGGTCTTGTGGTACCGACAGTGCTCGCGCTACTGGCGGTGCTGCCGCCCGCGCTGGTCGGCAATGCGGGTGAGGGACCGGATCACGACTTCGGGACCGGCGCGATGATCATCTTCCAGCTGGCGGTCTCGGTGCTGCCGGGCGCGGCCTGGTGTGTCGCGGCGCAGCTGGGCCGTGCGGGTTCCCAGGTAGCGACCGCGGTTCGACGCTACGCCCGCATCGGCCTGTTGTGTCTGGCCGCGGCCACCGTCAGCGGGCTGGTGCTCGGTGCGATCCTGTTGCCGTGGTCGGCGTTGTTCGATACCGGTTATGGGCGGCTTGCGCTGGTGGTGGTCGCGGCGGCCATCGGCATCGGACTGATATTGCGAAAGCTCGCGGCCGAACCGGATTCGTCGCCTCGTACGCGACAGCTGATCGCCGGTTCCGGTGCGCTGTCGGTGTTGGCGACGGCTGCGTTGGTAGCGATGGCGGTACAACCCGCCCCGGCCTTCGCCGATCGGTCGTTCACGGCACAGGAGGTCTTCCTCGGTTTCGACCTGCCGGGCCGGGCCGACCTCTGGCGGCTGATGACCATGTGGCGCTTCGATATAGTCCTCGGCAGCGCCGCGTTGGCCGGCATCGGGTTGTACTTCGCGGGTGTGCTTCGACTGCGGCGGCGTGGCGATACCTGGTCGCCATGGCGCACGCTGTCGTGGACGAGCGGCTGTGTGGTCCTGCTGATTTCGACATCATCGGGCATCGGCAGCTACGGCTACGCCATGTTCAGCATGCACATGATCACGCATATGGCCCTGAATATGTTCGTGCCGGTGCTGCTGGTGCTCGGCGCACCGGTGACCCTGCTGTTGCGCGCCGTGCCCGCGGCCCCGAAGGATGCGGTTCCCGGTGTGCGCGAATGGGTGCTGTGGATCCTGCATTCGCGCCCGACCGCGGTGCTGGCCCATCCCGGCACCGCGATCACGGCCTTCGTGCTCTCGCTCTACGGTCTGTATTTCACGCCGCTGTTCGCGAACCTGATCCGCTATCACTGGGGGCACGTGCTGATGAACGTGCACTTCCTGATCATCGGCTACCTGTTCTACTGGGCGATCATCGGCATTGATCCCGGCCCGCGCCGCCTGCCGCATCTGGGCCGGCTCGGCATGCTGTTCGCCATCATGCCGTTTCACGCCTTCTTCGGTGTCGCGGTGATGTCGATGAACACCATTATCGGCGAGCGGTTCTATCAACAACTGGAACTGCCATGGCACCTGGACGTAATGGCCGATCAGCGGGTCGGCGGCGGCATTGCCTGGGTCTCCGGTGAAATCCCGATCCTGCTCGTGGTCGGCGCACTGCTGACCCAATGGGTGGCACAGGATCGCCGCACCGCGGTGCGCACCGACCGCAAGGACGACGAGTACGGGGATTCCGAACTCGCCGCCTATAACGCGATGCTGGAGAAGTTGGCGCGATCGCGCCGCTGACTCAGCGTACGAGCCGAACGCGACGCAGTCGAAGGCTATTGGAGACCACGAAGAACGACGAGAACGCCATGGCCGCACCGGCGATCAACGGGTTGAGGAACCCGAGCACGGCCACCGGAATGGCGATCACGTTATAGCCGAAGGCCCACACCAGATTTCCCTTGATGGTGCGCAGGGTGGCGTGTGCGAGTTCGATGGCATCGGCGACCGCCCCGAGATCGTCACGCACCAGGATCACATCGGCGGCCGCGATCGCGACATCGGTGCCCGCCCCGATCGCCATGCCGAGGTCGGCGGTGGCCAGCGCCGCCCCGTCATTGATGCCGTCGCCGACCATCACGATACGGCGGCCCTGCTCCTGCATGCGGGCGATGAGTTCGACCTTGCCCTCCGGAAGCAGTTCGGCGACAACCTCATCGATGCCGATCTCATCCGCGACCGACTGGGCGGCATAGGCATTGTCACCGGTGAACATCATGACGCGCAGGCCGAGCGCGTGCAGTCGGGCGATGGCGTCGGCGGCGGAATCCTTGACGGTATCGGCGACCGCGATCACCGCACTGGCCACACCGTCGACCGCGACGAGCACCACGGTGCGTCCGGACCGTTCCTCCTGGCGCACAGCGTGACTCAGCGGTCGCGGCACGTCGATACCGCGAGCGTGCAGCAGGCGCAGGCGCCCGACTATGACCTCGCGGCCCGCGACGATGCCACGCGCGCCCAATCCCGGTAGCGCCGTGAAGGATTCGACCTGCGGCAGTTCGTTCCGCACTGCGGTGGCGTGCCGGGTGATGGCCGCGGCAACGGCGTGTTCGGAGGCCGCCTCCACCGCACCGGCCAGCCGCAACACCTCGGCTTCGGTCAGCGTGTCGGTGACGGTCACCGCGACGACGCTCATGACCCCATTGGTGACCGTTCCGGTCTTGTCCAGCACCACCGTATCCACATCGCGGGTGGCCTCGAGCGCCTGATGGCCCTTGATGAATATGCCCAGTTGCGCGCCGCGTCCGGAGGCCACCATCAGCGCGGTCGGAATCGCCAGCCCCAGCGCGCACGGGCACGCGATCACCAGCACCGCCAAGGCGGCCGCGGCGGCCCGGTCGATACCGGAACCGAGCAGCCACCAGGTGAGGAAGGTGCCAGCCGACACGGCGAACACGAATGGAACGAATACCGCCGAGACCCGGTCGGCGATGCGCTGCATGCGCGCCTTCCCGGTCTGCGCCTGCTCGACCAGCCGGATCATGCCGGACAGCTTGGTATCCGCGCCCACCGCGGCGGCCTCCACGATCAGGCGACCGGTGAGTGCGGTGGTGCCGCCGATCACCGCCATCCCCTCGGTCACA
The DNA here is from genome assembly GCF_040614395.1 of Nocardia sp. NPDC005998. Classification (NCBI taxonomy): domain Bacteria; kingdom Bacillati; phylum Actinomycetota; class Actinomycetes; order Mycobacteriales; family Nocardiaceae; genus Nocardia; species Nocardia sp. NPDC005998. The sequence goes on along the minus strand of NZ_JBEXUI010000051.1, from coordinate 47,113 downwards.
TCGACCGGTATGGATTCGCCGGTCATGGCACTGGCATCGACGCTCGACGCACCCGAGACCACCAGGCCGTCGGTCGCGATGGTCTCGCCGGGCCGCACCACGAAGCGCTGTCCCTCGACCAGTTCACCGATGGGGACACGCATTTCGCGATTGTCACGGGTCAGCACGGTGACCTCACGGGCGCCCAGCGCGGCGAGCGCCCGCAGCGCGCTGCCCGCCGACCGCTTGGCTTTAGCCTCGAAATACCGTCCGGCGAGCACGAAGGTGGTCACGCCAGCGGCGGCTTCGAGATAGATCGAATCACCGGACCAGAACGCGTCCCATACGCCATCGGGAGTTGCGGTCCGCTCCGCGTGCAGGAACATGGTGTCCAGCGACCACAGCGTCGCGGTCGTCACACCGACCGATACCAGGGTGTCCATGCTCGCGGTGAAATTCTTCGCCCCCGCCAGCGCCTTTCGGTGCAGCGGCGCGGCCGCCCACACCACCACCGGCAGTGCGAGCACGGTCAGCATGACCTGCCAGCCGGTGATCCTGGCCGCTGGCACCATGGCGAACATGACCGAAAGATCGGCGAGGGGGAAGAACAGCAGCAGCGCGACGACCAAGCGGCGGAACAGATCTCGGACCGCGGCCTCCTCGGGGGCCGCGGAGATCGGGCCGGTGCCCTCGGTGATCGGCTGCGCGCCGTAGCCCACCGCGACCACCGCGGCGCAGAGCTGTTCGGCCGAAATATCCGCGGCGGCATCGACGGTGGCGATGCCGGTCGCGTAGTTCACCGATGCCAGCACGCCGTCGACCCGGTTGAGTTTGCGCTCCACCCGATTCGCGCAGGCGGCACAGGTCATGCCGGAAACCGCGAGCGAGATGCGAACGGTGCTGCGCTGCGCCGCGGTGGCGAGGTCGGGCTCGTCCGTCGCGCGACCGCGCTCGGTCAATGCGGTAGGCCCACCCGTCGCCCGACCGCCACCCATTATCGAATCGCTGCGCGATGCTGTGTCCATTTGGTTCCGTTCGGTCAGGCGGCGGGGTCTTGGGTCGAGCGATGCTGGGTCGAGCGCAGATGGCCGGTGCGGCGGCCGAATCGGGCGCCGGGTGGCAGGACGAGTTCGGCGGGCACCGGATTGCTCGTGCGGGTCGGCGGTGCGGTCTCCGGTCGGCGGGTGCGATGTACCACCACGACCAGCACCAACGCGGCGACCAGGATGCCGTGCGAGAGCACCCGAGAGACCGTCACCACTCCGGAATACAGGTCACCGATGACGAATGCGGTGAGCGTCGCGACCAGTACACCGAGCACCGGCAGCACGCCCGAGGTCGCGTGCGGCCGCATCGCGCAGTACATGAATCCGATACCGATCGCCAGACTCCACGCGGTGGACTCGTTCATCAGATGCCGGGTCAGCTCGGCGCCGTGGTGGTGGGTCATGCCGAAGTCGAATCCGGCGAACTGGCCGATCGCCAATGCGCACTGCACGATACCGAGCAGGCCCAGCAGCAGCCGGGTCCATTCGGACCAGCCAACTCCGGACAGTGCGGTGCGCCAGCGCGATCCGCGCGGGCGCTCCAGGTCGGCGGCGGCGAAGATGGCGTCGGTGAGATCGGGCGCGTAGCCCGAACCGCCGCGCAGCAGGCGCGAGATCGCCACGGCGGCGGCGTACCAGGAACAGCACTCCGGGCACTGTTCCAGGTGTTCGTCCACGCGCGCCGCGGGCACGGTTTCGCGTTCGCCATCGATCCGCGCCGATAGCGCGGTTCGGCATACCTTGCACTCCACGTCCACATTGTCGGATCGGCGCACTACAAAGTTCCCGCGGGTTGTATCTGATGGCGGCGCAGCCGGGCCACGGGCTCGCCGAGATCGTGGGGCTGAAGTTGCTGCTCGAGGATCTTTCCGACGATCGGCGCGAGGTCCCATCTTCGAGGCCGCACTTGCGTACCCCGCGTCGGTGCCCGATCCAGTGCGGAGCCCGACCGGCAGCGCAGCCCCCGAGCCGGCAGTCACTCGGAGGCCAAAGGCTTTGCGGCGTAATGCAATCGGACGACGCCGTCATTGTGTTGCTCGGCCCGCGCATTGACGCCGAAGACAGTGCGCAGCAGCTCGGGCGTCATTACCTCGAGTACCGTCCCCGCCGCGACGACCCTGCCGTGATCGAGCACGACCAAACGATCACAACACCGAACCGCGAGGTCGAGTTCGTGCAGCACCGCGAGTGTGGTGATCCCGGTCGAGCGAACCAGGTCGAGCAGTTCGAATCGGGCGCGCACGTCGAGATGGTTGGTCAACTCGTCGAGGACGAGCAGCCGCGGATGCTGTGCCAGCGCCCTGGCCAGCAGCACGCGCTGGCGCTGGCCGCCGGACAGGGTGCCGATGGGGCGATCGGCGTACGCGGTGACACCCGTTCGCGCCATGGCCTTTTCGACGGCCGCGTGATCGGCGACGGTATCGCGGCTGAAGAGCGCGTGATGTGGATTGCGGCCGAGGCCGACCATTTCCGCGACGGTGAGCTCGGGCGATCCGGCCCCGTTCTGCAGGACCGCGGCGGTGGTCCGGGCCGCTGCCCGCACGGACATTCCGGTGATATCCGCGCCGTCGATCAGCACCATGCCCCGATCCGGCCGCAACGACCGGTAGATCGTGCGCAGCAGCGTCGTCTTACCGCTGCCATTCGGCCCGACCACGCCCACCACCGACCCGGGCGGGGCCTGCAACGTCACCGCATCCAATACCCGCGCACCCCCGATCGCCACGCTCACCCCGACAACCGATAGCTCGGCGGTGCGGGCATCACGTGGCTCAACCGAGCTGCCCGATTCATGGAACGGTGGCCCGCTCATGCGATGGCTCCGTCGCGGCGCAGCAGCCAGAGGAAGAAGGGTGCGCCGAAGGCGGCGGTGAAGATGCCGAGCGGGAGTTCGTTGGGCGCGTCGACAGTGCGCGAAAGCAGGTCCACCGCAACCAGATACGCCGCGCCGAGCAGTGCCGCCAGTGGCAGTACCCGGCGGTGGTCCATGCCGAATGTCAGGCGCACCAGATGCGGAACCATCAAACCGACGAAGCCGATTCCGCCCGCCACCGCGATCAGTACGCCGGTCAGCAGGGAGGCGAGTACGAGCAGGACCATGCGGGTGGTGCGGACGTCGACGCCCAGTGCGGTGGCCTGCTCATCACCGGTGCCGAGCACATCGAGGCGTCGGCCGAAGGCGAGCACGAGCGCGACGGCAACGAGAACGACCAGCGTGACCGGGCCGAGTCGCGACCAGCTCGCACCGGACACACTGCCCATGGTCCAGAACATCACCGCGCGCAGCTCATTCGGGGTGGCGCGCAGTTGCAGGTAGTTGGTCGCCGCCAGCAGCAGATATCCGACGGCGACACCGGCCAGTACGAGGCGGGTGGGGGCCAGCGTGCCGCGCCGCTGTCCGAGTGCGAAAACCACTGCGGCAGTGCCGATCGCCCCGAGGAAGGCCGCGCCGGATACGCCGATACCGCCGAGTGCCGCACCGGCGGTGGCGATCACCGTCACCGCACCGAGTGAGGCGCCGGAAGACAGCCCGAGCACATAGGGGTCGGCGAGCGGATTGTTCACCAGCGCTTGCAGAATCACGCCGGAGACCGCGAGCCCGCAGCCGCACAGCGCGGCCAGGATGACCCGGGGCAGCCGATAGTTCCAGACGATCTGGTCGACGGTGAATCCGACATCCGGTGTCCTACCTGATAAGTGGGCGAAGATGACCCGGCCGGTATCGGCGATCGACACGGTGACCGATCCCGCGCCGATGGATACCAGCATTGCCGCGCACAGGATTGCCACTGCGCCGGCGATCGCGACGGGCAGGGATGTGGTGGCCAGCAGTCGCTGTTGTCGAAGGGTGCGCATCGGTCAGAACTGTTCGGGGTGAACGAGCCTGGCGATCTTCGCCACCGCTATGTCATTGCTCGGGCCGAGGTAGATCGAGTCCGAGAGCACCGTGTAGTTGGTGTTCTTGCTCGCATTCCACTGCGGGAACTGTTCGAGGATCCGCTTTGCCGTCCCGTCGATATCGGAATTGCGGTAGTTGACCACGATCAGGCCGTCGATCGGGGTGACGGCGAGCTGCTCCTTGCTGATCGTCACGAAAGTCGTACCGTCCGTACGGTTGAACGGGTTCACCGCACCGGCCCGCTGGATGATGTCGTTCCAGATGCCGCCCGCCGCAATGGCCGAGAAGTCGCCCGTACCGCCCATATCCATGCCCGGGAAGATGAGCAGCACATTCTTCTCGGGCTGTCCGGCGACCCGTGCGGCGGTCTCGGTGATCTTGCCCGCGATATCGTTGATGAGCTGTTCGGCGCGGCCGGGTACGTCGAAGATCGTCCCGAAGTCGCGCAGCATGGCGTAGCTGTCCTCGATGGTCGGTGTGCCGGTGACCGCACCGGTCATACCGCAGTTCGCCCGGGGCACATAGGTATTGGCGCCCGCATCGGACAGCTCCGCGCGGGTGGCGAAGCCCTGATCGGCCGAGAAGCCGCCACCCCCGGTGGAGATGACGAGATCGGGTCGCTGGGCGAGCATGGCCTCGCGGGGGATGTCCTGCAGGTTGTTCGGGGTGATGCCGCCGGTCGGGAGTGCCGCGATGGCGCCGGCGCGGCCGGGCACCTCGGAGGTGCCGTAGGACTGGGCGTTGGCGATGACGCGGTCGCCGACGCCGAGCGCGATCAGAGATGAGACCTCGCCGATGGACCCGCCGTTCATCACCGCGACTCGCTTCGGTGCCTCGGTGAAGGTGTAGCTCTTACCGCAGTTCTCGATGGTGATCGGATATTTGGTGCTGCCCTCGGTCGCGGCGGGTGCGGTGGTCGCGGATTCGGTGATCGTGGTCGAACATCCGGTGACGGCAATGGCGCCAATGGCCATGGCCAGCACAGCGGCACGTTTCAGAGGCGGGGTCGAGCTCTCGATGCGTCCGGCGCGGTCGCCATTGGCCGCACGCCGACGTGCTGCCAGTGCTGTATGTTGCATGATCACTTGGTCGTCCGATACGGCGGTCCGGTTCCCGGGAATCGCGGCACGCGCTGTCTCTGTACAGACCCGGCGGACCCTGCTTCACTGGTGTGACCAGGTCTGCACCCGGACCGCAGGAGCCAGCGCATGTCCACCCACTTCGCTTATCCGGCAGGGCGACCCGCTGACCGTGATCGACCGGAACACGGTGAGTGCGTCGATATTTCGACCGCGCCCCGAGCTCGGAGCATCCAGTTCTCGGTGAGCCACCCACGCCGCGATGTGACGCTGGTGGTCGTCGCTGGCGAAGTCGATCTGTGCACCGCGCCACAGCTGCGGGATAAACTATTGCGCGCCTTCGATTCTCCGGAATCGACCATGGTCGTCGATCTCTCACCGGTCACCTTTTTCGCCGCCGCCGGGCTCACGGCCCTGATCGAGGCCCAGGCGGCAGCCGAAAAGGCCAATCGCCGAATGGTGTTGATCACCACTGTGCGCTGTGTCGACCGCGTCATCGAGATCACCGGGTTGTCCACGACGTTCCGCCGCGTCGGTTCCCTGGCCGCGGCACTCGCGGACACGACGCCGGGATGCGCGGCGCCGGCGTAGTTCCGGTGATTGCGCTGGCGTGACTTAGTGGTGCCGTCCTTCGGTTCGGGTTGCTGGCTGCGGCGCTCGTGGGCACTATGCCGGGATGTGCGGCCCGGGTGTAGTTCCGGTGATTGTGCTGGCGTGACTCGGTGGTGCCGTCCTTCGGTTCGGGTTGCTGGTTGCGGCATTCGTGGGCACTATGCCGGGATGTGCGGCCCGGGTGTAGTTCCGGTGATTGTGCTGGCGTGACTCGGTGGTGCCGTCCTTCGGTTCGGGTTGCTGGTTGCGGCATTCGTCGGCACTACGCCGGGATGCACAGCCCCGGTGCAGTTCTGGCGATCGTGCCCGGCGCAGGTCAGTGGCGCCGCCCCTCGACGCGTGCCCTGGCCTGCGCAATCCGCTCCTGCGCCAGCGCCATTCGCTCCTGGGCTATGTCGAGGCGGCGCAGGGCTCTATCGATCCCAGGCTGCGCCTTCTGAGCTCGGCGCTCGGCCTTCGCGGCCAGGCGCGCACCACGCTTCTGCGCCTTCGCCGACAGCCCGGCGCCGCGCGTGCGCGCGGTCGAAGCCAATTCGGGCCCACGCTCTTTGGCGAGTTCGGCGAGTTCGGCCCCGCGGTGCTGAGCCTTTTCGGCGAGTTCGGCTCCACGGTGCTGAGCTTTTTCGGCGAGTTCGGCCCCGCGATGTTGGGCGATCTCGGCCAGCAGCGTGCCGCGTTCGCGTGCGACCGAGGCAATTTCGGGCCCGCGTTCCTTGGCGAGTTCGGCGAGTTCAGCAGCCTTCTCGGCCAGCTTCGCACGGCGTTCCTTGGCGAGCTCGGCCCATTCGGGGCCGTACTCCTTGACCATATCGGCGATTTCGGAGCCTCGCTCCTGCGCGACCGCGGCGACCTTTGCCGCGGCGACATCGCCGAGTTCCCTGGCGCGCAGGGCGGTGTCGTGCGCATGTCGACGCAGCGCCTCACCGGTCTGCGAATCCGCCGCCGCGAACGGCAAGGCGGCCGAGACCGCCGCGCTGGCATTGCTCGCGGCGCGGCGGCCACGCCAGCCGAGCGAGGGTTTGCCTCCGGTATCCGCGCTGGCGATCATCAACCCGCCGAGCAGACTCACATCCTTGAGAAAGGCGTTGCGCTTGGCCAGCCTGCGATCCGGATCCTTCTCCGCCCAGAAGTCCTGTTCGGTGACCGTTGCGGGAATCACCGTCGCGGCAAGGGTGAGCGAGGCCAGCCGCGGCATTTTGCCGAGCGCAAGCAACGCACCGGCCGAGACCTGGGCGATCGCATTGATCTTGACGGCTGTCCCCGGATCCGATGGCAGTTTGGCGGCGAAATTATCGGGCAGTGATTGCTGGCCCTGCTGTACCAGCCCCGCGGCGGCCTTGGTGCGCTGCTCGGGGTGGGCGAGTGCGTCGACACCATCGGCGACGAATGCGGTCGCCAGCAGTGGACGGGCAAATCGGCGTAGCAACATGACGTCCCTTTCCTCGGTGTTTGAGGTTCGGTTTCCCGCGCTTCGCTTCGCCAAACAACCATATCAACACCCTGGAATCAGGGTTTGACCTGGTCTTTCTCCGTTCGGTACGGCCGCACCTCCTTGGCGGCGAGGAAGGTGGTGATGGCATTCGTCACGGTCTGCGGCTCCTCAACCATCGGCAGATGTCCGCATTCGGTTAGCTGGATCCGGGTGTGTGTCCGCAGTGTCTCGTCGAGTTGAGCGCCCGCGCGCGCCGACAGGATGCGGTTCTGCTGACCCCAGATGGTGCAGATCGGCGGGAACCCGGGGCCGGGAGTGAACACATCGAGTTCGGCATAGGTCGGGAAGTCCTGCACCAGCCCGTGCAGCGCCTGCAGCCGCCCCTTATCGCCCCAGTGTGCCCTCAGGCGCGGCGAGCGGTGCAGATTCCGGCGCCGCCCGTCCGCACCCAACTGGTCGGCAACGATTCGGGAGACGACCGCATCCGGCAGCGCGAGCCTGCGCGCCACCGGTGCGAGCGGGAGCCTGGCATCGACCCAGGCCAGTCCGGCTTGGCGTCCGGCGCGGACGGTATGCCAGGTCAGCGGGTTGCACAGCACCAGAGCCCGGACGTTGTCCGGACGCGCCATCGCATACCGCAACGAGGTGGCGGCCCCGAGGCAGTTGCCGATCAGCACGACATCGGTGAGATCCTGCGCGGCGAGGAAGGCCTCGAGCATCCGCACATAGTCCGCGAGCCGGTAGCCGTCGGCCGGCTGGTCGGATTCACCGTAACCGGGCAGGTCGAGTGTGAAAACCTCGTAGTGATGCCGCAATTCGCCGACCTGATCGTCCCAGATATGACGCTGGGTGCCCGCATTGTGCAGCAGCACGAGGGGTGCCCCGCTGCCGACCCGGTCGTACACCACATTCCGACCCTGGTGCGCAAATATCGCCACATCGCCTCCTTGCGAGTGGATAGGCGAACACCTGTGTTCGCCAGTAACAGATAAGGTAGCGCGGATCGAACGGCGACGCGAATCGCCGAGTGGCCGGTCGGTATGGCGGGGCGGACCTACTGTGCACTCGGGAGGGATTGCGGCAGGCCGAATACGGGGAGGACGGTGTTTTCGAAGCGGGTCATGGCGGCGATTCGGTCACCGGCGAGAGTGAGGACGAAGAGGCCGGATCCGTGGCTACCGGTGGAGGGGTGTCGGTAGACCCCGAATGCCGGCTGACCGTTGGCTCGCGTCGGCACCAGTTCGAATCTCTGTACCGAGCCGAAAATGAGTGCGAAGAAGCGGGCCACAATGTCTCGGCCCTGGTATTCCAGCGGTATCGGTGGCATCGACATGAAGACGTCGTCGGTCAACAGAGCCACCAACGCGTCGATGTCGGCAGATTCGTAGGCGCTGACGAACTTCGCCACGATCGCGTCCTCGGCAGGTGAGTCGCTGGCAGGCGGCCGCTCTCGGGCAGTAGTCACCGGCAGTTGGCGCTGCATTCCTGCACGCGCGCGTTTGAGGGCGCTTTTGACCGATTCGACTGTCGTGTCCAGCATGTCGGCTACTTCGTTCGCGTGGAATCCGAGGACGTCGCGCAGGATGAGGACGGCGAGTTGGCGAGGCGGCAAGATCTGCAGGGCGGTCACAAAGGCCAGGGAAATGGATTCGGTTTGCTCGTAGCGCGCCTCCGGACCGAGCGGCACACTGATCGCACCATCCAACAGGGCGTCGGGATAGGGCTCGAGCCAGTGGATTTCGCCGAGTCCGGTGGGTTCCGGTAGTTCGATTCCCGGGATGTCCCACTGCTTTGCAGGACGTCGGCGAGCAGAGCGCAGCGCGTCGAGGCACCGGTTGGTGGCGATGCGGTAGAGCCAGGTGCGAAGTGAGGCGCGCCCGTCGAATCGTTCGAGACCTCGCCAAGCGGCGAGCATCGTGTCCTGGAGAACATCCTCGGCATCCTGAAACGATCCGAGCATCCGGTAGCAGTGCACCTGTAGCTCGCGACGGTGTGGCTCGGTCAGCGCTCGGAATGCCTCGCCGTCGCCGGCCTGCGCCCTCGACATCAGGTCCGTTCGCGCCAACTCCACTCCCGCCACCTCATTCCTTGTGTGCAGTTCCATCCTGTATGGACGTCGGCCAGGCCGCGAACGGGGCGGTCGCGGAGCGCCTCCTTTTCCGATGCCGCGGCGTCTAGACCAGTGATAGCCGACAACATTGTTCAAGGAGCACGGAAATGGGAAAGATCATCCTCACCTCGAATGTGACGCTCGATGGAGTGGTCCAAGACCCGGACGGCGCGGAAGGCTTCGAGCGGGGCGGCTGGTTCCACCAGTCCGTCGGGGCCGGGGACCTCCAAGATTGGACCGCCCGCGAGACGCAGGAAGCCCTCGATGCTGAGGTGCTGCTGCTGGGCGGGCGTACCAATGAGTGGTTCGCAGACCGGATGACAGAGCGCAATTTGGCGGAGGGTCGTGTGAGCCCCGAGTGGGCGAACAGGGTGAGAAGCATGCCCAAGTACGTCGTGTCGTCGACTCTGGAAGATCCGCGTTGGGGCAACGTCACGGTCCTGGGCGGTGAAGTGGTGAAGGAGGTTTCGGAGCTGAAGCGGAAAGTGGACGGGGAAATCCTGATCTACGCCAGCTATCAGCTCGCGCGCACACTGATAGAACACAACCTGCTCGACGAACTGCGGCTGGTAGTTTTCCCGGTCGTGCTGGGAACCGGCCTGCGTTTCTTCGACGAGACCAGCGACAAGAAGCCGCTGCACCTGGTCAACACACGAAAGATGGGTGACGGCCTGCTGTTCTACACCTACGAATTCGTGCAAGGCTAACGACTGTAGACGGCGGCGAAGTCGCGTTCGCCGGTGTTGAAGTAGCGTCCCCGTTTCGACGGAATTCGGGGAGAAGCTTGATGGCGGGCGGGTTGATGGGGTCGCGGATGCTGTCGCAGGTCATGAACGAGACCCACTCGGTGTTGATGTCGAACTCCATCGCCCGCACCGCCCCCGCACGGTGCAGCAGTTCGGCGCGGGTGCGCACGGACAGCGCAGGGCCCATGGCGTAGACGATGTTTCCGTCCGCGGTGATGTCGACGCCGGAGCGCCAGACGAAGTAGCGATTGTCGACGGTGAAGCGTAGGAACCGCAGTCCGAAGTTGTAGAAGGCCATATTGCGCAGGTGTGCACCGGCATCGGAAAAGTCCAGTTGTACACCGGGATCGGCCGCGAACCTGTCCAGCACCTGCGGCCGGTGGTTGGAAATGGTTGTCCGCCAACGCACTTTGCCGCAGTCAGCCTCAGTTCAGAGCAACTTGCACAGATCGCTGGTAAACCCGCGACCTCCTGAGGTTGTCGGTCATGGGGCGCACTGATTCTGGTTCGACCCAACCCGAATTCGTTAACTCGTCAAGCGGTCTCCATGGCGAGATCGACTCCGGCGCAGTCCGTCCGGTCGCGGGACGCACGTTCTCCCCTAATGACAAGCCCCCGACCTACTGGGCTGTCGGGGAAACGGGTTCGTCGGCTCCTTATGTCTGCACCTCAGTAGGCTCCAACGGCCCAGGGGCACCACTCGACAACTCCGGCAGGTGGGCGTAAGGAGGAATCCAGTTCCTACCTTCGCTCGGAAGGTCGGCACCTCGGATTCCGAGATCAGCACGTGCACAGGTGTAGAAGTCATTTCGAAGGGAGCCCAGGAGCCGATACTGGTGCAGGAACGACTCCTGACTCGGAGTCTCCTCAAGCACCATGAAGCCGAAATCGTATGCGGCCATGTGCCAGCGCCGAGCGGCAGCAATGGTTTCCGGAGAGCCAAGAAGCAGTACTTGCTCCCACTTCACAGTCCGCTCAGCCTCGGCATCGGCGAGGGCATTGGGTGCAAGCGGTTCGTCCGCCGGCGTAGTCAGATTGGGCAGGCCCCTCTCCGCAGCGTGGCGAAACAGCACCTCCAGCTTAGATTTCACCGAGTTGCCATACTCGCTGTACGCGACTAGGCGCTTGTCGTCCCAGCGCGTGTCGATAGTTCGTCGCCACCTGGATCGCTCAACGTAGGTCGTAGCCGCGAACGTAGCGCCCGCGCCCAACAGGACCCCAGCGAGCGTAATCAACTGCTGCAGTATGGGTCCCATAGCAAGATTGTGGGTTGCACCCGACCTATCACGCAAGATGCCTTGCCCTAGCTGCGACAGTCGACAATCGCCGATTCTGGCGATTTGCGCACAGAGATCGACTGCGGCGCAGACTGTCCGGCGTAATGCGGGGCCGCGAGTTCCCCCTGGTAACAGACGCAACCTAATGTGGCGTGCCCGATGTTCGGCAACGAAGATCAGTGCGGCGGTCAGGCATGCGGCGAAGTCCGTTCGTACGCCGTGGACGAATACGCTGAGGTGTACGTCCGGTTCGTGCGGTCGCGGCGAAATGTCTTGGTGCTGTGGGGTTTGCGGGTTCATTGTTCCTCGATGTCGTAGACGCTGGTCGGTGTGATGGTGATTGCGTCGGCTTTGTCGAGGTCGGTGTCCGAGTCGGATATCCAGCCGTCGGTGACCCGGCGCAACGAGCCGTCTGTGCCCTGGTAGATCGGCGCGCTATCTATCGGAGCGAAGCCGAGCTTGTCTTGGGTGTCGGCGTGGAATTCCGCGAGCAATGCCCGCACGGATGGGGTGATTTCGCGCCGCTGGGGCTGGACATCGGAAATCACGCCCGTGTCACCATTGGAGACCGGCCCGAACCGGCGCAAGCGCGGATGGCGTCGACTACGACGAGCCCGGAGGGGCGGAACGTGCAGCGTGGTGATTCGATCCAGCATCGGAACTCCACGTGTTGATCTGCGGGGCTCGGCAACGCGATGGTGCCGCCGGTACGGACCACCGAGACGTTGAGCCGGAACATTTTCGCGAAAAGATAGTCGTCATCGGGCAAGTCGGGCCGCACGAGGTAGCTCCAGCGAGATGATCGAGGATGGGACAGGATCGGACCGATATCGCGGTCTTCGCGTTGCATGTGTGCCTTCACCGCTTGTCCGAGCGGGAAGGGCATCATCAGCGCCCAAATGAAGTCGGCGCGCATAATGATCCGGCCCAAATGTGGTGGGTCGATGGTCGCGGGCAGATCGCACACTTGCCGGTAGTAGACGCAGCGTGATGCGGGTGTGTCCCCAAATGCTGTGTACTCCATGAGTTTTAGACCCTCTGGTCGTGGTGGTCGGTGCCGGGTGGCTCGGTGGTGCTCCATTCGCGTAGCGCGTCGGCGAAGAGTTCAACCACATCGATGGTTGCGCCCGTGTACGGGGCTGGTGGTCCGATGATCGGGATTCGCTGTGGAAGTTCATGTTTCGGCATCAGTCGACCTCCCGTACCTCGATGGTTCAAGGATTGGCCCAGCCCCAGTACCATCAGCATCGCGGCCTGAGCCGTGCTGAGTCATGGCGGTGTCCCTTCGGGTTGGTTGCTCGGTAGGCGAAGGAGGGATCACCGCGGTTTGGTGTTGGAGGGAACGGTGCGGCCGGCTTCGACGAGAACCTGGAGTGCGGCAGCTTTTCTCGGGCAGCGCCTCGCCCAGCAGGCGACGTGGAATCGCATGATCTGGTGGGCTTGACCGGAGCTGAACGGTTCTGTCGGCGCCTGGTGATCTTCCTGTTCGATGAGCACGTTCAGCTGGTGGATGGCGAGCGAATGCATAGCGGATCTCTTCCGGTTCGGGGCTTCTCGACCGGTGAGGCCGAGGCGGTGGTACCCGGTACCGGGGGCGTTTGCTACCAAACCCCAGGCCGTCCAGGGGCCGGTACGCCTTCCGAGGGGTAAAGGCGTCACCCCGGTACCGGGTACCGGTCCCGACCGTAAGCCGCCGTTTGGGTCGTTGACCGGCACAAATAGCCGAACCTTCTGAAAAATAACTGAGACCGTATAAGGTGCTTTCGGGGGTGAAAAGCGTTGCCGGGCAAGGGGTCCGGATATCCGAATCGTTCTTGCAGATGCACGTTCATGAGAGAGCGGAGACAGCGGGATGCACATGAAAACGGGCGAGGTCATCCGCCGTATCCGCAAGTCGCTCGGCATGACCCAAGCCGAACTGGGAGCCATTCTCGGCTATACCCAGCCCGCCATTTCTCAGCTTGAACATGGCGGTGCCGCAGTGCACGACGTGCGGATACTACGCCGAGTAGCCAAGGCGCTCCACGTTCCACTTGCCATACTGGTAGTGGAGTCTGACGAGGAGGCGGATGTGAACCGTCGCAATTTCCTACGAACTGGTGCCATCGGTGCTGGCGCGGCAATCAGTTCGGCAGCGGCTCAGCAGGCAGGGGCGAGCACCCCGTCAGCAGCGGGCAGCGTCCGCATCGGTGCCAGCGACGTCGCCGAGATCAACGCGACAGTGAACCAGATTCACGAACTGGACCTGCTCGTAGGCGGCGACCGGCTGTGCCGGGTAGCAGCCAATGAAGTGCGCTACGTCGGGCAACTGCTGGACAACGGCACCTACACCGACGAAGTGGGCCGAGCCTTGACCACTGCCACGGCTGAGATGATGACCGCCGCAGGTTGGGTCCACTACGACGCTGGACGACTGGACGATGCGCGTCGCTTCTATGCCGATGCCGCTCAAGCCGCCACCGCGGCCGGTGATGGCATCGCGGTGGCGCATGCCCTGGGCAACGCGAGTTCCTTGCTGACCGAATGGAATGGCGGCACCCCGGCAGGCACACGGCAAGCGGTGCAATATGCCCAAACAGCTTCGCGGGCTGCGATGAGTCACGGTGGCCCAAAGCTGCGTTCGCTCATGGCGATTCGTGAAGCAGATGCGCTGGGGATGCAAGATCCGAGCGGCAACAAATCGGCCGTGACGGATGCACTCAGCCGGGCCTACCGGGCGTATGAATCCACTCGCGGGTTCGATCCGGAATGGGTCTATCTGCCAGATGCCTTGCTGAGCGGTATGACCGGGATCATGCATATGTACCTCGGCGAACGTACGGCTGCGTCGGAACAGATCCGGGCGGCGATCGACGGATCGGCGGCTTGGCCGCGGGAACAAGCAGAGTGGCAGGTGCAGCTTGGCCGCAACCTGGTGCAGGCCGGAGACATTGCCGAGGGCTGCCAGGTGTTGACCGACCACTACGACGCGATCAGTCAGATCGGGTCGACACGGGTTCATCAGAAGCTGGACACCGTCGCCACGGCGGTCCGGCCGCATGCCAAAGTGCCGGAAGTACGGGAGTTCCTGGGGATGTTGGCGGCGCGCTGAGGCGGTGAATTACGTGCCGCCACTAGCGGATCGTGGTTGCCGTCGCCCCATTGCTTGACCGATTAGTACCCGAGCGGCTTCACCGATCACCGCCTGCCCAAGGAGCGTTTGGAATACCTGTTCATAGAGCACCAGTTCCCGCGGTTGGGTGATGGTCAGTTCAGCCGAGATCGTTTCGACGTGGGCGACCCTGCGGTCGAAGATGACGAAGTTCGTCGTCGGCACCTGGTAGTCAGACATGGTCGGGATGACGCTTACCACTACATTTGGCAGGCGCATCACGCTCAGGAGGTGATCCAGCTGGCCGATCATGATGTCGTCAGATCCGACCGTGGTGTACAACACCTGTTCGGCCAGAACGAAATTGAACCGGTGGTTGCCGTGACGGAGAACCTGCTGCCGTTCGATCCGGGCAGCGATACCCTCGTCGACTGGTTCATCGTGGCTATAGAAGGCTGACACCTTGCCGAGCATCGCCCGCATGTACTCCTTGGTTTGGAGCAGGCCCGGCATGATGACCGGCTCGAACCAGCGGGTCAGCCGCGTCTCGGCTTCCAGTCCGTGAAGTTGCTGCTGCTTGCGCCGTATGCCGGCGATTCGTTTCCATTCGACATAGGCCGCTTCAACATTGCGCAGCGTGGCGATCAGATCGGGCACCTGCGGCTTGGCCTTGCAGTGGCGGCACCAGATCCGGATGTCAGCCTCGGACGGTGCCTGCTTGCCGATCTCGATCTTGGATATCTTCGAGGAGTGCCACCCCGTCAGCTCGGCCAGCTGGACGCCAGAGAGGCCCGCGTCTTTGCGCAGTTCCCGAAGACGGGCGCCTAACGCCTCTCTGGCATCACGAACGCTGGAGCTGGTCACTTGGCAGCCGCGAAGTCGCTCTCCACGTAGTCAGCGTGCGGGACACCGAGGCCCCACACTTTGTCACGAATGGCGACGCAGTGAGCCGCGATCACCGGATCCTCGGTGACGGCGAACCCGCCGAAGTCACCATCTTCTTTGAAGGTGACGAAGACGACTAGGCGGTCATCAAACAGCCAGTAGTCGTCGCCGGCCAGCTCGGCGGAGTCGATCAGGGGGCGCGGCAGCCACTTGATCTCCTCGCCCGCTTGGATGTTCAGCGGGGCGATCGTCAGGCCGAACCGGGTGTAGTCCACATGCGGAATACTGACCAGCCGGACGCGATGAACCTGCTTGCCGGTTGACGTCACCTCGTTGATCAGGGTATCCCAGGAACGGCACCACTCGTAGTCGTCGGGCTCTCCGGCCAGAAACTTGCGGAACGGTTCATGCTCGTCAGCGACGAGGTACTCGTCCTGGGTTTCCAGGTGAAAGGCCCGCTTCCAGGCACCAGCGCGGAAGAGGTCGACGAATTCCTCGCCCTGGATCAGCTTCATACGGGCCGGATTTCCTTTCCTATTGGCACCTCGATGGCGGTTTCATGGTCGGGGAGGTTCATCTGCTGCAAGGCTTCCAGATCGGTCACCGGGGTGCCGCTGAGGGTGAAGGTTCCGCGTCCGGTATCCGTCAGCTCGGCACCGAGGCAGGTCCCCTGCTCCAGGAAACCCAGCAGCATATGGGGGATCTCGATCACCGAGCCGTCCGGCCCGATACGCCACCCCTGGATGACATACGTCCCCATGTCGGAAGCGAAAAGCGTTGGGCACGTGCCGTTTTGGCTACCGACACCGAGGCATCGTAAACGCATGGCGACCATCCTTGATCTCATAATGCGTGTATTTGCTCGAACATCGTCATCGTGGCTTGTCGCCGGACGGTCGGTCAATGGTCCAGGCATGCCCGAAGCAAATCCGAGCAAAAGCGTGGCAGACAGCAAGCTCGCCGCTCTAGCGTCGATGAGCAGGCGCTCGGCACCAGATGAAAACCTGCTCAGGACAACACTGCGGTGGGTTACCCCTGGTGCCGAGCTGCCCTACTACGGGAGCGAGGGGAGTGAATCGCGTTGCGCCAGTACTTGGTCAAGGTGCACTGCTGCGGCAGCCGGTGGCTGGTCCATGTGCCGGCGTTTGATCGCTGGACGCCGGTCGATGACAAGAAGGCCATCGTGCCGACAGCGAAGACAATGATCACTGCTCTCACCGGCGCCACTCCTGACACTTTCGGCATCGACCTTACCGAAGCCCGAGTGGTCGCCAGCATCGAAGAATTCGCCGCAAGCGCAGCAAGGCTTCAGCGCTGGCATGGGGATGTTCCGACCGGCGTTCCCCACGAGTGAATTACCGATAATCCAGCACATTACCTGGACGGCCTGGTTACACCGTCTGGGCTGCTGCCGTCCGGCTTCGTAGACCTCAAAAATAGCTCATACAATCGAAAAGGGCCGTCTATGTCTCACTTTGTGCCGTCAACTCGGGCTGAACATGTCCTGCGAACCGGCAGAATAATTGCTGCCGATGAGACACCCGCAGCGATGGTGCAGCGCGTCACCAAGGCTTTGGCTTGCCAGGAGGTTGAGTTCTCGGGCCAGAAGTCGGGAGCACAGTTTGCCGAGGCATTTGGAACGGCGCTCTGTAGCAAAGAAATTGTGATGAGTACGCCTGTCATGACTAACGCGGGCCGTTACATAGATAGGCCTCTGACAGCGTGCACCGTGCCGACAGTCGATTTTGATCCAGTCAGTTCAAGGCGACTCAGAGAAGAGATCATCAAGCTGCACGAACAAGGCATGGGTACCGGCTTCAATCTCGATGAGACTGACGATCCGGTCGCTACGCTCCAGTTTCTTAACCAGGTCGCCTTTGAAAGTGCCCACAATGGGCGAGAAGATCGGCCGGTGGGAAACATGGCGGTCCTGAGCGTCCGGCATCCAAAGATTTATGAGTTCATCAACGCCAAGGTGGACGCTTCGTCGGACGGAGCCGATTGGAAGTTCAATACTTCCGTCAACATTGACGGTGCATTTATGGAGGCAGTCGAGGCAGGGTGCGGCATTGAACTAGACGACGAGCGGCAGGTTGATCCCCGTCACCTCTTTGACGAAATTTGTAGCGCTGCAACCATCTGCGCCGACCCCGGCCTTGTATTCCTCGATCGAATGAACGCACGCAACCCTATTCCCGCAATGGGCGCATACACGACGACGGCCCCGTGCGCCGAGGTTGGACTGATTGCTGGCGAGACCTGCCAATTCGGCTACATCAACGTCCGGAAGTTCGTCGCCACTGACACCGCGGGGCGGGTGATTATCGACTTCACGAGGCTTGCGCAAACAACGCGGCTGATGACGCGCGCCCTGGATAACAGTATCCAGATCAGCCAAAAGAACCTCGACGGGACGCGGGCGCAGCATGTCTCACGGCAGAAACGCAAGATCGGTGTTGGCCTCTGCGGCATCGCGGATGCATTCAGCGCCACAGGTCTTCCCTATGATTCTGATACGGCCCGAACCTTGATGGAGGATATGCTGTCCTTCGTCAACTTCGCGTCGAAAGAAGCCTCGGTGCGTCTTGCCGAGGAGCGTGGGCCATTCGGCGCGATGCGTACCACTGTGATTGGAAACTGTCACCGGGAGACGCCGGGGCATATCGAGAGGCTTTATGGGCACCTGACCTCTGGCACGGTGACAGCCGACGAGTGGTGCAAACTGTCCAGGCATATTGCGGTGACCGGCATGCTGCGCAACGTGTCGACGATCGCGCTTCCGCCAACCGGCCGGAGCGCCTTGATTATCGACGCCTCTACGGGTATTGAGCCTCATTTCGATATCTTCGCGGCAAATGAAGAGGTGCTTGCTGCTTTGGAGCGAGTCGTACGAGCAAACTATGGTGAGTCTATCTATTCGGACTCTGCCACCCATTCGCAACCGGTCAGAGAGATTCTGGCATCCGCGTCTGACATAAGCCCTGCCGGACATATTGGTATGGCGTCTGCATTGCAGCGGTACACCGATGAGGCCGTCTCGAAGACGATCAACCTACCACTCGGTTCGACGGCAGACGACGTGCGTGCAGTATACTGCGCGGGCTACGGGGCGAATATGAGTGGCGTGACCGTCTACGTCGACGGCACACGCAAGGCGCAGCCCAGGAAATTGCGTCAACTAACACGATGAGGAGCAATATGAGCGACACCACTCATTTCCAGTATTGCCAAAAGCTCATAGTGATCGACCCGGCAACGGATAGTATTCTTCTTGCGCGCCGCAAGGGTGAGGCTGACTATGACGGCGTCTATTCCTTCATCGGCGGGAAAATGGAAACAACCGACAGTACTATCCTCGATGCTATCCGCCGCGAGAAGGAAGAGGAAATCGGCCAGGCTGCGACGATCCTGATCGCCGAAGACCTCTCGTACAATGTTCTTTTCAAGAAGAAGGACGGCAACAGTATGATCCTGCCGCACTTCTATGCGGAGTATGCAGGCGGCGAGATCGAGCTAAACGAGGAGTACTCGGATTACGTGTGGGTTCCGAAGGACCAGCTGGATTCTTTCGGACCGATGATCCCGACGATTCCCGAGGCGGTCCGTTGGGCGACTGAAATTGGTGAGATGGTCAAGAAGGGGCAGGGGCTTACGAAGCTGTAGCGCCCGTTCACCGTGTATTCCTCTCTGGCGATTGCTGCTACCGGCCAAGGTGTGACCTTTAGGGAGTTTTACCCAGTGCTGATCCGACACCACGTCGGCGGAGAAGGCCTCGGCGATCAGTGAATCGCCGATCGGTACGGCTGGTCAGCTCTTCGTCGTGCCCGCCCGGAGGAATCGGCCCGTGCGTTCGGTGCCCAGGACCGGCGCTGCCGCGCCATTGCCGAAGACGTATTTCCCGCCGACCAGTACTGCGGTCACGGTCGCATCATTGCGGTTGACCATGCGGGGGAGATTGTCGAATACCTCGACCGGATGTTCGGCGTAGGCCTCGACGGTCTCGTCGAGATGCGCTGGATCGATGACGACCAGGTCGGCGCGGTCACCTGGGCGCAGATGGCCCGCGTCGATGCCGTACCAGTCGGCGAGTTCGCCGGTGATCCGGTGCACGGCCCGCTCCAGGGAGAGGAACGGTCGGCCCGCGCGCTCGGCGTCGTGCACCCGGCGCAGGAACCGCAGCCCGAAGTTGTAGAAGGCCATATTGCGCAGGTGCGCACCGGCATCGGAAAAGCCCAGCTGCACACCGGGATCGGCCGCGAACTTGTCCAGCACCTGCGGCCGGTGATTGGAAATGGTTGTCCGCCAACGCACTTTGCCGCCGTATTCGACGACCAGATCCAGGAACGCGTCGACCGGATGCAGTCCGCCGCGATCGAGGCCGACCTGACCGAAGGTCTTGCCGAGTACCGATTGATCCGGACACGCCACGATTTCGGCATCGAAGAAGTCGCGATGCCAGACCCGCGGCCCGAACTTCTTGTCGTAGTCCTTGCGGAACCGGCGTCGATAGCCCTCGTCGCGCAGCAGTTCCCTGCGCTGTTCCAGTTGGTTGGACAGGTGCAGGGCCGCCGCACCCGAACCGAACTCCTCGAAGACCGGCAGATCGATACCGTCGGAGTACACCTCGAACGGCACCGGCAGATGTTGCCAGCGGAAGTCGCCGCCCAGCCGGTTGAGTACCCGGGCGATCAGCGGAAACATCTGGGCGACAGCGGGAATGGCCTTGATATCGGCCGCCGAGAGCAGGCTGACCTTGAGCGGCTTGCGGAAGATGCCGAGGCTGCTCGCCGCCATCGCGACCAGACTCTGCGGCCGCGCCACATCCGGACCGCCCTGCAGCGCCCGGCCGCGGCGGCGCAGGATGGCATTGAGTCTGCGGCGTTCCCGCGTGGTCGCATAGGTCGATGGCAGGGTGCGCGAGCGGCACACCTCACCGTCGAGTTTGTCGAACAACAGCTGCTGGGAGGACATGCCGACGAAGCCCGCGTCCAGCGCCTCATCGAGTTTCGCGGCCATGGCCGCCAATTCGGCCTCGGTGGGGCGGACCTCCTTGCGGGTGGCGCGATCCAGTCCCATCTCGGCGGCCCGGATATCGGAATGTCCGATGAATGCGGCGAGATTCGGACCGAGCGGCAGTGCCTCCAATGCCGCCACATATTCGCGCGCCGATGTCCAGGATTTGGTTTCGGTCATCGCCGCGACCACATGTTTGCGCGGGATGGCCTCGACCCGCCCGAAGAGATCACCGGCGTCGGATGCGCCGACATGCACCGTGGACAGCGAGCACGACCCGAGCAGTACGGTGGTGATGCCGTGCCGGATGGATTCGGCGAGTGCCGGACTCTGCAGCACCTCGACGTCGTAGTGGGTGTGGATGTCGATCATGCCGGGAATCACCCACTTCCCGGCGGCATCGATGACATTCGGGCAGTCGGTCTCATCGAGCGGTTCGGCCGAGACCACGGCGATAACGCCATCGCGAATGCCGAGGTGGCGGATGGCCGATGGGGAGGCGGCGCCGTCGAACCAGCGTCCGCCGCTAATGATGGTGTCGTACATGACTTCTCATATCTCAGTGCTGATCCGAGGCCGAGTCGGCAGACAGGGCTTCGGCGATTCCGGCGCGCACGACCTTGCCGGTCGCATTGCGGGTCAACGGTGTGGTGGTGAGCCGCCAGCGCGCGGGGACCTTGTAGTAGGCGATGCGCTGCTTCGCGAACTCGACGAGCTCCTGTTCGTTTGTGGTGGAAAGACTCTCGACGACAACGAGCGCCGCGACCTGTTGCCCCAGATCGTCATCGGGCAGGCCGACGACGGCGCATTCGCGGACCGCGGGATGTTCGTCCAGGCACTGCTCGACCTCGGTCGGATAGACGTTCTCGCCCCCGCGCAGGATGAGATCCGAGCGCCTCCCGGACAGCCGGAGTCGGCCCTGTTCGAGTACGCCGATATCGCCGGTGCGCAGCCAGCGGTCGGCGGTGATGGCGGCGGCGGTCGCGGCATCGTCGGCCCAGTAGCCGAGCATGACATACGGGCTGCGCACGCAGATCTCGCCTTCCGCCCCCTCGACGACCGGCTCCCCGAGCTCATCACGGATCTGCAACTCGACGCCGATTACCGGGCGGCCCACGGTATCCGGGAAGGCGGCGAGTTCGGCCGGTGCTGCGATGGTCGCCGCGGTACTGCATTCGGTCATGCCATAGCTGGTCACCAGTGCGGTCTTGGCGACCGGAAGTTGGTCGCGCAGTTGCTGTTGCAGCGCGGCCGAGGACGGCGCGGAGTTGAGCGAGAAGGCGGCCAGCGATGACAGGTCGTACTTCGACATATCGACCTCGAGCAGTCGACTCGCCATGGTCGGCATGGCGCCCCAGTTGGAGATCCGCTCCCGCGCGATCAGCCGCAGTATCCGTTCGGCATCGAATGCGCCCTGGTAGATGACGGCGGTATCGCCGGTCGCCATGCGCGGCAGCACCAGATTGTGCAGGCTGGCGATGTGGAACAGCGGGGAGGTGAGCAGGAAGCGACGTCCCTTCGGGCCACCGTCGTCGACACCGCCCTGGAAGGCGGCGGCGAGTGCGTCGTTGAACCGGTGATAGTCGATGACCGCCACCAGGTTTCGATGGGTGTGCACCGCGCCCTTGGGGCGGCCGCTGGTGCCGCTGGTGTAGAGGATGACCGCGGGATCGTCCTCGTCCACCGCCGCGTGCGGCACCTCGCCGTCGCCGAATTCGGCGATCAGCGCGGGCAGATCGTGCTCCATGGTGAGCACGGGCACCTGAGTATCGAGCTGCGCCACCTGTGCCGCGCGTTTCGCATCGACGATCAGCACGGCGGGACCGGTGTGTTCGACGCCGTAGGCGATTTCGCGCGGCATCCACCAGGCGTTGTAGCCGACCGCGATCGCGCCGAGCGCCTGCGCGGCCCAGAATGCCACCACCCATTCGGGCGTATTGGCCGCGAGAATGCCGATCCGGTCTCCCTTTCCGACGCCGTAGCGTTCCCGCAACGCCCGAGCCAGCGCATATACCGCGGCCGCATGTTCGGCATAGGACATCCGCCGGTCCTCGGTCACCAGGTAATCGCGATCGCCCAGCGCCACCGAATTCGCGAGGACATCGCCCAGCGCGCGCACTCGGTCCTTGATCACCGGAATCGGTGCGCCGAGGACATCCTCGACCGTCATCTCGAACTGACCACCCGGCCCGGTCAGCCGTGCCACGGCCTGGGCGGCCATTGCCTGTGGATCGAAAGGCTTTGTCATAAACGGCACTTCCTCTTGGGTCAATTAGGGCACCAGCACTGCGCGGCCGGTGATGAGTCCGCGTTCGAGCTGGTCGAGGGCTTCGCGGCCGTCCGCGAGATCGAAGCGTTCGACCTCGACGGTGAGCCTGCCCGATCGGGCCAGTGCAATGGAGTTGATCAGATCGGATTTGGTGCCGCCGTAGGACTTTCGAACCGACGCACCCCAGGGCCAGCCGGGTCCGCCCGCCGGTCCGGCGGTGATCTCCGGTGCGCCGCCGCCGAGTCCGATCATCCGGTATGCGCCATTGGGGGCAACCGATTCCACGGCGAGGGTCGCGGTCGCGTCGACCCCGACGAAGTCGAACACGGCATCGGCGCCGCGACCGTCGGTGCGGTCCAAAATTTCGCGTGCGGTGTCGGCGCCGCTGAGCAGCCCCTCGGCCGCGCCGCAGCGGGTGGCGAGGGCGAGTTTGTCCTCGCTGATATCGACCGCGATCACCCGTGCCGCGCTGGTCGCGGTGAGGATCTGCACCGCGACATGGCCGAGCCCGCCGATGCCGATGACCACCGCGACCGAACCCGGTCGCAGTTGTGCCCGCGCGCCCTCGATGGCGTGATAGCTCGACAGAGCCGCGTCGGCCAGCGGTGCGGCCTGGAGGAAATCCAGGTCGCCGATGGGTACGAAAGAGCTTGCGGGGATGCGGATGTACTCCGCCATACCACCGTCGGGACCGAGTCCGGGACATGGCGGCATGGCGGTCCGACCGGCGGCCAGACAGACATTCTCATTGCCGCTCACACACTCTCGGCACACACCGCAGGACCAGCACAGATAGACGATGCCCCGGTCACCGGCCACCCGCCCCTGGACATCGCTGCCGACCGCCTCGATGGTGCCCGCGACCTCATGCCCGAGCGTCAGCGGTTCCTCGCGCATCTTGAACGGGATATGCAGCACGTGCAGATCCGAATGGCAGATTCCGGCCGCGCCGACGCGTAGCAGCAGATCCGTCGGCCCGATCTCGGGCACCGCCACCTCGCGCAGCTCCAGCACGCCCGGATCGGTGAGCTGCAATGCCCGCATCATGACCGCACCACCGAAAACACCTCGCGCAGATAGGCATTCGCGCGATCGGAGCCGATGAGTCCCGGTGCCATCTTGTTCATGGTGTAGGCGAAGGTGACCCGGTGCTCGAGGTCGTTGACCACGATGGCGCCGCCGAATCCGGCCCACCAGCAGACCCGGCCGCCGGGAACCTCCGGTGCGGTCTGCGGCTGGGGGAGTCCGTACCCGAGTCCGAAGCGCAGCGGCAGCAGCAGCGCCAGATCCGCACCGTCGGATTGCTGTTCGAAGATCAGGTCGATGGTTTTCTCCGACAAGAACCTGCGTCCGTTCAGTTCGCCACCGCAGGACACCAGCGATTGCACGCGGGCCACCGAACGGGCATTGCCGTGTCCGTTCACCGCGCCGATCTCGGCCGTGCGCCACGCGGCGCTATTGGCCTCCGAAATATCGAGCAACGGGCTGGTGAGCGTCTTGACCAGGATGCTTTCCTGATCGAGCGCCGCCATATCGAATTCCAGCAGCGGCGGTGGGACCAGTGGCGCGATCCGGTCGTGATGCTCGGGGCCGGTGCCGATATGGAAGTCGGCGTCCAGCGGTCCCGCCAGTTCCTCGGCGAAGATCTGCCCGAGCGTGCGGCCGGTGATGCGGCGGATCACCTCGCCGACCAGATGTCCGTAGTTCAACGCGTGATATCCGGATGCGGTGCCCGGTTCCCACCAGGGCGGTTGCGCCGCGAGCCGGGCGCTGGCCGCTTCGGTGTCGTAGATATCGGCCAGTTCGATCGGCCGTTCCCAGCCGGAGACACCGGAGGTGTGCCCGAGCAGATGGCGGATCTCGATATCGGCCTTGCCGTTCGCGGCGAATTCCGGCCAGTAGTGCGCGACCTTTTGCTGCACATCCAGCTCACCGCGGTCGACCAGCAGCAGCGCGGACAGCGCGGTCATGGTCTTGCTGATGGAGAAGACATTGACCAAGGTGTCCTCGGTCCATGGCACGGTGCGTTCGAGATCGCGGTGTCCGCCCCAGATATCGACGACCGGTTCGCCGTCCACCAGCACACAGATCGCCGCGCCGAGCTCCTCGCCCGAGGCGACCTGGTTCGCCAATTCCGTTCGCACACCCTGGAATTCGTCAGTGCAGAATCCTGACGTCGTCATGCTGAGCGCCCCCTCACGCATTCTCGAGCGCGCGGGCGGGCACCGGCAGCGCATGGCCAGCGGCGGCGGCGCGCTTTGCGCCCCTGGCCAGTTCGCGGTTCATATCGCGCACGTAGGGCTCGAATTCGATCTGGATCGTGTGCCGGGGCGAGTTGTAATACCGCCCGCTGCGGCGCTCCTCGGCCGCGGTGATCTCCGCGTTCATCTCCGCTTCCGATGGCGGCAGGTACTTGCCGGTCAGATATGCCGCGACCAACTTGGACTGCTGTTCGGCGAAATTAACCAGGGTCGGCAGTGGTTGAGCCAGGCCGAGATAGAACAGATTGTCCACACCCGGCTTCATCATCTGCTTGAACAGCGGAATGCGATTCTGCTCGTCGGGCACCAGCTTCGGATCCGAGAAGAACGGGAAGCTGATGTGATAGCCGGTGGCACAGACGATCACATCCACCTCCTCGGTGCTGCCGTCGGCGAAGCGCACCCGCGGACCCTCCAGCGCGGTAATGGCCGGTTTGAAGGCGATATCGCCGCATCCGGCGCGATGCAGGAACTCCTCACTGGCCGAAGGATGCGCCTCGAACGGCTTGTGATCCGGCTTCGGCAGTCCGTAGAACTCCATATCGCCGCGGAACTTGCGCACGAAGCGCTGTTTGAGCTTCATGCTGACCTTGCGCGGAATCCACGGCGGCACACTCTGTTTGTCACCGACCGCGCCGTGCACATATTTCGGCAGTACCCACACCCCGCGCCGGGCCGAGACGGTCAGCTTCTCGGCGATGAAGCGCTGCGAGAGCTCCGAGGCGATATCCAGCCCGGAGTTGCCCATGCCGACCACTACAACCTTCTTGCCGCGCATATCGACCGGGTCGAACGGATCGTTGTAGGCATGGCTGTGTATCAGCACGCCGTCGAATTCGCCGGGATATTCGGGCGTGCGCGGATCCCAGTGGTGGCCGTTGCAGACGATCAGCGCGTCGTAGCCGCGGGTGCGGCCGTCGCTCGCGGTGACCAGCCAGCGGCCGTCGTCCTGCCGTTCGGCCGCGGTGACCTTGGTATCGAAGAGGATCTTGTCGCGGAGGCCGAAATGGTCGACGTAATCGCGGAAGTACTGGAACAGCTGCGAATGGTGCGGGAAATCCGGCCATTCCTCCGGCGCCGGGTAATCCTCGAACGCCAGGCGGAACTTGCTGGTGTCGATATGCAGCGACTGGTAGCAGGCCGACATGCCATTGGGATTCTTGAAGTACCAATTGCCGCCGACTTCATCACTGGCCTCGAAGACATCGAAGGGAATATCGAAGTCCTGCAGGCGTTTTGCGGCGGTGATACCGGAGGGGCCCGCGCCGATGACGCATACCCGGGGCAGATTGCGTTGAGTCAATTCACTGGTCCTCGTCTGAAGGATTGCCGTCACCTATCGGCGGCACCGGATGCGGTGCCCGAACCATCCGCCAGCCGCCTGCGACCGTGGAGTGACGTAGGCAACAAAGTAGCACTGGCTAGACTTGGTGTCTAGTGAATGACATGATGTCTAGCGAAGCCCGCGTTCTCGGACTTCTCCGACGACCGACCCGAGGTGGCCGCACCCCATGCCGACCAAGTCGAACCCGCTGAGTCTGCGCGATGAGCAGAAGTTGCAGACCCGTGCGAAATTGCTGGATGGCGCGAAAGCGCTGTTCACCGAGCGGGGCTATGCGGCGGTCCGGGTGGACGACATCACTGCCGCCGTCGGCTGCAGCCGCGCCACCTTCTACTTGCATTTCGCCAGTAAGCAGGAGTTGCTGCGGGCCATTGCCGAACAGGGCACCGCGCCGACCGCGCTGCACTTCTACGAGGATCTGGACCGGGTGCTCGATACCGGCTCGCGCGCGGAGTTCGTGGACTGGGTGACCCGGGCTATCGCCTGGTTCCAGGAATACAAGGATCTGCTGCCCGCCTGGGATGAGGCCACCGCACTGGAACCGGAGTTCCGCGAACTCGCCCGGCAGGGCATCCTCGCCCTGCCCAATGCCATGACGTCCTATCTCGCCCGTTGGCCCGCCGACCGTCAGGACGAGGCCCGGTTGCGCGTGGAACTGCTTGTCGCCCAACTGGAACGCTTCTTCACCCGCTGGGCCATGCAGGGCACCATCGACGTCACCGCCGACCGGGCCGCCGAGGTCCTCGCCGAAATCTGGTTCCCCGCTCTGCAGGCGCCCACGACGTAGGAGCGGATCCAGCTATCCCAGTGGGCGCCCCGCCGCGCTGATAGCTCGACATTTGCTGAAATTTTGAGTCTTGCCTCATCCTGGGCGGATTCGGTGGTGGCCTGTGTATCTGTCGGTGGCGTGCGGCATCATCTGTGCACGCAGCCATCCACGAATACCGCTCGGAGTTCACCATGCCGTCCCCAAGAACGAAACCACAGCCGTTGTCGGACACTGAAATTCAGCAGATCGCCACGGACATCGCTGGCGGTCGCCCGCCGATGGTGTGGTTCACCGCGGCCGCGGTTGGCGTGCCGGAGGGACGGTCCGGCAAGGTGGTCGAGATCGGTGATCGATCAGAAAGTGACTTCCTGCGGGTCAAGCCGACCGGATCGAAGGATGTACTGTCCTTTTCTCCGACCGAAGTCACGTTGACCAAGCCGCCGCGGGATAAGGCGGCGACCGCTAGTCCTGCCCAGCCGAAGTCGACAACCAGGAAGGAATCCACTGTGACCCAGCCGTCGACCGTGACGACGAGCATCGCCACTCCACCGAGCCCGGCGCCGAGCCCGACCCCGGTCGTGCCGAAACCCGTTGCCCCCGCTGCCGAACCGGCCAAACCGGCCGCATCCACGGGTGCCGCGAAGCCCGCGGCCAAGGCGACCGCCGCCCGCGCCAAGCCGAAGGCGCCCGAGGTCACGGTGACGCTTACCGGAACCGCGGACGGCGAATGGTCGGTCGATGTGGTCAGCGGTAAGAAGAAGTCCGTACGCGGGCTGCCGGTGAACAGCTCGGCGGTGGCGCAGGCGGCCAAGGTGCTGCATCCGGAGGTGGCCGAGGTAGTGGCCGGAATCCTGGAGGCGGCCCGCGTGGTGCAGGAGTCCAAGGTGCAGCAGTTACAGGCGGAGTTAGCCGAAGCGAAGCGGCTGCTCGAGGAGCTGTCGGACTAGACCGCGGTGCTGGCCGGAGCAACTGGCGGTACTGGCTGACCGGACCGCGGTGCTGGGTTGACGGGACCGCGGTGCTGGGTTGACGGGACCGCGGTGCTGGGTTGACGGGACCGCGGTGCTGGGTTGACGGGACCGCGGTGCTGGGTTGACGGGACCGCG
>NZ_JBEXUI010000051.1:0-19099 GCF_040614395.1 Nocardia sp. NPDC005998 | reverse complement strand
CGGTGCTGGGCTGTTCAAACCGCGGTGCTGGCCGACTTCCCACTGGCATTGTGTGACCTGCCGCTCGGGCGCCAGATCCGGCGTCCCGAGTCGGCGGTGCCGTGGCGGGTGTCGCCGCCATGGCGCGTGTCCGCACCGTGGTGCAGATCGTCATGGAATGCGTAGCCGAGCGAGTACTCCTTCGCGTGGTACATCGCCGAATCCGCATACCGGATGAGGTCGTAGATGGTGTCCTCGGAGCTGTGCGGGCTGCCGCAGGCCAGTCCGACACTCGCGGTAATAGGGATTTCGCCCGCGCTCAGCTCGAACGGCCGAACGAAGGCGCCGAGTAGTCGTTCCGCGAGCATGGCCGCCTCCTGCCGCTCGAGCGACGCGAGCACCACGAATTCGTCGCCGCCGTAGCGGGCCACCACATCGTCGTGCCGTATGACGCGCCGGATCCGGGATGCCGCATTCGTGATCAGCTCATCGCCGACCGCATGGCCATAACTGTCATTGACCATCTTGAAGCCGTCGAGATCGATGAACAGCAGACACAATGGCTGCTCGATCCAGTACTCGCGGTTGCGATTCAACGCGCGTAGCAGGGCGGACCGGTTGAGCAATCCGGTGAGCATATCGTGATCGGCCTGGTACTGCGCGCGCCGTTCACTGCGCGCACTGCGCACGATGGCGCGTTCGCTGCGTACCAGCACACCGATGAGCAGCAGTGCGCACAGCGAGGAGACCACCGCCCGATCCAGGGTGTCCAGGCTGGAGCCGACCACCGGAACCAGCGAGGCCACGATCAACGCGACCGCGATGAAACTGGCCCGCTGCCGCGAGTGATGTGGGTGGATGCGCCGGGGCGCACCGAGGGTCGCCATGGTCGGATGCAGTGCCGCGACACCGACGATCAGGTAGGCGAGCAGCAGTGGTGCCGGCAGTATCTCGTGTCCGACGGGTGCGCTGCCGACGGTATCGAGGCTGTAGCCGAGATCGCCGATGAGCACCGCGATCAGGCCGACGTGCAGTAGGCGCAGCGAGGTCTCCGACCGGGTCGCGGTCGCCATCGAATGCGCGACGAGGGTCAGCAGCAATGCGTCCAGTACCGGATAGGTCGCGGCAACCAGGGTGTTCACCGTGGTGTCGTGCGATTGCAGGATCGGTGAGATCAGAAAGGTCCACGAGGCCAGCAGGGCACCGAGCCCGATGAGCGCGGAGTCGAGCAGCAGGTCGTAGTTGGCCCGGACCTGGCGCGGGCGCAGCCATAGCGTCGCGGCCACGCCGATGCCGAAATAGCCTGCGAGAGTGAACAGATCGTCGATCGGGTGCATCGCGTGATCGTCGATCTCCCGGGTGGCCGTGCCCGTCGCGAACAGCACGGCCGAGGCCGAGAGCAGATACCAGGGCAGCGGCCGCTCTGGTCGGTGCCGCCACAGGCCGATGCCGATCATGGTGAGCGCGCCGATCACCACGGCGGCCATGGTCAGCAGCGACAGGGGCTGCCGATCGACCAGGAGCAGTACCGCGAGCCCGATCGCGATACCGGCGAGAAGTACTGTGCTCCACCACATTTCGAGGCGGTGGCGGGCGGTCGTCGACTGCTCTTCGCTGACTGTCATCAGCCCCCCTAGGTCGCTCCATCCCCAGTGAACCGCGCCGCGTAGTAGGTCTGTGAATCCTCCACCGCGACTTCGACGTTCGCCTGTTGCTCATCGAGCACCGCTCGAATGCTGTCGGCGAAGGAAAAACGAGTGTTGTTGTACGAGCAGATGTCCCAACCGACCGCGGCGCGCTCGGCCACCAGTACCTGGACAACTGATTTGATCATGGCATGGAACGCGGCGCCTTGTCGTGCACTTGGCGCAACAAGGGTGAAACCGGCGTAGTAGATCGCATCGCGCGCCGCGTACTCGGGATAGCGGGTGGCGAAGTACTCCGGACTGATCCACGGCACGGTCTCGAGATGTTTGGTCAGCGTCGTCACCCCGATGGGTTCGCCGGTCGCCGTGCGCGCGACATGTTTGGCGACCCGCGGATCGACCATCTCCTCGTGGAATTCGGAACGGTGCAGGACCTGTCTAGCAATGGCCTTGGTCCGCAACGGGCCGAAGGCCTCCTCATAGAGCCGGTAGAACATCTCGATCCGGTCGTCCGGAATGCGCGATTCGATAGTGACGTGCAGCCCACCCGTCGCCCGGCCACCAACCCCCGTCGAATCGCTGCGCGCTGCCGCCGTCATCGCTGCCCCCAGGGGGTGGTGTGGTACGCGGCCAGTACCAGCGCGCAGGTCGGCGTGCCATCGGAGCGGGCCTCGGTGGTGCACACCTGAATCGGGCCGAACCGCTCGGGCCGGTTGCGGGTCATATCGGTCAGACTGGATCGGATCAGTCGCGCGACCTCCGCGGCGGTTTCGGCCTCGTGTTCGACGAAAAGTCCGGCGCCGGAACCGTCGTCGCGCAGTACCCAGCCGATACCGGCGCTGGCCCGCTCACCCGCCGCGTGCGCGTGCTGCGCGGCATAGACACAGTAGAGCCGGTCTCCCCAGGGGATCGGCTTGCGGACCCGACCCGTGCGGGCCAAGGTGGCGCGCGGCGGAATGACCGATGACAGGCGAATCAAGTTGGCATCACCTACTCCCAGGTCACGCAGTGCCGCATCGAAGGCCGACATAGCCGTCGGGCCCGCCCCGGTCGCCGCGCCGATCTCGATCGTCAGTGGAGCTCCGGAGTCACGCTGATCGTCGCGATCCGGCCTGCCCATAGGCGGGAGTAGTCGATCGATCCACTGCAGCCCGAGTAGGCCGCTGCGTGGGGTCGTGTGAATCATAATGCCCTCCCGAAACGGTCGGCCGATTTTGCAGGCCGGTATTGCGTCAAATTCGACTGTGCGTCAAGAAGATCGATCGCGCATCCGCGCCGACCGAAGACCGTGCTCGCGCGGCGTGTCTCGTAGGGTGTGGTTCCGGTGGTTGCTGGGATGGCAGGCGTGGGCACTGGCGATATGACGAAGTGAGGAATTCGTGCCGAAGTGGGTGGCGCCCGGGCGGGTCAATATCATCGGTGAGCACACCGATTACAACGACGGCTTCGTGCTGCCCATCGCATTACCGCTGGTAGTCGAGTGTGTGGCCGAGGTCCGCCGAGACGGACTTGTGCGGGTCGCGTCGCGGCAGCGCCCCGGTCAGGTGGTGCTTGTCGAGCCGGGTGACCTTGGCGCGGAACGGGATCGGCTGCCGCCGTGGGCGCGGTATCCGCTGGGCGTTGTGTCCGAATTCGTGCGGCACGGGTATCCGGTCGACGGGGTCGACCTCGAACTCGACGGCGCGGTGCCGATCGGCGCTGGCCTATCCTCCTCGGCCGCGTTGTCCTGTGCGGTGGCGGTCGCCCTGCGAGACCTGTTCGCGCCCAGCGTCACCGATCGGGAGTTGATCGATATCGCGCGTGCCGCCGAGAACGACTACGTGGGAGTGCCAACGGGGGTACTCGATCAGTCCGCCTCCATACTGTGCCGGGCGGGACACGCGCTCTTCCTCGACGTTCGTGACTTTCGCAGTGCGGCGAGCCGCGGCGGTGGGTACGAACAGATCCCGTTCGACCTGAACCGGTTCGGATTGGAACTGCTCGTGATCGATACCGGGCAGCCGCACGAGTTGGTCGACGGGGGGTACGCCACCCGGCGCGCCGAGTGCGTGGCGGCGGCCATCGAACTCGGCGTATCCGCACTGCGCGATGTCGATTCGATCGTGGCGCTCGATCGGATTGCCGATCCGGTCCTGCGTCAGCGGGCTCGACACGTTGTCACCGAGAATGCGCGAGTACTGACAGTTGCCAAGAAGTTGCGGGCCGGTGTTGATCCGCGCGAGATCGGCCCGATACTCACCGCGGCGCACGCATCCCTGCGCGATGATTTCGCCGTGTCCACACCGGCTCTGGACACCGCAGTCGCCGCGGCGCTGCACACCGGGGCGCACGGTGCGCGCATGGTCGGCGGCGGGTTCGGCGGCAGTGTCATCGCGCTCACCGATCGCGATGACACCGCGACGGTCGCCGAAGCGGTGCGAAACCGGTTCGCGCAATCTGGTTTCGACGCACCGCGCACCTTCGTGGTGCTGCCGGGCGCTGGCGCCCACCGCATCGACTGAGTAGTCGATCGGGCGATACGTCCGACCTTTGTGCGTGAATGTGCGGCGCGGGTGCGGCACAATCACGCACAGTAGAACGCACGACTGGCTCGACGCCCGGTTAATGCCTGGAGGGACGACGCTGTGCCGCTTGCCGATTCGACCGTTTTCATAGCAGCGCCGGATACCGTCTCGGTACAGGCCTCATCGACGCTGCGCCTGGACGCGCAGCCGGTGGACTATGTGCTGGTCGCGCTGTATTTCCTCTTCGTACTCGGCATCGGTCTGCTGGCCAGGCGGCGGGTCTCGTCGAGTATCGACTTCTTCCTCTCCGGCCGATCGCTGCCCGCCTGGGTGACCGGACTGGCCTTCATCTCTGCCAATCTCGGCGCGGTCGAGATCATGGGCATGTCGGCCAATGGCGCCGAATACGGTTTCCCGACCTTCCACTACTTCTGGATCGGCGCGGTGCCCGCCATGCTGTTCCTCGGTGTGGTGATGATGCCGTTCTACTACGGCTCCAAGGTGCGCAGTGTGCCGGAGTTCATGCGGCGGCGCTTCGGCACCGGCGCACATCTGGTCAACGCGTTGAGCTTCGCGATCGCGCAGGTGCTCATTGCCGGAGTAAATCTGTACCTGCTCGGCTCCATCCTGAATGTGCTGCTCGGCTGGCCGCTGTGGGTGTCGGTGATCGTCGCAGCGGCGATCGTGCTCTCCTACATCACCCTCGGTGGACTGTCCGCGGCGATCTACAACGAGGTGCTTCAGTTCTTCGTCATCGTCGCCGCACTGCTGCCGCTGACCCTGGTCGCCCTGCACAAGGCGGGTGGCTGGGAGGGGCTGCGGGACAAGGTGACCGCATCACCGGGCGGCGCCGAACAGTTGGAGTCCTGGCCGGGCACCGCGCTCAGTGGCTTCTCCAATAGCTTCCTCTCCGTAGTCGGCATTGTGTTCGGACTCGGATTCGTGCTCTCGTTCGGATACTGGACCACCAACTTCGTCGAGGTGCAGCGCGCCCTGGCGACGCATTCCATTTCCGCCGCGCGGCGCACCCCGATCATCGGCGCGTATCCGAAGATGTTCATTCCATTGATCGTGGTGATTCCCGGCATGATCAGCGCGGTGCTGGTGCCGCAGATGCGCGAGTACAAGGCGGCGGTGACGGCCGATCCGAACTTCTCCGGTGATGTCACCTATAACCAGGCGCTGCTGTATCTGATGAAGGATGTGCTGCCGAACGGTCTGCTCGGCGTCGGGCTCGCCGGATTGCTCGCGGCGTTCATGGCCGGGATGGCCGCCAATGTCTCCGCATTCAATACGGTGTTCAGCTATGACCTCTGGCAGCAGTATGTGCGCCGGGACCGACCGGACGGCTACTACCTGACCGTGGGGCGGCTGGCCACGGTAGGCGCGACCGTCGCGGCGATCGGAACCGCCTTCATCGCGGCCAATTTCAGCAATATGATGGACTACCTGCAGACACTGTTCAGCTTCTTCAACGCGCCATTGTTCGCGACCTTCATTCTGGGCATGTTCTGGAAGCGGATGACGCCGACGGCGGGTTGGATGGGGCTGGTCTTCGGAACCCTCTCGGCCATTGTGGTTTTCATCCTGCACAAGACCGATGTCTTCGAAATGTCGGGTCAGGGGTCGAGTTTCGTCGCGGCCGGTGTCGCCTTCGTCGTCGATATCGCCGTCAGCGTCGCGGTCACCCAGGTGACGGCATCGAAACCGGATGCCGAACTCGTCGGGCTCGTCTATTCGGAGACGCCCAAACAATTGCGCCACGATCCGGACGAGGCCAGCCTGCCCTGGTATCAGCGTCCGGTGCTGCTCGCGGGCATTGCCCTGGTCCTGGTCATCGCCCTCAATATCATTGTCGGATAAGGAGGCCAGCCGATGCTTTTCGATATCCGCACCATTGTCGGCGCACTGCTCGGCAGTTATGCCGTCATCTTGATCGTGACGGGGCTGGTGCACAATACCGCCGCCGAGGAGGCCAAGACCGGTGGTGTGAATGTGAACGTCTGGGCCGGTGTCGGCATGGGTGCGGTGGCCCTCGCCTTCCTGGTCTGGGTGCTGTTGCGGCCGGTGTCCGTGCCGAACGAGACCGATGCGTCTGCCGCCGAGGCGGATTCGCCACCCGAGCCCTGACCGGCGCGGATCGGTGATTCTGGAGTATTACCGGCCGTGGACGCTCTGGCACTGGTCCGAGGTCATCGACCCGCTCGCCGATCCGGGCGCACACGGCGGTGACCCCGCCGAAGCCTTCGATGTGATCATCTCGTCGTTCCCCGATCGCGACCGGGGCGGTTGCGAAGTTCTGGTCCCTGGCACCCATGCTGATGGTGCTGATCTTGCGAGACCGGTCAGCCGTTGCGCCCAGCTGACATGGTGGCCAGTTCGCTGGTCAGGTATGGGCTGATATTGCCCATCGCGCGTGCCACGTAGTCTTCCTTCTCGCCGACCGGAGCGACGTAGTGCAGAGCGCTTTCGGCCGCTTCGACACTTTCCAGGCGGGCGATCATCCAGGCCGCGAGGTAGGGCGATGCGAGGCAGCCGCCCGCGGTGGCGAGGTTGCCCTTGGCGAAGAAGGGCTGCTCGAGCACGTCGACTCCGGCTGCCTGGACCCACGGTTTGGTCGTCAGATCGGTGCAGGCGGGTACACCGTCGAGTAGTCCGAGCTTGGCCAGCACCAACGTCCCGGAACATTGTCCGGCCAGCAGTTGCCGAGACGGGGCGAGTCGCAACCGTGCCATCAGTTCCTGGTCGGCGACAACTTCACGGGTCTGCATCCCGCTGCCCACGATGACCGCGTCCGCGGCGCTGGCTTCCTCCAGGGTGGCCGTCGACTCGATGACCACACCGTTCATCGAACGGACTCGCCGGGTAGGACTGGCGATCGATACCCGCCAGTCGGTCTTCTTGACTCGATTGAGAACGCCGAGCGCGATGAGCGAGTCCAGTTCGTTGTAGCCCTCGAAGGTGAGGATGGCGATATGCATGACGGTTGCCTTTCCCAGTCGCTACTGGGCACCGTACGATCGTGATCCAATACAATCAAGAAATTGTCATGCATACAATCGGGGCGTGGCGGTCTCGAGATACAAAGGCATCGTGGACGCGTTCGCGTCCGATATCCGGGCGGGGCGGTTGCCATCCGGGACGCGGCTCCCGACCCATCGCCAACTCGCGGCCAGGGAAGGGCTGGCATTGGTGACCGCGTCGCGGGTCTATGCCGAGCTCGAAGCCATGGGGCTGGTGAGTGGGGAACCCGGTCGGGGCACCTTTGTTCGTGAGATCGCGCTGCCACCCAGCCATGGCATCGACCTACAGGCGGCCGCGGCTGACGTGGTGGATCTCAACTTCAACTACCCCGCACTACCTGGTCAGGCCGATATGCTGCGGCAGGCTTTGCGTCAGCTGGCGTCCCAGGGCGACCTCGAGGCCCTGTTGCGCTATCAGCCCCATGGCGGACGACCTGATGAGCGGGCCACCGTAGCCCGCTATCTGCGACGGAATGGATCAGCGGTCGGCGCCGATCAGGTGCTGATCGTCAATGGCGCTCAGCATGGCTTGACCGTCACCGCCATGGCGATGCTGCGGCCCGGTGACGTCGTAGCCGTCGATGCCCTGACCTATCCGGGCTTCAAGGTGCTCGCCCATGCGCTCCATTTGGAACTGGCACCGCTTCCCGCGGCGGGCGACGCGCCCGATCTCGACGCGCTCGAACAGCTCTGCGCGACGCGGCGGGTCCGTGCCGTCTACACGATGCCGACGCTGCACAACCCGTTGGGATGGGTCACCGGGGAATACCACCGTGAGCAGCTGGTCGAGATCGCGCGCCGATACAAACTGCTCATCATCGAGGACGCCGCGTACGCCTTCCTGGCCGAGCAGCCACCACCCCCACTGGCGGCGCTCGCACCGGAAAGGACCGTCAACGTTTCCGGGCTCTCCAAGAACGTCGCGACCGGCCTGCGCTTCGGATTCGTCACTGCTCCAACCACATTGGTGCCCGCCATCGAGCGCGCGATCCGCGCCACCACCTGGAACACCCCGGCGGTGATGACAGCGATCGCGTGCCGGTGGCTCGACGACGGCACCGTCGCCAGGCTGGAGACGCAAAAGCGCGATGATGCGAGGATCAGACAGTCGATCGCCCGCGACGCGCTGGCGGGGCTTCCTCAGGTCAGCCATGCGTCGTCATATTTCCTCTGGCTCCCGCTGCCCGAGGACGTACGGGCCGACCAAATAGCGACCGCGCTGATGAGCGAACACGTACTGGTGTCCACGGCGGAACCGTTCGCCACGTCCGCGCACGTGCCACACGCACTTCGGCTGGCTCTCGGCTCGACAAATCTGGACACCCTGCGCGAAGCGCTGGACAAGGTAAGACGGGTCGTCGATGCATACACCCATCGCTGAGTCGGCAAAGATACGGGTCGCCTCCGGATTGCCCTGTAGCACACGGGACAAGGCCGCGGTCGTCGCTAGCGGCAGCGTGCCTCGAGCGCATGCCCCGCCCAATTGTCTTGGGTTCTAGGAGAAGTCGAGGCGGCAGTATCCTCCGACGGGCATGAGTTCCGCCGGATCGAAAGGGTGCATCGATGTCATCGCCGATACCGGGGGTCGTGGCCTGGGCGGTGATCGGCTACCTCGCGGTTGGGCTGTCGGGTTGGCTGTGGCTCGTCCGCGGCACTGATGTCGATCGGTTCGACAACCGCATGGGCCGACTCGTAATCCACATGGGCCTGTGGTGCATCGTGGCCCTGCTGATGTACCGGTGCGCATCGACGCCGACCATCGATGACCCGGCGAATCAGCTTGCCTTGGGCTGCGTTCTCATGACCACCACGTACCTGTACAGCATCGGTCGGCTCATCAGCGCCGATTCCGTGCCGGAGACCGTATGGCGCAACCAGCGCAACGCAGGTCTCGTCGCCTTGGCCGCGACGGCCTCGATAGTCCTGACCGCGGCAGCGGTCAGATACTCGGGACGCACGGTCGACCTGCGCCTTGCCCGGGATGGACTGGGCATCGGTTGCGCCTTCGCCGTACCACTCACCTACAACACGTTCGTGTTCGCTCGCGGCTGCCTCGGCGCATTCCGCGATATCGATACGCCGCGCGCGGCTCGGATCGTGTCTTTCGGCATGATCGGCAGCATTGCGATTATCTGGGGCGCGCAGGCACTCTCGCTTTCCCAGCTGACCACTGGATGGCCCGACGGACCACCACTTTCGCTGGTCCCGGCTGCATTCACGCTGTTCGTCGCGCTAGGTTCGACGCTGCTCGCGGTACCACTGGTCGCGGAACTGATGCTGCGAGCGGGTATGGATCGCGCCACCCGAACCTACCGTCGGCTATTGCCACTGTGGCGTGATCTCACTGCGGCGGTCCCGGAGATCGTCATGCCCGTCGACACGCGGTATGGCTCGGATCCAGCCACCCGTCTACTGCGGATGACTGTGGAGATCCGCGACGCAATGCTCCACCTGGGTGCTTACCTCCCGGCCGAATCCGATGCAACACAACGCAATACCGTGCGAAAGCCCGAATCGAACCGGGCGATCACCGATTATGCCCATCGGCTGATACGGGCGGCGCAGGCCAGAAAGGCGGGCCTACCGCCCGCTGGCACCGGAGCACCACCGCCATTGCCCATGGGCGCGCACGATTTCGACACCGAGCTCGCGCACCTGATCGACCTGGCCCGCATCTGGCCGCAGGCCAAGGCCGCGGTGGAATGAGCCGGTCGCCCAGCGCGCGCAGGGTAGATCGCCGGTCGCCATA
Source organism: Nocardia sp. NPDC005998 (assembly GCF_040614395.1). NCBI lineage: Bacteria > Bacillati > Actinomycetota > Actinomycetes > Mycobacteriales > Nocardiaceae > Nocardia > Nocardia sp. NPDC005998. Next base: position 9,198 of record NZ_JBEXUI010000051.1, on the reverse strand, counting down.
GGGGGTATCCCCTCGCGTTTCGGACGCACCTTCCGCGGTTGCCGCTAGCGTGCCACGAGCGATGATCGATATCACATCGTGTAAGCGTCACGGAGTCGACGGGCCGTCTCGTCCTGGTTGTGTCAGGCATTCGACATATGAAGGACGGTCGATGAAAAATCAGGGAACGGCTCGTATGTGGCTACGGTGGCTTACCGTGTCCTGCGCTGTGGTGGTGGCGTTGATCTTAACGGCGGCGACTGCGATCGCTTATGTATGGCAGCCCCCGGAGGACCGTGACTACACATCTCACTATCTGTCCACCGTGCAGTCGCGATACGCCGACACCGACGTGGCACGGTTCCACTACACGAAAACGGGCTCCGGGCCGGCGGTGGTGCTCGTCGCGGGCGGCGGGCAGTGGCTCTACTCCTACCGCGACACCATTCCGGTGCTGGCTGAGCATTTCACGGTGTACGCGGTGGATCTGCCGGGCCAGGGCTACACCACCCCGAAAAGGGACGACTTCCGCTACGACCTGGACGCCATGTCCGGTGCCCTCGGCGCCTTCCTCGACGCGATGAATCTGCCGGCTACCTCGATGGTCGGGCATTCCTGGGGCGGCGCGATTTCGCTGTACTTCGCCGAGCGGCATCCGAACCGGGTGGACCGGCTCGGCCTGCTCGCTTCGCCGGGCCTGAACGTGCCCTCGAGCTGGGATTGGCGGCCGCTGGAAATCCCGGTGGTCGGCGAGTTGATCACCAAACTGATGACGAAAGCAAGCAGCGAAACGACGCAGCGGAAGTCGTTCGAGCACCAAGAGCTGGTCACACCCGAGCTGATCGACGAGAACTGGGCCGTAATGAGCAGGCCCGAGAACCGTGCGGCGCTGTGGGCGCAACAGCGCCGCTTCGACTACTCGCTGACCGAGCGACTGCTGGGCGAGGTCCATGCGAAGACGCTGGTGATCTGGGGTGCGGCGGACCACTTCGACGAACCGTGGCAGGCGGCGGAACTCGCCCGCCGCATCCCCAACGCACAGTCACAGGTGTTCGACGGCTGCGGGCACTCGGTGCACGAGGACTGCCCCAGTCAGGTCATACCACTTCTGGAGACCTTCCTGACCGACTGAGCCGGAGCGCTCACCGAGGCGGTCGGCCTCCGAATGCCAGCAGCTACGCTGTCCGGCACCGGAGGCCCAATGGCAATACAAAGGCCGTACCTCTGACGTCCGGTAGGTCGAATTGGCAACCGCCGGAGCCCCTCACGCCCCGGCGGTATTCAGCTATGCCGTGGCGCGGCCGCGTGCGATCAGGCCGACGATGACATCGACGGCGAGGAAGGCAAGCAGGCTCAACCCGACCAGTGGGACGAACCAGCCGACGACCAGCGCGGCCGCCACAATGGGCAGCGCCAGCCACGGCGAGGTCCGGCGCAATACGCCGCGCCGGGGTGCGCGCCCGATGGCCAAGCGCGACGAACCGCGGGTCGGCCGTCGCTTCCACCACATCAGGTAGCCGAGCACGAGCACGGCGATCAGCCCGATCATCACCACGAGCAGCAGCAGCTGGTTGAGCAGCCCGAACATCAGGCCCATGTGGAACTGGATGCCCCAGTTGGTGAGTTGGGCCATCAGCGGCCAATCGGCGTAGGGCAATGTGCTGGTGACCGTGCCGGTCACGCCGTCGACGGCGACCGCATCGACGGTATAGGTGCCGGACATGCGCCGTTCCTTCACCGCGAATGCCACGCCGGGCTTGGCCGGAATGCTGATCTCCGCACCCTGGGTAATGCCATTGGCGCGTGCCGCCGCGTACACCGCGTCGAGTTGCGCGATCCGGGTCGGCGTATCGACCGCCGCGGGCGCGTGGTCACCACCACCGTGGTGATCGCCCCCGGCGTGTCCGGTGGCAGTCGCGCCCGGCAGCGCGGTGCTCACCGCAGGGGTCGTCCAGCTGAGCTGCTGGCGCATTTCGGTGATGTTCTCGCCCGCATAGGTCGACCAGGTCATACCGGTCGCCGAGAGCAGCAGGATCACCGGCATGATCCAAACTCCAACGGCGCCATGCCAATTCATCGACCGGCCGCGACCCTGCTGGGCGCCGTCCGGTGCCAGCAGCCAGGCCGCCGAGTTCCGGTTGCGGCGGCCGCGGACCCGGCGGATCCACAGCACCAGACCGGCCAGCGCGACAACCCACAGCCAGGAGGCGGCGAGTTCGCTGTAGATGCGTCCCGGCTCACCGAGGTGCAGATCCCGGTGCAGCCTATCGATCCAGGTGCGCAGCGGAAGCGCACCCGAACTGCCGTAGACGACATCGGTGCCGACCGACTGCGCGGTATAGGGATTCACGAAGACAGCGCGTCGTTCGGACTCACCGAGTGACGGGTCATCGAACAGCACACGAGTGGTGTCGTCGGCCTCGGGTGCCGGAGCCACCGCGACCAGCTTCAGCGTCGGCTGGGTGGCGACCGCCGCGGTGACCTGTTCGGACAGCGGCCGTATGGCACCGTTCGGCTCGACCTTCAACAGATCGTGCGAGGTTATCGATTCCAGGGTCGGGGAGATCGCGTAGAGCGCTCCGGTGACCGCGGCGATGAGGATGAACGGTGCGATGAATATGCCAGCGTAGAAATGCAGCCGCATGGCCAGGGGATAGAGGCCATTGCGCGGCCGATTGGTTGTTTTCGCTGCCGGATCCGATGATTCGGCATCCGGTGGGCTGATGTCCGTAATTGTCATGGTGATTCGTTTCTGGAGTTCGGAAAGCACCCGGAATCGTCCGTCGTCGACAAGAGCCGTCGGAATCCACCGAACGCCGTCATCGCGGCGATACGCGGAATTCATGACGGACAGCGGATCCCGGCGTTTCGCCGGGCGCGAAGAGCGCTGCGCAACAACCGGGTGCGATCGACAGCAGAGCTGATCGGTGCACCCGTGAACCACGGAATCGATGTCACACGGTGATGTGAAATCTCGTCCGCGGAAGAGTTTGTGCGCGGGTGACGGCGACGCACGAGCGGAGCCCGTGCACCGGGTAAAGGAGAATCAGTAACCGAACACCAGCGGCGGACCGCGCGTACGCAGCGAGTCCGCGGCGAAAATCCGGAGAATGACGCGATCGCGATGGGTCAGGCGCAGCGGCACCGGCCCCGGAATCGCGGGCGGGTAATAGCGCATCGGCAACACCCGAGAAAGCACGGCACAGCCGATCCGATACGCGGCTTCCGCGCCACGGATCACCATTGCCGCGACGGTGGCCGCGATGATGTGCGCGGCAAACATGCCGGGACTGAGCTGGGCATCGCCGTGATGCAGATGCCCCGAGCTCCAGCCCATGGTGAAGTGGCCGAGCAGTTGCCCGGTAGCGAGTGCCATGACCAGCCCGAACGAGCTGTCGCGAAACGCTGCGATACCGACGACCAGCGCACCGATGACGGCCGAGCCGACGGCGATCAGCGCGAGGGTGGTATCGCCCGGCGCCATACCGCCGGAGACCCACCCATGTGCGGCAACGGATATCGCCCCCGAGATCGAACCGGCACATGCGCCGCGCACTCGCGCGACGGCGCTGCGGTGCCCCGCAGCGGCCGGGCCGAACTCGATACTCACGCGCTGATGATAGCCGACGAATTACCGGCCGAATGACACCCCGGTCGGTCATCGAAATTCATGGGATGCATCAGTTTCCAGATGGAAGAAATGCGAAAGCCGCACACCTCCGGATATTCGAACGAATTCCGCGCCCGGGAAATCGAAGGTGTGCGGCCCAGAGTTCGAATCAGCTTGCGTCGATTTCCATTTCGATCAGCGGCTTGCGCAGCAGCTTGCCGGTTGCATTGCGCGGCAGTTCATCCAGGAAGATCACCTCGCGCGGCACCTTGTAGCGCGCCAGATTCGCCTTGACGTAATCCTTGATTTCCTGCGCGTCGCGCTTGGCGTCCGGACCAGGAACGACGAAGGCGCGCAACCGCTTTCCGAATTCGCGATCGTCCACGCCGACCACGGCCGCCTCGAAGATATCGTCGCGGCCCGCGATGAGGTTCTCCACCTCGAGCGGGAAGACGTTCTCGCCGCCGGAGACGATCATGTCATCGTCGCGGCCGTCGATGTAGAGCAGGCCATCGGCATCGAAATGTCCGACGTCACCGCTGGACATCATGCCGTCCACGATCTCCTTGGTGCGGCCGTCGGTGTAGCCGGTGAAGGCGAAACCGTTGTCCACGAAGATGGTGCCGGTCACATTGGGCTCGGTGATCGGCTTGCGGTTCTCATCGAGCAGCACGATCCGGATGCCGACCGGCGCCTTGCCCGCGGTGGTCGGGGCCTTGCGCAGATCCTCCGGGGTCGCGACGGTCATCACCGCGCATTCGGTGGAGCCGTACAGGTTGTAGAGGCTGTCGCCGAAGTAGTCGAGGGTGCGGGTCACGACATCGGGCGCGATCGCCGAGCCCGCCGCGAAGATCACCTTGATGCTGCTGGGGTCGTACTTGGCCAGCACCTCGTCGCCGAGATCGAGGATGCGCTGCAGCATGGTCGGGACCACGACCAGCGAATCCGCCTGGTATTCGGTGATATTCGCGAGCGTGCGCTCCGGATCGAACCGGCGCTGCTGGAAGATCACCCGATTGCCGAGCGCCAGGCCGAGGGTGAACTGCGATAGGCCGGTGCCGTGGAAGATCGGCGCGGCCATGATCATGGTGCCGTTATTCGGCAGCGGCACCCGGTCGACGAACTGGGCCGAGGCGAACGGGCTGACCCGATCGCGCGGCGCGCCCTTGGGAGTGCCGGTGGTGCCGCTGGTCAGGATGACCATGCCACCCGGCTTCGCGGGCGCGGGTACCGGTTCGGTCGAGCGGCCCGCGATCAGCGATTCGATGGTCGGCACCGACGGATCGACATTGTCCTTCTCGTCGACCCAGGTGAGCACGCGCGGGATCTCGGCCGGAATCGCGCTCATCAGATCGAGGAATTCGCTGTCGTGCAGTACGGCCTTGACGTGCTCGCGCTCGGCCACATCGGCGAACTGCGGTTTGGCGAAGCCGGTATTCATCAGCACGGTGCGGACGCCGAGTTTGCCGGTCGCGAGCAGGCTCAGCACCATGCCGCGGTGATCGCGGGCCAGCAGCGCGACCACATCACCGGGCTCGAGACCCTGTGCCTCGAGACCACGCGCGAGCGCGCTCGACTGCTCATTGAGCTGCCCGAAGCTCACCTCGCCGCGTTCGTCGACAATGGCGGCTGCCTCCGGCCTGGTCTGTGCCGCATGCATGACGACACCGGCGAACGGGCCGAACTTCAGCACGTTGAATGCGGACCGGACCGCATGATCGGGCCGCAGCGGATTGAACAGCCGCCGCTTGACCATGACATTCACGCCCTGGGCGAGATCGCCCGCCTTCCGAACGGAGTCATTCAACGCAGGCAGAGATAGAGACATTCGACAACGCCTTCCGCAGTCCGCCCACCGGGACCGGGGGTGGTGTGGACCGCAACTTCGAGATCCAGTGCTGCCGCTAACAATAGCAAGCATCTGTGACTCGGTGTGTCATGTATCTCACCGGCCCGGACGCGTCCGGGCTCGTCAGCCGTGGGAAGCGTGAAACGCCCTGTTACGCCCCGGTTTTTGCCAGGGCGGCCGCGTTCGGCTACGCCTTCACGTCGTACTCGACGAGTACCCGGCGCAGCAGTTTGCCGGTGGGATTGCGCGGCAGATCGTCGAGGAAGATGACCTCGCGGGGCACCTTGTAGCGGGCCAGGTTCTCCTTGACGTAGGTCTTGATCTCCTCGCCGTCGGGGGAATGCCCCGGCTCGGGAACCACGAAGGCGCGCAGGCGTTTGCCGAACTCGGCATCGTCGACGCCCACCACCGCCGCGTCGAATACATCCGGACGCTCCAGCAACAGGTTCTCCACCTCCTGCGGGAAGACGTTCTCACCGCCGGAGACGATCATGTCGTCATCGCGGCCGTCCACCATCAGCAGGCCGTGCTCGTCGAAGTGCCCGACATCGCCGCTGGACATATAGCCGTCGATGATCTGCTTATGCCTGCCGTCGGTGTAGCCCTCGAAGGGGGCGCCGCTGCGGATGAAGATGCGCGCGGTGGTGTTGATCGCGGTGACCTGCTTGTCGTTATCGTCGTAGAGCCGGACCTCGCAGGTGATCGGCGCGCGGCCCACGGTGCCGGGTGCGAGCGCCAGATCCTCCGGATTCGCGACGGTGGCGACGGCGCATTCGGTCGATCCGTAGAGGTTGTACAGGACTGGGCCGAAGACCTGGGTCGCCTTGATGCACAGCTCCGGAGCGAGCGCCGAACCCGCGAGCAGAATGCATTTCAGCGAGGTGGTGTCGTATTTGGCGCGGATCTCCGGTGCCAGTTCGGTCATCCGGTGCAGCATGGTCGGCACCGCGACCAGCATTTCGGCCTTGTGATCGGCCACCATCTTCAGCGTGGCCTCGGCGTCGAAGCGACGGCGCACCACAACTTTATTGCCCATCGCGGAGGCGACCAGATAGGTGCCGAGCCCGGTGCTGTGGAAGATCGGCGAGACGATGACCTGAGTTCCCCGGACCGGGAACGGGATTCGGTCCACCATCTGTGCGGTGGCCAGCGGGGTGACCTTGCTGCGCGGTGCACCCTTCGGCAGGCCGGTAGTGCCGCTGGTGAGGATGACGAAGCCGCCTGGTTTGGACGGCGCGGGCAGGTCCGCGGTCGAGTTGGCGGCGATCAGATCGTCGAGAGTCTTTGCGCCCTCGGGCAATTCGGTGCCCTCGTCGACCCAGGTGAGGTAGCGCGGGAGATCGGTCGGCAGCGCGTCGAGCAGTCCGAGGAACTCGCTGTCGTGCAGGACCGCCTTGACCTTCTCGCGCTCGCAGACCTCGGCGAACTGCGGCTTGGCGAATCCGGTGTTCATCAGCGCGACCCGCACGCCGAGTTTGCCAGCGGCGGCCATGGCCAGGATCAGGCCGCGGTGGTCGCGCGCCAGCACACCGACCACGGACCCCTCGGTCAGATTCGCCTGCCGCAGCCCGCGCGCGATCGCGGTCGACTGCTCGTCCAACTGCCGATAGGTCAGTTCGCCGCGCTCGTCCACCAGTGCGGGGGCATTGGGCGCGACCCGGGCCGAATGCCGGATCAGCGTCGCCTGCGGTCCGTAGACCTGCGATTCCTTCGCCGTCCGCAGCGTTTCCACGGGCTTCGTGGGATCGCTGACCCCGCGCGCCCGCAGCACTCCCAGCGCCTTCACAACCTCGAGCGCATGCGCCAACTTCATTGTCGAATACCTCCACAAGGAACTCGCGTCGGCCCTCGACCTAGCGATATCGAACGGGCGTCTATGTGCGACCAACCGTATCAGCGTATGGCGTGCATCACAGGTTGCTGTCGAATCGCGCCGGTTGCTGCTGATCTCGAGCGTCACCGTCGCGCGGTCGCCAATGCGACCAACAGCGGGACGACCCGGTTCGGGGGTACTTCGAAGCGGCCGCGGCCCACGGTGTGCAGCCAGCCGGTCGCGGCGAGTTGGCGCAGGTGGTGGTAGATCTGACCGGAGGTGCCCACCTCGTCGAGGTCGGTGAGTTCGGCCGCGGTTCTGCTGCCGCGGATGATTTCCCGCAGAATGCGCAGGCGCACCGGACTGCCAAGGGCGGCAAGGCATTCGGCGGCATCATCCCAGTCGTAGGCGACGATGTCATCGGTGCTGAACTGGATCTGCCAGTTGTACTGCTCCGCACTGGGCAGTCGGCCCGAACCGGCAAACATCACCCCACCATTGCGCTCGTCCGCGAACTGCTCCCGCAGCGGCCGCAGCGCCCACCCTTCCGGCGGGACAGATCCATTCGCTCGACCGTTGCTATCACCGGCGAGTTCCATGGTGTCGAGTCGGCGTTCGAGCTCCGCTAGTCGTTCTTCCAGGCTCACTCGCGCAAATTTACGGAATTACGTAATTACTGGCAATAGTTCAGCATTGGGTGTCGCAATGCAGAAGCCCGGCACGGAAATCCGTGCCGGGCTCGCGTGCCGGGGTCAGTTGTAGAAGGTCCCGAAGGACGGGATGGAGATGGTCCCCATTTTGTACTGGAAACCGTCCGGGTTGGCATCGCTGACCGGAACGGGCCAACGGTGCCACAGTGTTCCGTAGACCGCGGCGACGACCAGGCCGCTGCCGAGGTCGAGGGTGCGGGTGCGGATGGTGGTGTCGACCGTGGTGTCACTGTGCTCGTTGAGCGTCTCGGTGCCGCTGCGGCCGTTGGACAGGTTGATCCACATCACCTGCAGTCTGGCGCCGTCCTGGATCGGGGAGATCGTGCCCGGTCCGCCGAAGAATCCGAATCGGAACCCGTCGTACCCGAGGGCGACCCCGGACCCGTAGACGCCCGGCCCGTCACCGCGCCCGATATCGGATTGCGCTGGCATCTGGAACGGCTGTGCGGGCAGTGCCACCTGCGTGACAACCTGTCCCGAGGCCAGCAGCCGGTCCACGGCCTGCTCGGCCGCGGGATTGCCGTTGGCCGCCGCCCGCAGCTGCTGCACGGCCGCATTCCAGTCGATCGCGACCGGTTCGGCAGCGGCATGGCCTACGAAAACAGCTGCGAGTGCGGTGGCGGCCGCGAGTGCGGCGGTAAAGCGACGTATCAAACCCAGTCTCTGCATAACCAGTCTCCTTGCGGGGTCTTGGTACAGCTCGGTGGAATTCGTCCGCTGAACGATCGCAGCCAACATACCGGTCATTACTTTGCCGATGGTCTGCGGCACCCGATACCGCCGGGCAGATCCCGATGCCCTGCGGTCGAGGAGCAGAAAACCGGTGGCGGTCCGCATTCGGACCGCCACCGGTTCTGCCTTGTGCAACTTGCTATTTCAGCTCGGCGCTGGTCTTGCCGAGTGCTCGGCGCGCGACTGGATGGGGGCGATACCTTTGCGCCAAGAGAAATTGACTGGGCAGTTGCATGTTCGGCGCGAGTTGAGGTTGGTCATGGAGCAGTGCCGAGCCGCCGAATGTTGCTACACGTCCTCCCATTCGACTTGCTGAGGCCACCCGGGCTCCGCGCAATGAGGGCTGCCGACGTCTGCGGTGTCGAACTTCCTCCCGAACTACTTGTCCTCGAGAATGGTGTGTCTCTGAACTAGGGCGTGTTTCATAAGTGCTGAGGGGTGATCGCCGCCGTCAGGATTGCGGCTGAAAGTCGTTGCCGGAGCGGGTGTGTCGATGCCGTGAGAT
>NZ_JBEXUI010000050.1:0-55136 GCF_040614395.1 Nocardia sp. NPDC005998 | reverse complement strand
CCTCGCGTCCGAGCCGTCGAGACTCGCGACTTCGTCGCATGCGCTTCGACGACTCGGACGCGAGACGGGCCGCGAACGGTCGCTCGTAAGACTCACTCCGTGGCGGGTTGCCTGGGGCGGGGGAAGTTCGGCGCCGTAGGTGCGCAGCCCAGTGGCCTGATGCCAGTGCCTGCGGTGTATGCGCTTCGACGACTGGGACGCGAGACGGGCCGTGAACGGTCGCTCGCGATACTCGCTCCGTGGTGGGTGCGGAAGCGGACGACCGGCGGCCATGTCCACAGCCGCCCGGCTGCGGACATGGCCGCAGCCGGGCGCCCGCGTTACTTCGTCGGGCCGAGCAGGGCGCTGGCCAGGGTGTAGGCCAGGTTGATCAGCTCCGAGGTGACCACGGTGTTGTCCATGCCGAGTGACATGGCCAATGGCATCAGCATTTGCATGATGGTGTTGACGAGGGTGGGCAGCAGCCCGCTGCTCGCATTCGGCGTGGTCTGATTCGGCGACAGTTGCGAACCGGGTGACTGTGCCGTGCCCGGCGACTGCGGGGTGTTGGGCGAGAGCGCAAAACCCGGCGGCAGCAAACCGGTCTGCGGAGCGCCAGGGGACTGCGACGAGCCGGGCGTTTGCTGTGTATCCGGCGAATCGGGTAGCGGTGTGTAGCCCGGCGCCGGTGCGTAACCGGGTGGCGGATTCAGCGATGCGGGCGCGGTCGGCGGTTGCGGGACGGTGTCGGTCGTTGGCACGAGTTGCGGCGTCGCCGTGGGCTCGGGGGCGGCAGCGGGCCGCGGCGCCATCCCGGCGGTGGGCACCGAGGGCACCGCATTGGCCAGCGGCACACTGGGTGCCGGAACCGCGGCGGGCTGGTCGGACGTCGAACCGGTATGCGCGGGCACTCCGCCCGATACCGGGGGCGTCGCCGTCTGCTGCGGGGCGCCGAGCAGGAACCCGATCAGACCGGTCGCGATCGCCAGGGCATGCTTGACCTGTCCCTCCGGACTCTCCAGTAGCGCGGCGTCCTCGGGATTGGCCCCATTGCCCATCTCGACGAACACATCGGGCACGGCGGTCAGTGCCGGACCGGCCACATCGTTGCGGGTCTGCAGTCCGTCCTGTGTGCCTGCGTAGTTGGCCGCCGGAAAACCGGCCTGCAGATAGGCGTCGCGCACCGCCTTCGTCGCCGCCAGACCGGGGCCGGACTGGATCTGATCGATCTTCGGATCCGGAATCGGTAGCTGCGGCACGATCAGGTGGAATCCGCGGTACTGCGCAGGTGCGCTATCGGCGTGGATGCTCACCGCGACGTCGGCGCCGGAGGCATTGGCGGCGTGTGCCCGTTCATCGACGCAGCCGCCCCAGCCGGAGTCATCCGGACGGCTGAGCACCACCTTCGCGCCCAGATCTTCCAGGGTGGCCCGAACCAGTTCGGCCACCTTCCAGGTGATGGTGTGCTCCTGCACTCCGTTCGCCGTGATCATGCCGGTGGTCTGACAATCCTTGGTGCCACCGCGCCCGTTGCTCACCTGCCGCGCCAGGTTTTCGGCATGATTGGGACCCTGATGACCCGGGTCGACGAATATTGTCTTGCCTGCGAGTTTCGTGGCCATTTCCGGAGATGTCGGCTCGGCGAGCGCGGCCGGAGCCAGCCCGGACAGCGTCACCACCACGGCGGCCGTGACGACGCCGCAGATACCAGTCCTGATAATGCTCGGCTTCACGCAAAATGCCTGGTAGATAGACAAAGCAGCTCCCTAGTCCCGTGATGGTCCAGTGAGCGCCGCCAGCCGATCAACCTACGCGGTAGCGCTCCCGGTGTTACTGCTGGTGCTGTTGTTACGGGAGAGCATAGCGTCCACAGTCTCGCGAGTTCTAGACTCACGCCCCTCGAAACGATCCACGTACACCTCGCCCGTGATAAATGCGGTCGCGTGACCTAGGCGCTTCTGCGCGGTCTTCGCATCAGTGCCCTGGTAGATCAGCGCGGACAACACCAGTGACGCAAGTCGTGCCGGGTGAACGAGTCAGGTATGTCCGCCTTACGTGCCACCGAGCCCATCCTGTTTGCCGCGATGTCGTGGTGGTTCTCTGACCAATCAATTCCGCAGAACAGCTGGGACAACCTGACCCGACGGCAGTTGCCCAGTACCGCGAGCCAGGGACGAGATCCCCCCCCTTGCATGGAGCAGCCACCCAGCACTGGGTCCCGAGTACGTCAGGAGTGGAGCGGTGCCAGGAGGAGGGGGCTCGGGTCAGTGGGAGTGCTGATGCCCAGGGCCACGGCCTCGTACATCGGTAGTCCGACCGCCATCTGCATGGACATCTTCTTCTCACCGCCCGCGACGAAACTACCGGCGGGCATTCTGCTGCCGTCCGGGCGTTCGAGCCACACGGCGTACCGCTGGCCCTGCGGCAGGCCGGTGACATCGAGGGCGATGCTGGTGCCCCAGTTGCGGTTCTCCACGCTGGCCGAAGCGTGCACACCGGCGGGCTGTTCGGCGAAGGCGACCGGCTGAGAGTTCGTGCCCTGCGGGGAGTTCGTGGCCAGCTGCGACGTGACGATGAAGACTCCCCCCAGCGCGACGATCAGCACCGCCGCCGCCGCGGCGACGCGCTGCGCGGTCCGGACCGAGCGCTTCCGGCGTCGTTCCTGTTCGACTGCGGTGAACACCGCGGTGCGCAGCGCCGGGGGCGGACCGGCAGGCTGATCGTCGACCCGCTCGGGGTCGGCCTGGCGAAGGGCCTGGGCGACGCCGCGCAGTTCGCGCAGTTCGGACCGGCAGTCCGGGCAGCCGTCGAGGTGCGCCTGCAGCGCCACGGTCGCGGCCGGTTCGAGCCGGCCAAGGGCGTGCATACCGAGGTGGGTTCGTAGCTGCCGGCACTGATCAGTACTCACCGTGCCACCCCATTTCTTCCAGTACGAGTTTGAGAGCTTGGAGACCGTAGTAGACCCGGCTGCGGACGGTGCCCTCGGGGATCCCGAGCTGGGCGGCGACCTCGGCGGCCGGCCGGTCGCGCAGGTGCACCTCGACGAGAACCTGACGATGCTGCTCGGACAACCGGCGCAGGGCCTCCTCCACCTGCAGACCCACCACCAGTTCTTCCAGAGGTTGCGCGGCACTGGGGGTATCGATCGGTTCGGTGTCGGCCAGCGGCGGCCGGCTGGCCCGCGCACGGCTGATGTCGATGACGATGTTGCGGCAGATCGAGAACAACCAGGTGCGCAGCGACGCGGTGTCCGGTTGGAAGCTGTGCGCCGCCCGCCAGGCGCGCAAGAACGTCTCCTGCACGGCCTCCTCGGCGCCGCCCGCGTCCCCCAGCGAGCGGCGTGCAAACCGGAACAGCTCGCCAGCGTGGTCCTCGTACGCTGCGCGCAGCGCAGATTCATCTCCGAGCCCACCGACATGCCGGCGCTGCGAAATCAGCCGCATGCCTTCACCTCCGCACCCATCGTGTCCCAACGCGCCGGTCACCAGCGATGTCCTCACCCGGTATACGGACCGCCCCTTCGGATCATTCACGTCGCCGGGACACCAGACGAGTGACATGTCACACAGTCGCGAAGTGAATGTGCGCCGCCCCGCTGCCGTATTCCAGTTCAGCTCGCACAACTGCGACTCCGAACGGAAGCGAGACAACGATGAAGACGCGAACGCTACCGGCACAGTGCATCGGGCTCGGCGCCGCGCTGGTGCTGCTGTCCGCCTGCGGCAACGACACCGCCGCGCAGGATGCACAGCCGACCAGTTCTGCCCCGCATGCCTCCGCCGCCCCGGCCGACGGCGCCCCCGTGGCGCGGCTCGGCGCAACCACCACCGCCCTCGGCACCGTCGTGACCGATGCGGCCGGCTACACCCTGTACTGGTTCACACCGGACACCCCGACGTCCTCCGCCTGCGTCGGGCAGTGCGCCACGACCTGGCCACCGACGCTCGGCGCCCCGAAAGCCGCCGACGGGACGAACCTCCCCGGCGCACTGAGCACCCTCACCCGCCCCGACGGCGGGGCACAGCAGGCGGTGTACGACGGCCACCCGCTGTACCGGTTCGCGAAGGACGACGCGCCGGGCCAGACCAACGGCGAGGGCGTCAAGGGCCAGTGGCACGTCGCCCTGGTGACCCCGGCGCCGGTCGCACCCCCCACCGCCGGCCGGTAGGGCGAGTCCCACTCGCCCCAACGGGCCCACCGAGAGAACCGCATCCCACGAGCTGCACACCTCATGGGAGAGAAGAGGAGAGCCGATGGAGGACGACACCGAACGGGCGGATCCCGGGACACACACGGAAATCAGTCGGCGCGGTGTCCTCCTCGGATTGGCCGCCGTCGGGGGGATCGCCACGGTGGACGTCGGCGGTTTCCTCTACGCCAAGGGCTGGTTGACGCCGGACGCGTTGACATCGTCGCGAATAGTCGACCGATTCGAGCAGCTGAACGGCAAGCACGAAGGCTTCCGGCGCAACCATGCCAAGGGACTCAGTGCCACTGGATATTTCGAGAGCAATGGGGCGGGCGTCGCGGTGTCCACCGCCGTTGTCTTCCAGCCCGGACGGGTTCCGGTGACCGGCCGGTTCTCGCTCTCGGGAAGCGTGCCCTACGCCACCGACGCGAACGCCACAGTCCGCGGCCTGGGGCTGCAATTCACGCTGCCGAACGGGGAGCAGTGGCGCACCGCGATGGTCAACCTCCCGGTCTTCCTCGACAGCACCCCGGAAGGCTTCTACGAACGACTGCTCGCCGCCAAACCCGTTGCCGGAACGGGAAAACCCGATCCGGAGAAGATGGCCGCGTTCCTGGCCGAGCACCCGGAGACCGCGGCGGCCATGCAGATCATCCGGCAGCACCCGCCGACCTCCGGATTCGGCGACAGCACCTTCCGCGGGCTCAACGCGTTCGGTGTCACCGACGCCGCCGGGGTCACGGCTGCGGTGCGCTGGATGCTCGTCCCCGAGCAACCACCCGAACCCGCCGACCAGGCACAGCCCGGTAAGAACTACCTCTTCGACGCGCTGATCCGCGCGGTCGCCACCGAACCGCTGCGATGGCGCCTGATGCTCACCATCGGCGAACCCGGCGACCCGACCAACGACGCCACCAAGGCCTGGCCCGAGGACAGGCGCACCATCGACGTCGGCACCGTGACGATCGATTCGGTGCAGACCGAGGGGCCGGGCAACGCCCGGGACATCAACTTCGACCCGCTCGTGCTGCCCGTCGGCATCACGCCGTCGGACGATCCCCTGCTCAGCGCACGGTCGGCGGTGTATGCCCGGTCCTTCACCCGCCGATCCGGCGAACCCGCACAGCCAAGTGCCATCACCGTCGAGGAGGTGCTCGGTGCCCGCTGAGCCGACCCGATACGCCCTTCCTTCGCGCCTACTGCACTGGATCATGGCGGTCCTGGTCATCGCCCAACTCGTCGTCGGCGCCACCATGATGGCCTCGCTGACCGACTACCACCGCCTGCGGGCCATCCACGAACCGCTGGGGATCGCGATCCTCGTCCTGGTGGTGATCCGGATCGGGAACCGTCTGCTGCACCGGCCGCCGCCGTTTCCGTCCACCATGCGCCCCCTGGAGCGCCTGGTGGCGAAGGGAACCGAGTACCTGCTCTACGCGCTGCTGCTGGCTCAGCCGTTGATCGGATGGGCCATGCTCTCGAGCGCCGGGACCCCGATCGTGATCTACGAGCACCTGCGCCTGCCGGCCATCGCGCCCAACGACCCGAACGCCTACGCCATGCTGCGGCAGGCCCACACGATTCTGGCGAACCTGCTGTTCCTGACGTTCACGGCCCACATGTGCGCGGTCCTGTTCCACACCCTCGTGCTCCGCGACCGACTCCTCGACCGGATGACGCCGCTGCCCGTCCGGTCGAAGAGGCCGGTGTCAGCGGAACACGATGAGCGTGCCGACCACGTTCCGTGATAACTGGGGGCACCCACGGCGCCGTTGCTCCACCTCGGTCGGCCGAGGGTCAGCGAGCCTGTCCGGTTACCGCCGCGGGACGATCGCCAACACTTGATCGAGGATGTCGAGGATCTCCGCGGCGGCCGACTTCATCCCGCCAGCATGAAAGCCAGTGAGTCCCTTGAACGGTTGGCGGACTCAGCGCCCAGCGGCGTCGCCGGTTGTTATCTGGTTCAGTGCTGCAGGTACAGGCGTTCATTGGGCAAGCGTGGGTACCTGCGGGTGTCATCAAGGATCACTGCGAGATGCATCGGATAGTGGCGGTCACGGCAATCTTGTATGAACGACAAGGCTGCAGTGGCGCACGCCGTGAAATCGAAGCGCACATTACCGAGCTGCACTGCGAGATGCACGTCTGGTTCCCCGGGATGCGGAGACATCTGGCTATCCATATCGGGCTCGAGCCTCGATGGGTACCGTGCAGAAATCTGCGTGGCCATCAAACGCGTACGCCCGGCCGCCGCGGGAAGGACCCTCCTTGCTTGCGATCTTCTGACCCGAGCCGGGTCATCATGAGATATCCCACGCTGACGACCACCGCCCACACGGCGCCGACCACGAGCGCGATGCGCCCGCTGTCGGTGAAGAACAGCAGGAAGACAACCAGACCGAGGAGTCCGAGCGCGAGCCAGGTGGTCACCGGCGCGGCGGGCAGTCGGTAGTCGCTGGCCGGCAGGACACCGGCCTTGACGCGGGCGCGGTAGATCATGTGGCAGACCAGAATGACTCCCCAGACGAAGATGATGCCGACGGTGGAGACCGAGGTGATGTAGGCGAATGCCTTGTCGGGGGAGATGGCGTTGACGATTACGCCGATGACCATGACGCCCGCGGAGAGGCAGATTCCGGCGAATGGCACCGAGCGGGAGCTGAGTGTGCCGACCACGGCAGGCGCTTCCCTTCGCAGCGACAGGCTGCGCAGCATCCGCCCGGTGGAGTAAATGCCCGAGTTACACGATGACAGTGCGGCGGTGAGCAGCACGAAGTTGATGATGCCAGCGGCGCCGGGGATTCCGATCTGCTCGAAGACTTCGACGAACGGACTCTTTCCCGAATGAAAGTTTCGCCAACTGGCAACGGACATGATCACCAGAAGCGAACCGATGTAGAACAGGCCGATACGGAACGGAAGGGTGTTGATCGCTTTCCGCAGCGTCTTCTTGGGGTCACGCGCCTCGCCCGCGGTCACGCCGACGAGTTCGACGCCGACATAGGCGAACAGCACGATCTGCAATGTCATCAGGGACTGCCCGAAGCCATGGGGGAACACCCCACCGTCAGCCCAGAGGTTGGCAACAGACGGGTGCGCGGCGTGACCGAATCCGATTGTCAATACCCCGATCCCGATCAGGATCATGCCCACGATCGCGGTGATCTTGACAGCGGAGAACCAGAACTCGGCCTCTCCGAACAGCCGTACCGAGATCAAGTTCGCCCCGAATAGCACGGTCAACACGACCAGTGCGGTGATCCACGGCTTGATGTCGAACCAGTACTCGACGTACTTGCCCGCGACAGTGATCTCGGCCATGCAGGTGGTCACCCACACCGCCCAATACGTCCAACCGGTGGCGAATCCAGTGAAACGGCCGAGGAACTCGTGGGCGTACTCCGCGAAGCTGCCGGAAACCGGCCGGTACGTCAGCAGCTCGCCGAGTGCCCGCATGATCACGAAGACGGCCAGGCCCGCAGCGAGGTACGTCAGGATCAACGCCGGTCCCGCCTGCGCGATCGCACCGCCCGCGCCGTAGAACAGACCGGTGCCGATTGCCCCGCCGATCGCGATCATCTGGATCGTTCTGGGATTCAATCCGCGGGCGTAACCCTCCGACTCGGTGGTCGGGAGTGCCGTCTGGTTCTGCTGGTCGGGGATCGTCATGCGTCCATTCCTTCGGTGCCGGCGGTCGCGACAAAAGTCGGGTTCGAGGGTGCCCTCCGCTGTGCGGCGCGGGTCATCGTGTGGATTGATTCCGGTGCGGCCACCTCCGCCGTGCCCCGGACACCGTCGGCGGACTGCATGATCGTCGCACCCACCCGCAGGTAGTCCGCGTCATCGAACGATGACCCGCGACCGGCGCCGGATTCGACGAACACCTCATGCGCGTCGGAGACAAGTTCGTGGACCCCGGCTGAGGTCATCGCTATGCGGTACTCGTGGTTATTGACTTCGCGGGGGATTCCGATTTTCACAGGCAAAAGCTCCTGGACATATGTATTGAGGATTGAGCGACAGCGCCGCAGCGGATGTCAGATGCGAGGTGTGAGGCGCATCACCAGCGGGGCCGAGTCCCAGTATGAATATTCATCACCAGGATGCTCCATAGCGATGCAGATAATTCTGATATTGCGCTGTATTTCTGCCTTACATTCTATTGAACGGCTGAATCCGGGTTCGGAACCGAGGGATCTTCGGCGCGTGACCGATGAACCCCGGTGCGGCCGCTCGATGTCGTCACGTCGAGTGCGGGCGCTGAAATCGAGTGCGGGCGCGGTGGGGCATCTGCTGTTCCAGCGGCTGAGCATCCGCACCGACAGCGCAGGCGGTGTGGCCGGATTCGGCGGCTCGAAGGCTCCGCCCCGCTGGCGGGCGGCGACGCGGCGGGCACAGTCGGCCGGATTCAGGCCCCTATCGGCAGGCGGCGCAGCGAGCGCAGCGCATAGTGGACCCGGGTCTTCACGGTGCCGACCGGAATGCCGAAATCATCGGCGACCTCCTGATAGGCCCGATCCCGCAGAATCACCTCCACCACCGCGATGCGCTGGGATTCGGGCAGGCGGGCGAGCAGCTCCGCAACGAGCAGACAGTCGACGAGGCGGTCGGCGAAGTCCGGGTTCGCGTATCTGATATCGCCGAGTTGCCCGATCTCGTCCCATTCGGTATCCGCGGGACGGACGGCCCGGGCGCGGGCGATATCGATCATGACGTTGCGTTGGATGGCGAGCAGCCAGGTGCGGACCGTACCCTTGCGTCCGTCGAACATCGCGCAGGAGCGCCAGGCCCGCAGCAGCGTTTCCTGCACCGCCTGTTCGGCGAGCCCCGAATCGCCGAGGCCGCGCATCGCACGCCAATGCAGTAGTGCCCGGTCGGCGGCCAGTACGGCGGCAATCCCATCGTCGGTACATAGACCGGCACACGCCGTCCCGCAGGTCGACCGTCTGTCCGCGACATCGACCACCGGACAAATACCACTCATATAAGAGGTATCGCGGGAACTCGCGCGAGTGGAATCACCGCCGACACAGTGAAGTTGGATCGCAGTAATGCACAACCGACTGGATATGTGACAGGAATCTCCGATTCCGCCGAAATCGACCGCTGAGTCTGGTAGACCTTTGCCCCGGAGATACGGGGATCTCCGCAGGTCAGCCGCCGGTGGCGGCCCGAGAACGATGCTAGGAGCAAGCAGTATGCGTGCAAGCACGCTCGTGATCGCCGGGGCAATGGCGTCCACCGCGACACTGCTGGGCGCGGGCACCGCGGCCGCCCAGCCCGCGAACGCCATCACCGAGGATGGCGTCTACCTGGTGGGTGTCGACATCCTGCCCGGTACCTGGGAGGCCCCCGGCACCCCCGATCCTGCGGTCGGCTGCGACTGGCGACGGCTGCGCAAGGTCGATGGCGATAACACCGATCAGCACTACATCATCGCTAACGACTTCACCAGAAATCGTCCGGTCCGCGCCGAGATCGCGCCGACCGATGTGGCCTTCAAGACGGTGAATTGCGGTGCCTGGCATATGGTGCCGCCCGTGCGCACCGGTTCGTTCGGCGGCTGAGCCCAGCGCTATCGTCGCGATCATGACGCGGACCAAGATCCTGATCACCGGTGCGAGCGCCGGACTCGGCGCTGCGATGGCGCGGGATTTCGCCGCCCAGGGCCGCGACCTCGCCCTGTGTGCCCGACGGCTCGACGCGCTCGAATCGCTGCGCGATGAACTCACTGCCGCACATCCGGGGATCAAGATCGCGGTCCGCGCGCTCGACGTCGACGATCATGCGGCCGTGCCACTGGTATTCGCGCAGTTGCGCGATGAACTGGGCGGATTGGACCGCGTGATCGTCAATGCCGGTATCGGCAAGGGCGCGCCGATCGGCACCGGTCGGGCGGATGCCAATCTCGCCACGGCCACCACCAATTTCGTCAGCGCGCTGGCCCAGACCGAGGCGGCATTGGAGATCTTCCGCGCCCACCAGGGCGGCCACCTGGTGCTGGTGTCCTCGATGAGCGCGGTGCGCGGATTGCCGGGCACGAAGGCGGCCTACTCGGCAAGTAAGGCCGGACTGGCCGCCTTGGGCGAGGCGCTGACCGTCGAATTCGCGCAGTCACCGATCGCCGTCACCACCTTGCTGCCGGGATTCATCGCCACCGATATGGCGGCGAAGGCCGGTGACGCACGGATGGTCGCGCCGCTGGAGAAGGGCGTCGCGGCGATGGTGCGGGCGATCGAGCAGGAGCGGATTCGCGCATGCGTTCCGGCGTGGCCGTGGCGGCTCATCGATGTGGTGCTGCCGCGTCTGCCGCGCGCGGTGGTTGCCCGGCTCGGCTGACGTTTTCCAGCGCGTGGGACGCCGAGCACCAATATCGCCGACGCGCACCCTGCCACCATGCTCGAGCCGGTCGATACGAAGGAGATCGGCTCCGTCGATTTCAATACCGCGCTCAGCACTGCTGGCACCCAGTTCGCTCTGGCCACCGCCGTCGACACCCCTGGTCGGCACGATCTCATCGGCGCCGGTCTCGGCTGAGTCGCCGGCGCGATTGTCGGCATGCCCGCGATCTTCCTCGGCGGCCCGATCGGCATCTGCCCGGCCGGTATCGCCCTCGGCGCCGCCGCTGGCGTGGTCATTGTCGGCGTGCCGGTCGGCATTGCCAGCGCGATCCAGTTCTTCAGCTCGTAACGGCGAAGAGCACGATGCCCGGTGCGCGACGACTTCCCCTGTCGTGCACCGGACATCGGCGCATTCGCGGCGGAAACCCGCCGGAACTCGGCGACGCGGATTGCTGAACTGGAGCGCATGTCCATCGCTCTCGAACCCTCCCCCACCCCGGTCACCCGGCCACCGCTGATCCGCTGGCTCGCCGTCGTCGCGGTCACGCTCGGCATCTTCTCGATCGTGACGACCGAGATTCTGCCGATCGGCCTGCTTACCTCGATCGGATCCGATTTCACGATCTCCGACGGCATGGCCGGACTCATGATGACCATGCCGGGGCTGCTCGCCGCGATCGCCGCTCCCCTGGTGACCGTCGCGGCCGCCCGCGTCGATCGCCGACTGTTGCTGTGCGGCTGCACGCTGCTGCTGGTGATCGCCAATGCGGTGGCCGCGACCGCGCCACAGTTCGGGGTGGTGCTGGTATCCCGTGTGCTGATCGGGATCACCATCGGCGGTTACTGGTCGATCGCCGCCGGACTGGCCGGTCGGCTGGTGCCGCCGGAGTCGGCGAACCGGGCCACCGCAGTGATCTTCTCGTCGGTCCCGCTGGGTTCGGTGCTCGGTGTGCCCGCGGGCACTTTCGTCGGCCACCTGGCGGGCTGGCGAGCCGCATTCGTCCTCCTGGGCATACTGTCGGCGGTGGTGCTGGCGCTACTGGCATTCGCACTGCCATCGCTGCCCGCCCAGCAGGCCGTGAACGTCACCGCGCTGCGCACTGGACTGCGCGGCACCACCGTCCGAATCGCCCTGCTGGCAACCCTTTTCGTGGTGCTTGCACAATTCGGCACCTATACCTACGTCACCCCGTTCCTGGAGCAGGTGACCCAGGTGAGTGCGGGGTCCATCACGGTCCTGCTGCTGATCTACGGCGCGGCTGGCATTGCCGGAAACTTCCTGGGCGGCACCCTGCTCGGCCGTCCCCGGACCGCGCTCGGCTGTGCGGCGGCCGCCATGGCGGCCGCGATGCTGGCGCTGCCGCTGCTCGGCCGATGGGAGTTCGGCGCCGGGGCAGTGCTGATCGTCTGGGGTGTCGGATACGGCGGGATCCCGGTCGTCCTGCAGACCTGGTTCGCCAACGCGCTGCCCGACGCCCCCGAGGTGGCATCGGTGCTGTTCACGGCGTCATTCCAGGCGACCTTCTGTGCGGGCGCGCTGGTCGGCGGGGTGATCGTGGACCGGACCTCACCCTCGACCGTGCTGCTGTGCGGCGGTGCGACCGCACTGCTCGTACTCCTGATTACCTCCGGGGTAATCGACGCGCGCCAGGTCCGTCAGGCAAGCTGAGTTCATGATCGATGAGGTGGGCACCAAACTCTTTCACCAGTCCATGCCGTTCACCGAGCGCCTCGGGGTCGAGGTGCTCGAACACGGCACCGCACTGGTGCGCAGCCGGATCGCGTGGGACGAATCGCTGTGCACGCTGGGCGGAGTGCTGCACGGCGGTGTGCTGATGTCACTCGCGGACGCGACGGCCGCGGTCTGCGCGTTCCTGAATCTGCCCGAGGGCAAACAGGGCACGACGACGGTCGAGTCCAAATCGAATTTCCTGCGGGCCGTGCGGTCCGGTCATGCGATCGCCTCGGCGCGGCCGCTGCACGCCGGACGGTCGTTCATCGTGGTGGAAACCGAAATCCATGATGACTCGGACAAACTCGTCGCCAAGGTGACCCAGACCCAAGCCGTGCTCTGACCCGAAGCCCGGCCATGCGCCGGGCTCACTTCACCAACGTGAACTGCATGACATCGATGTGCCCGCTGCGGAAGTGGTCGGCACATCCGGTGAGGTATTTCAGGTATCTGGCGTAGACCTCTTCGGAGGCGATCCGAATCGCCTCGTCGTGATGGTCCACCAGGGCCTGGGCCCATTGGTCCAGGGTGCGCGCGTAGTGCAGGCGCAACGGCTGGATCTGCTCGGTGCCGAATCCGGCCTGTCCGGCCAGCCGGGTGACCTCCGCGGGCTGCGGCAGCTGACCGCCGGGGAAGATCTCGCGCTTGACGAAGATGTGGAACAGTGCGTCCTCCCGGGTCACCGGAATATTCATGCGCCGTAGGTCGTTGAGCGTATGGCCGATGATGGTATGCAGCAGCATCCGCCCATCGGGGGGCAGCATATGGTGGCAGCGTTCGAAGAAGGTGGCGTAGCGCTCCCGCCGAAAGTGTTCGAAGGCGCCGATGCTGACGATCCGGTCCGCGTTGCCGTCGAATTCCTCCCAGCCCTGTAGCCGGATCTCGACGCCCGCGACCGCGCGCCGATCGCTCTCGGCACGGACGTGCTCATATTGGTTGCGGCTCAAGGTAAGTCCGACGACCTCGACGCCATAGCGCTGGACCGCGCGGAACATTGTTGCGCCCCAGCCACATCCGATATCGAGCAGGGTCATCCCCGGCTGCAGATCCAACTTGCCGAGCGCGAGGTCGATCTTGGCCAGCTGGGCCTGTTCGAGGGTCATGTCATCACGCTCGAAGTAGGCGCAACTGTAGGTCATCGAGGGGTCGAGAAATAGCCGGTAGAAGTCGTCGGAGACATCGTAGTGCGACTGAACTTGCTCGTAGAACGGGGCGAAGTCGGCCATGCGTATCTCCTGCCTGCGCCGAGTATCCAGATATGGACCAATACGAGACACGCCGCCGGATAGTTTACAGCAGGCGAAGATCGATACCAAAGCGTGCTCTGTTATCGGCCCTGTTGCCCAGCTCTGACTCGAACCATTGCGCACAATCGTTCGAAGCTGTACCCTCGGCCCTGTCCTTGTGGATGGCCATCCCGGCCGATCGGAGTCGGGCTTCCCACGAGATCTCTTCTCTTCCCACCACGGTTCCACACTCCCGTGAATCCGCTTCCCAGAGCGCACAGGGACATTCATCGCAGCGAGCGCATCGCCGCTGCCTCTCACGGCCGTTCGCCGTACCCATGAAATTCGAAGGAAACACCATGAAAGACAACACTTTTCCCACACCACCCGATGGGGACGCCGCGGCGAACCCCGGACGATCCGTCGGCGGCATCCTCGAGATCCCCGACAACCGCGCCGCCGCTCTGCGCGTCGACGGCTATCTCCCCGGCCCGCGTGACGTGCACGTGCCACCCCGGCTGATCCGCGAATACGGTTTGCGCCGTGGCGATTTCATCACCGGCACGACCGAACCCGCACGCGGCGACAAACTCGACCCGCTCGTCGATATCGAATCCGTCAACGGACAGGACCCCAGCCGGGCCGCGACTCGCCCGAAATTCGAGGACCTGGTCCCCATCTACCCCAACCAGCGGTTGCTCCTGGAGACCGAACCCCATGCCATGACCACCCGGGTCACCGATCTGGCCATGCCCATCGGCAAGGGGCAGCGCGCGCTCATCGTCGCACCGCCCAAGGCGGGCAAAACCTCTGTGCTGCAAGCGATCGCGCACGGCATCGCGAAGAACCACCCGGAGTGCGAGCTGATGCTCGTGCTGGTCGGCGAGCGCCCCGAGGAGGTGACGGATCTGGCCAGATCGGTACCCGCCGATATCGCCGCCGCCACCTTCGACCAGCCGCCCCGCGAACATATCGCAGTGGCCGAACTCGCCATCGAACATGCCAAACGCCTGGTCGAAATGGGCCGGGACGTGGTCGTGCTGCTCGATTCGCTGACCCGCCTCGCCCGCGCCTACAACAATGCCGCCCCGGCCTCCGGGCGCATACTCTCCGGCGGCGTGGACGCCACCGCACTCGCGCCGCCCAAGCGATTCCTCGGCGCCGCACGCAATATCGAGCACGGCGGCTCGCTCACCGTCATCGCCACCGCCCTGGTCGAGACCGGATCGCTGGCCGACACCGTGATCTTCGAGGAGTACAAGGGCACCGGCAATGCCGAGCTGAAACTCGATCGCGCGACCGCGAACCGCCGCGTCTTCCCGGCCATCGATATCGCGCAGTCCAGCACCCGTAAGGACGAATTGCTGCTCGCCCCAGACGAATTGGTGGCCAACCACCTGCTGCGTCGTACGCTCAACGCCGTGGACGGTCAGCAGGCCATCGACCTACTGCTGGAGGGTCTGCGCAATGCCCCGACCAACGCCGATTTCCTGGCCCAGCTGGGCGGCAAGCGGAACTGACCCGTTTGACGCGTCTCCTTTAAGCCCTCTTTAAGGCCCTGTCAAGTATTCCGAGGCATCTTTATTACAGCCCGATCGGGCCTGTCTTCGGAGGGGGAGACAGGGCCGGTCGGGCGTTCTGCATTCCGGCTCGGAATCAGCTCAGTTCGGCGGCGAACAGCTCGGACGCCCGCCGCCACGAGTCCTCGGCGGCCGCCGCGTCGTAGGGCTCTCGACCCGGGAAGAAGAAGGCGTGCTTCGCGCCGGGGTAGACCACCAGCTCATGGCGCACACCAGCATTGTTCAACGCCGCGCCGATCTGCTCGCGCTGTTCTGCATCGATGACGTGATCGAGTTCGGCGAAGAACATCAACAGCCGCACATCGTCCTTGGCGATCCCTTCGGTCGCGGCCAGCAGCGGCTCCGGCCGACTCAGCGCGGTCCCCGATGTGGTGAGCCAGCCGGGGTAGAAGATCGCCGCCGCGTCCAGGTCGAGGCGGGTGGCGGCGAAGTAGGCCAAATGTCCGCCGAGACTGAAGCCGAGCACACCGGTCTTATCGGAGGCCTGGCCGTGCTCGCGGGCATAGGCGATGGCGGCTCGGAAATCGGCCTCCACGCCCTCGCGGGTCAACTCGCCGAGCAACCCGAAGGCACGTGTCCGGTTTTCGTCGGTCTCGGCCAGGCCAGCCGCGGTCTCCGGACCGGCTCATCCCATAGCCGCCCTCGTCTGCGACCAGACGCGGGCCAGACCGAGCAGATGCCGGAGCTCGGCGTCGAAATCGTGCCCGACCAGCGGCAGTCGCGGTCCGGCCCCGGCGACGGTCGGCACGCTGCCCGCCTTTCGTGCGCGGGCGGCATGGGCGAGCCGGCGAGCGTAATCGGTTATCTCCCAGTCGGATTCGAATGCAGAGTGCGGTTCGGTCGGGAGATAGGAGCCGAGGTGGAGCAGGGCGTCACGGATCTCGACGGTCATCCGAAATAGGCGGGTCGCCGGATCCGCACCGCGGCGGGCGTCGGCGGGCAGCACGATCTCGGGGACCGCGGCGGTGAGGTCGCGCCACAGTGGCCGCAATCGGCGACAGATCCGGCCGTCCCGATCCCATCCCGCCAGCGCGAGCAGTGCGCTGAGCAGTGGGATGGCGAGCAGGGTCACGTCGAGCACCAGGCAGAGTACGAAATCGAGCTCCCCGCGCGGGAGCTGCGGGCCGAGGTCGGGCCAACCGGTCAGCAATTGCGCCAGGGACAACGCCTGATTGACCAAGACGAAGCCGCCGCTGATACCGAGCAGCCAGCAGACCAACTGCCCCTTGGCGCTGAGGTCGCCGATGCGGAGCTCACGGATGCCCGCGAACAGGAAGACGACCATATTGACCGCCAGCGGAGCGGCATAGGCGAATCCGAAGATCGCCGCGGGCCCGTGCACGCCCAGATCGACCGGTCGCCCGTTGTCCTCGGCCGCCATCCCGGACACCACCATGACGACGGTCGCCACCGCGGCGACGAGACCGCACCGACGGTGTCGACGCCATACGGCGGCGGGCCCGGTCTCGGCCACGATATACCGCGCCATGACATAGAGGTACATCGTCGTCATCACGACGCAGCCCACCGATAGCGCAGTGGGCAGACTGGTGATGCTCGGCGTCGGCGCGCAGCGGTAGAGCAGCATGGCGGCGATGCTCCACAGCAGCATCCGATTGACGAGCTGATCGATGATCGTGTCCCGCAACAGCATCAGCCGCCCGGCCGTAATGACACCGATGTAGCCGATCACCAGCCAGGCGACGGCTTCGGGAATCAGTGAGGACATCGATACCCTCTCGGCCGCGGAACTCGTGCCCGTCGAAGGATACTGCCCCGGACCACCCTGACGGAGGCTAGCCGGACGCTCGAGGACGACACAGGCAAGCGCCAGCACACCGGAATTCGGTGTGCTGGCGCTGGATTTCGCCGATCAGCCGAGCAGCACCAGCGCACCTGCCCCGAGGAAGACGAGTTGCACGACGGTGCGCAGCGGCAGCGGCATGGTCTTGATGCCGATATCACCCCGCGCCGCACGGATATTCGCCGGGAACATCACGATCAGCAGCAGAATCAGGCCCGCGGCGGCCAATTTGGCGATGGGCGGGATCAGCAGACCGATCGCGCCGCCGATTTCGAGCAGACCGGTAAAGGTGACCCAGCCCGCCGGATTGGGCAGCCGCGGCGGCACCATCGCGACCAGTGCGCCACGCTTGGGCTCCAGGAAATGCGCGCTGGAGGTGAGCGCGAACATCGCGGCCAGTCCGAGCGCGGCGGCGTGCGGCCAGGAGTCGAGCCAACCGAGGTTGCCGACCCAGCCGAGGAACCGAGCCAGTCCGGCGATGACGATGAGAACAATCAGCGGTGCCATCAGAGTCTCCTGCGGGTCGAGCACCTTATCTTGACAGTGACTAGATTAGGTTCGAGCTGGAAACTTGTCAATGGCTAGATTTTGGGCCACCATCGAAACATGGCGAAGAGCGGCTACCACCACGGCGATCTGCGGGCCACCATCCTGGCCGCGGCCGCCGCCCAGATCGCGACCGACGGCGTCGACGCGGTATCCCTGCGCGGGCTGGCCCGCCGCGCCGATGTCTCGCACGCGGCCCCCGCGCACCATTTCGGTGATCGCGCAGGGCTACTGACCGCGCTGGCCATCGAAGGTTTCGGTCTGCTCGCCGCGGAGCTGGCCGGGGCCGGACCCGACTTCCGCGAGATCGCGGTCGCCTATATCCGTTTCGCCCTAGAACATCCCGGTCACTTCGATGTCATGTTCCGGCGCGAACTCCTGCACGCCGATGACGAGCGCCTGATCGCCGCCCGCACCGAGGCGGGCGCGGCCCTGCGTTCCGGTGTCGCGCTCATGCAGCCCGACAACACCGTTGAACAGCAACAAGCCACCCGCCTCGCCGCCTGGTCGCTGGTGCACGGCTTCGCGGCGCTCTGGCGCGAAGGGGCACTACAGGATTCGGCGCTGGCCAACGGTTCGGACCCGGAAACCCTGGCCCGCCGCATGGTCGCCACCGTCCACTTCGAATGACCACGGCCCGTTGACGTTTGACCGTTAAGTTCTTGGTCATGGACATCCATGCCTACCCGACCGAGGCCACCATCCCGGTGGATCTCGCCGAGGCACAACGCATCGCCGACCACTACCTGTCCAGGGCCGACGACGCAGACCGCGGTATCTCCAATCTGCTCACCGAATTCGATTCGTGCTTCACGGTCGTGGCCATCTTCGCGCCGCCCCCGGGTATCGATCCGCACAGACACCCGCTCCCCCCGGCCATTGGCGGTTCGGTCTGCGTCATCGATAAACCAACCGGGGCAGTCTCCTACTGGCCCACCTACCCCACCGACCTGGTCGCCGAACAGTACACGCAGGCAATGCAATCCGGCCGACTGATCATCGAGGACGGCTGGCCGGAAGACGACACCGAAGACGACTGAGCGCGGGATTCGGCTGGCGCGGTCGCGGGCTGGGCGAGGTGGGCAATGATGGCGGCGCGGTTGGGCGTCTGCGATCGACGCTATGGCCTATGCACGGACATCGAGTTCTGCCACCGGGGCTGGCTCGCCGCCCGGCCGGTCGACGGCTTGCAACCACCGGTCGATGCACTCCAGCAGTTCGTCGGGGTCGACGGGCTTGGTGATGTAGTCACTGGCGCCGGATGCCAAGCTCTTCTCCCGATCGCCCGCCATGGCCTTAGCGGTGACCATGATGATCGGGAGCCGGTCGAAGCGGGGCATTCCCCGTATCGCTGCGGTCGTTGCGTATCCGTCCATCTCCGGCATCATCACGTCCATCACGATGACATCGACATCCGGGTTGGCCTGCAGTGTTTCGATGCCTTTTCGTCCGTTGGGCGCGTGGTCCACCGACATCCCGTTCAGTTCCAGCACTCCCGCGATCGCCAGGACATTGCGGGCATCGTCATCGATGATCAGGACCTTGCGTCCGGCCAGCCTGGGCTGCCCGGCCGGGCGCGCCGGTGTTTCGAGCTCCGTCCGGTGCGGATGGGTCAGCAGCAGGATGAACCGTTCGCAGAACTCATCGGGCGAAGTCACCAGTTCGACCCGATGGTCCCGGGCATACGTCTCGATAAGCCGTTCCTGGTCAGGATCGAGTTCACGGACCGGATGTGCAAGCAGCGGAATACTTCTCGACTCCGCGCCCTCGCGCAGGCGACGCAGGAACTCCGCCGTGCCGACCTCCGGCAGGCTCGCGTCCAGCACGACACACCGATATGGATGGGCCGGCAATGCCGCGAGTGCTTTGTCGGCGCTACCGACGGACTCGATGCGGACCGTCCCCGAGGTGTCCGCAAGTGCCCCGACGACCCCACGGACCAGCCGGGTCAGCGGCCGGCTCTCCTGGTCTTCTATGACAAGTACGGAACGATCGATCGGCTTCGACCGCGTCCTCGACTCGGTCGCGACCTCCAGTTGCGGTGTCACCGGAATATGGAGCGTGAACGTACTCCCGGCACCGAGTCGGCTTTCGGCACGAATCTCGCCACCGAGCAGGTTCGCCACCTGCCTGCTGATCGATAGGCCGAGACCGGTACCGCCATATCGCCGGCTGGTGGTGCCGTCGGCTTGCTGGAACGCGGTGAAGATGGCCTCCAGGTTTTGCTCTGCGATGCCGATTCCGGTGTCGCTCACGGAGAATGCGATGCGGTCGTCCTGCCGCCATACCTTGAGCCGGATCATGCCTTTGTCGGTGAACTTGACGGCATTGGACAGCAGGTTGCGTAGCACCTGCCGCAACCGCTGCTCATCGGTGTTGAGGTGGGCGGGAACGCCGGGTTCGACATCGACGTCGAACTCGAGGCCCTTCTCGCTGATCAGTGGCCGGAACGTGGTCTGCACGTATTCCAGCAACTGCCGCAGCGGCACGAACTCCCTTTGAATGTCCATCTTCCCGGCCTCGACCTTGGACAGGTCGAGGATGTCGTCGATCAGCTGCTGGAGATCCTTGCCTGCGGACTGGATCACGTTGGCGAATTCGACCTGCTTCGCGGTCAGATTCCGGGTTGTGTTCTGCGCCAATATGCCCGCCAAGATCAGCAGGCTGGTCAACGGAGTGCGCAGCTCGTGCGACATGTTCGCGAGGAACTCCGACTTGTACTTCGACGCCAGCCCGAGCTGTTGGGCACGTTCCTCGATCTCCCGCCGGGCCTGTTCGATTTCGAAGTTCTTGATTTCGATATCGCGGTTCTGGCGGACCAGCTGCTCTGCTTTTTCCTCGAGTGCCGCATTGGACTGTTGCAGTTCTCCCGCCAGTCGCTGCGATTCCTCGAGTAGGGCGTCGGTGCGCGCATTGGCCATGATCGTGTTGGCATTCACGCCGATGCTTTCCATCAGCTGTTCGAGGAAATCTTGCTGTACCAGCGTGAACCGGCTGAAGGAGGCCAGTTCGATCACACCGAGCACCTGGTCCTCGAACACAATCGGCAGCACGATCAGGTTGACCGGTCCCGCGGCCCCGAGACCGGAGCTGATCCGGACGTAGTCCGGCGGTGTCTGGTCGACCACGATCGCCTTCTTGGTCAGCGCCACCTGCCCGACCAGCGACTGGCCGAGGTCGAATACGACGTTGTCCGCATTGCGCCCGTAGCCCGCGATCAACCGCAGTCGGACGTGGTAGTCATCGGCTTCCATTAAGAAGAACGCCCCGTACTGAGCGCCGACGAGCGGGGTGAGCTGGTTCATGATCAGCTGGGCGACGGCGGTGAGATCCCGGTGTCCCTGTAAGCGTCCGGACATCCGCGCCAGGTTGGTATTGAGCCATGCCTGCTCTTCGTTGGTGCGGGTGGTTTCGCGGAGGGACTGCACCATTGCGTTGATGTTGTTCTTGAGTGCGGCGACCTCACCTTCCGCCTCGACGGAAATCGATCGGGTGAGATCTCCGGTCGCCACCGCGCTCGCGACCTCGGCGATCGCACGCACCTGACGCGTCAGGTTGCCGGCGAGCTCATTGACGTTCTCCGTCAGCCGCTTCCAGGTTCCGGACACGCCCTCGACCTCGGCTTGTCCGCCGAGCCGGCCATCCTTACCGACCTCGCGCGCCACCCTGGTCACCTCGGCGGCGAACGCCGACAACGTATCGACCATGGTGTTGATCGTGGTCTTGAGCTCCAGAATCTCGCCGCGCGCATCGACGTCGATCTTCTGCGACAGATTGCCGCGGGCCACGGCCGTGGTGACTTGGGCGATGGATCGAACCTGACTGGTCAGGTTGCCCGCCATCGAGTTCACATTATCGGTGAGGCTCTTCCAGGTGCCGGCGACATTGGGCACGCGCGCCTGCCCGCCGAGGATGCCTTCGGTGCCCACCTCGCGCGCAACGCGGGTGACCTCGTCGGCGAACGAGGACAAGGTATCGACCATCGTATTGATGGTCTGCGCCAGCGCGGCGACCTCGCCCATGGCTTCGACGGTGACCTTCTGCGATAGGTCGCCGCGCGCAACCGCGGTCGCGACCTGGGCGATCGACCGCACCTGAACGGTCAGATTGTCCGCCATCACGTTGACGGACTCGGTCAGGCCCTTCCAGGTGCCGGATACGCCTTTCACGTCGGCTTGGCCGCCGAGCCGCCCCTCCGTACCAACCTCGCGGGCGACGCGGGTGACCTCGTCGGCGAACGTAGACAAGGTGTCGACCATCGTGTTGATGGTGTCCTTCAGCTCGAGGATCTCACCTCGGGCATCGACCCGGATCTTCTGCGACAAATCCCCGCGCGCAACCGCGGTTGTGACCTGGGCGATCGACCGCACCTGATCGGTCAGATTGTCCGCCATCACGTTGACGGACTCGGTCAGGCCCTTCCAGGTGCCGGATACGCCTTTCACGTCGGCTTGGCCGCCGAGCCGCCCCTCCGTACCAACCTCGCGGGCGACGCGGGTGACCTCGTCAGCGAACGAGGACAAGGTATCGACCATCGTATTGATGGTGTCCTTCAGCTCGAGGATCTCACCTCGGGCATCGACCCGGATCTTCTGCGACAAATCCCCGCGCGCAACCGCCGTGGCGACCTGGGCGATCGACCGCACCTGATCGGTCAGATTGTCCGCCATGAAGTTCACCGACTCCGTCAGGCCCTTCCAGGTGCCCGAGACTCCCAGCACCTGGGCTTGGCCACCGAGTTGACCTTCGGTACCGACTTCGCGGGCGACACGGGTGACCTCGTCGGCGAACGAGGACAAGGTGTCGACCATCGTATTGATGGTGGACTTCAGCTCCAGGATTTCGCCGCGTGCATCCACGGTGATCTTCTGCGACAGGTCGCCCTTGGCCACCGCGGTCGTCACCTCTGCGATCGACCGAACCTGTGCGGTGAGATTGCCCGCCATGACGTTCACCGATTCGGTGAGGTCCCGCCATGTTCCCGACACGCCGGGCACCTGCGCCTGGCCGCCCAACCGTCCTTCGTTGCCCACCTCGCGGGCAACACGGGTCACCTCGTCGGCAAACGCCGAGAGCTGATCCACCATCGTATTGATGGTGTTCTTCAGCTCCAGCAGCTCTCCTTTGACATCCACGGTGATCTTCTGCGACAGGTCGCCCTGCGCCACCGCTGTGGCTACGCCGGCGATGTCGCGGACTTGGGCGGTGAGGTTGTCCGCCATTGCATTCACCGAGTCGGTCAGATCCTTCCAAGTGCCCGAGACCCCAGGCACCGACGCCTGGCCACCGAGCTTGCCCTCGGTGCCGACCTCCCGGGCGACGCGGGTGACCTCGGTGGTGAACAGCGAAAGCTGGTCGACCATGCCGTTGAACACGGTGGCGATCTCGTCCAGCAGCGGATCACCGACCTTGGGCAGGGACCGCCGGAAGTCACCATCGCGTACCGCTTTGAGCCCGTCCAACAGGGGCTGCAGACGTTCGTCGTTGCTGCTTACTCGATCCATGCTGGCGGTGTCTTGGACCATCAGCGGTACCTAACCTAACTTCGCCTCTGCAGTCACTCAGTGTCCGAGGTCTACGTCGAAGTAATCCTGCCCGGCGGCGACCTGCCGAATGGCGTGCAGCAGGTCGTCGAACACTCCAGTCTTGAGCACCAGGCCAGCACCACCCGCCGCTATCACCCGATCGACCATGGATTGGTTCGCATCCCCGGTAAAGACCAGGACCCTGGTCTCCGGGGACACGGTGCGCAGCCGCTCGATCGCATCGATCCCATCGCCGTCGGGCAGCCGGCGGTCGAGCAGGATGACGTGCGGATGGTGACGGCTTGCCGCACCGATGGTGTCCTCGACCGAACTCGCTATTTCGATGACCTCGATGTCGTCGACGAATTCGAAGGCGGAGTCCAACGCCATCACCACCATAGGGTGATCTTCCGCCACCAGTAGCCGAGTATGCCCAGCGTCGACGTCAGCCGACATAGCTGTCAGTCTACATCGATGCCTGTTCGTTGCTGCCGGATTTATGCGAGTCACACTTTCTCGTAGCAATTTTCATGATCTTAATTGAATAGACACGATATTCATCCAGGACCGCAATCCGAATCGCAGGAAGGTAACCAAACCTTCGAGAATCTGTTCGTGTCAGCGCAATACCGCTGCAGCCTACCGCCGATGTCACCGCGCAGCGCGGATGACCTGCTGTTCGCTGTCGCCGCCTCATCGGCGCGGCGCATACTCTCGCGTTCTTCCGCGCACCGTCTGTCATCGTCGGACGTAGCCGAACCCCCGGACTTCCGAAATGAGGTAAAGCAGTGGCGCCAATGCCACCACGTGACCGTTAGGGCTGCCGCGACTCGTCCAGCATCGCCTTGGCGAGGATCAATGTCGCCATTCCACTGAACCCCCCGAAACCGTATTTCACGGTACGGATTGCCGGACCTTCCGCTGACGCCGTGGGCGTTCGAATCCAGCGATGTATCGCTATACGGCGATATCGAGCCCGGTGTGATCTTCGATTCCAGGAAATATCGCAGTAGAAGTTATTGTCGACGCTGTCTACAACTCGGCGCGCAGGTACCGGATTGATTCGCCGCCCTTGGTGTGATGCAGGCGGCCGAAGCGGCTGTCGAGCAGATGGGCCATGGCGTCGGCGGCGCCGGTGTAGGCCTCGGCGACCGTGGCCGCGCGGTGGGTGACGGCAACCGGGGGCTGACCGGATATCCGGGCCTCCAGCACGCACTGCTTATCGTCCGGGCCGCCCTTTTCGGCATTCAGATCGGTCAGGTGGACTTCCAGCCGGGTGACCTGATCGGCGAAGCGATCGAGTGTCGCGGAGATCGTCGACTCCACGCGCTCGGCCAGCGATGCGCCGCCGTGGATATTGCTGCCGGTGTTGACCTGAATCTGCACGAGCGTCTCCAATCCGATAGGTGCGGACAGCACTGTCTGCGTACCGCCGCCAACGGTCGCCGACCCGGCTCGGTGGCCGAATCAGCAAGCCATCGGCAATAGCGACACTACCCGCGCGGGTGCGTACTCAGCAGATTCCCAGGGTCACCCGACGGGCTGCCGGCAATCGACGACGGCGGGTGGCCCGCATCGGGAACCGCGGTGCCACGCAACGAAGTTCCCGCGGTCTCGCGCAGGAACGACCAGGCGACGAGCCCGATCAGGCTGGCGCCGACCATATACGCGGCGGGAAACAGCGACCAGCCGGTCGATTCGATCGCTGCCTCGTTGACCAGCGGGGCGGTGCCGCCGAATGCGGCCGTGGCGACGTTGTACCCGAGGGCGAATCCCGCATAGCGCACATGCGTCGGGAAGATCGCGGGAAAGGTCGAGCTGATGGTCGCCAACTGGGGGACGTACAGCAGGCCGAGCACGATGAATCCCGTAATGGCCCAACCGGTTCCCTGACCCATCAGCCAGTACATGGGCACTGCGAGTACCGCGAGACCGACCAGCGAGACCAGCCACAGCGGGCGGCGGCCGACCCGGTCGGAGAGCCTGCCGAACAGCGGCAGCACGATCATCATCACCAGCTGCCCGATCAGCATCATCGCGGTGGTGGTCGACTCGCCGACACCGAGAGTGTTCTGCAGATAGGTCGGCTGATAGGTGAGCAAGGTGTAGTTCACCACATTGAGGGCGACCACCAGCCCGACCAGCGTCACCGTCTCGCGGCGGTAGGTGGTCACCACCTCGCGCAGGCCGCCAGGCGGATGCGGCTGATCGGCGACCTCGGTGAATACCGGCGACTCGTCCAGATGTGCGCGCAGGTACCAGCCGATCAGGCCGAGCGGCACCGCGAACAGGAACGGGATGCGCCAGCCCCAGTCGTGCATCGCCGCCGATCCGAAGACGAGCTGGCACAACAGCACCACCGCCGAACCGCCGACGAATCCACCGAGCGTGCCGAATTCCAGGAAGCTGCCCAGGAATCCACGCTTGCGGTCATTGGCGCATTCGGCCAGATAGGTTGCGGCGCCGCCGTATTCGCCGCCGGTGGAGAAGCCCTGGACCACCCGCAATGCGATGAGCAGTAGCGGTGCCAGCCAACCGATCTGGGCATGGGTCGGCAGCAGGCCGATACCGCCGGTCGCGGCGGCCATCAGCAGAATCGTGGTGGCCAGCACCACCTTTCGGCCGAGCCGGTCACCGAGCGGTCCCCAGACCATGCCGCCGAGCGGACGCAGGACGAAGGAGACGGCGAAGCCGAGCATGGTGCCGAGGGTGCCGAGATCGCCGGGGAAGAATGCGTCGGTGAGGTAGGTGGCGGTGGCGGCGTAGACGCCATAGTCGAACCATTCGGTGGCATTGCCCATCGCTGAGGCGAGGACCGATCGGCGCAGGGGTATGACCTCCGGTTTGCTGTCCGTCATGCGCGCCTCCTCACCGGCCCCGGTCGGGGGCCTCGATTCGTTCGTCAGGCCCCGCCCGGTTTTGCGGGCAAAGGGCACGAAAGCAACCGTTACCCAGGTTCCGAGCTGGGCAAACAAGCGCCCATGCCGTGCACACACGGATGAGCCCGCCGCGACCTGCGGTATCTACAGCGATTGTGATCGTCGTCATATTGGCGGTTGCGGGCGCCGAACACTGTTCGCCCGATGGGTCCGTAGCGACCGCCCGGCTACCGTCGTGGACGGGTGTCTGCTACGCGTAGCTGGCGGCTGGGGCTCGGGGTGTGCGCGGTCGATGATCGCCGCCCGATCGAGCCGACGGCTGTCAGGGCGAACAGCGCAATGGACAGCCAGCCGAACCAGTCGCCGAACCGGGCATAGACCGTCGTGCCCGACGACAGTGGGATCGAGGCGAGCACCGAACGGGTCACCGTGATATCGGTTCGCGCCGACGACAGGACATGGCCGCGAGAGTCGCTGGCCACGAGTTCGCCGAGTTGTGGTGCGCGAGCGATACCGACGCCGGATTCGATGCCGCGCATGACGGCCATCCGGCTGTGCAGCCAATGGTCGCTGGTGAAGTCCAGTGCCGGAACCAGCAATAGGGTCGCGCCGCGCCGCCGGTTTTCGCGTACCAGGTCCGGACCGTCCAGATCGAAACACACTGCCAACGCCCACGGTTCGCCGGGAACGCGTTGCCAGCCGGTCCCCGGTTCGAGGCCGTCTTCGAGGCCGGGAATCAGCCGGTGTTTGGCATACCGCACGCCCGATGGGTAGTCGATGGCGGCGTTCACGCTGGTTGCGCCGCTGGTGAGGATGAGTCCGGCGACGACGTGGATATTGCGCCGGGTGGCAACCTCGGTCAGTGGGCCCGATAACATCGGCAACGTCGATTCGTCTGCGGTCCAAGCCTTTTCGGGCAGCACCACCGCTTTCGCGCCCTGGTCTGCGAGCCGGTCGATCTCCGTCACCGCGCGCGCGACCATATCGCGACCATCCGGCGAGTCCACCGGAACGTATTCCGGCGGTTGGGAAAGCGCGAGCAGACCGACGCGCACGATATCCCGCTCCGGCGCCACGGCCAGCCGCCACCAGCCGAATGCCCCGACCGCGAGGAGCAGCACCGCGGTCGCACTTGCGACCCGAAGACGTTGGGCAGCAGTCACTTCGGGCGTCGTCAGCACCGCGATAGCCGCCGGCACCAGCAGGATCAGGAAGGTGATTCCCCATGGACCGGTCAGCGACGCGAGCTGAATCAGTGGCAGCACGGTGAATTGGGTGTACGCAATGCTCCACCACGCGCCGAACTGCCCAACGAGCGATACCGAGAACTCGAACGCCACCCAACCAGCTGGCAGCGCCAGCACCGCAAACCCCGGTCGACCCCGCAGCAGCAGCGCACGCGTCATCGCCACCAATCCGCCGAAAACCGTGGCGGTTCCACCCAGGAGCAGCACAGTAACGGGTACAGGTTGCTCGACGGTGTCGATGAAATACGACCAGAACCGCAGCCCACTCCCCCACCACGCCAGGAACCCAGCGAAGAACGCCGTCGCTGCCGCGACTCGCGGCGCAATCAACAGCACCGGCAGCGGTGCCAGAACCACCAAGCCGGGCAACGGATGCAGGCCGGTACCGAAGTACCACAGCACCGCCGACGCCAGAATGGCGGACAGGGTCGGAAAACGCTTCATCGACAGCTCCACTCGATCGGATGCTGTCCGATGCTTCCCGCGCGCGCCGCTCCCCCACATCGCCCTTACGAGCGAACCCCACGTCACTCCTCAGGAGCGGCCGCCGCCGCGTAGGTGCCGGGGCTCATGGCGAGTCAACACAATTCGCCCCGATTCTTCCTACCGAGCGGTCAGTGACGATTCGCCGTGTGACGCCTGCGTGAGTTATTCGAGTCCGGCGGGGCTGCACAATCGCACCGCTCGAACCGCGGCGGCGACCGCCACGAGCGGGGGTATGCGATGGCCGTGTCCGCCGCCCGCCGACCATGCGAGGCCGGGGCCCGAAACGTGTGGCAGGTGCCATACGGCGCGGCCGACATGGAGCACCGCCCCGCAGTGCTGGAGGTACTCGATGGCCCGATCGGCCTTGCTGATGCCGGTGACGAGCCGGATATGGCGCCCGACGGGACCACCGATAGCAATCGTTGGTCCCGACAGGCCGTTGTCCTGGAAGAACAACTCCACCCCGATTCGCAGCGACGCGGGCAACTCGATTCCGGCGCGTTCCGCGCCGAACGTCACCACGATCGTGTCGTCGGCGTGGCCGATCGACCAATCGAACCGGTCGGCCGTGCTGACGGGCTCGGCCGCGGCGGCCATGGGGGTCATCGAATTCGTCGGTATCGCGATCAGTGTGTTCTCCCTTTTCGAACTGTGTTCGCGGAACGCACATCTGCCCAGACGTCGGTGGCGGGAAGACGCACCGTTACGCTGGCCGATCGATTGGGGGAGCACATCGGGCATTTGCCTTGTGTGGGATCTGCCATCTGGAGTCCAGGTTTGTTCGGGCCGAACGTCGTGGACCGGAAGGCCGTTTTCCGGTCGATATTTTCGAAATCGAGCGAAAGATAGCTACGAACCGACTGGTTGGCATTCGCAAATGGGCAGCTATTTAATTCTCGCCCAGCAGAAGATTTGCTTGAGATCGATCCGGTAAATCCGTGACCTGCGAAACTTTCCTCGCTAGAGTCCTTGGCCATGACCGATGCACACGTAAATGGCTGCGGATATGCCTTTGCGCGCGATCTGTGGGCAACCGAGAGGCTATGGCTGTCACGGTCCGTGCGGACTATCCTGGTCGGCCTCGCGGGCCAACTGAGCGGGCTCGGACCACAGGCATGGACTCGCTATGAGGATGGCGAGCTGGAATTCGCGGAGGTGCGCGAGTTCCAATTAGCCCTGCTGCGAGTGCACAGTGTGCTCGCTTGCGAGATCGACGCCGGGATGTCGGAAGCTGCCGCCGCCGCCCTCGACAATACGGCCGAACTGGGCGACGTCGCCTCCGCCACGGGCCTGGACCGGGCGCATGCCTATGCGCGCTGGGGCGCACTCACCGCGGTCGGTGAGCGTATGGCGCTGATCATCTCGCAGCCGTGGCCGGATGCCGGGCCGTCGGTGCTGCGGACCCCCGAAGCGCTCTACGAGCGAGATCGGCGCTGGTGGCGGGTGAGCACCGCCGCGAGACGCAACGCTCATCACGCCATCGTTGTTGTCGATCGACTGGTGCAGCGGATATACGCGATCGACCCGGACGGCTGGCAATCGGATGCCACGGGAACGCGGTGGGAGCTCCGGGCACTCGGGTCGGCACCGCTATCACAGATCCAGGTGGACCGTGCATACGAAAAGGGCCACCTGCCGGTCCGATTGGGCGACCCCTATCCCGCCCGGCTGGATCGCGGGTGCGTCCCCTGTTACTTCTCGGATGTGCGCGATGGCAACTGAACAGGGCACCTGGACCGAGATAGCACCGGGGCGTTCGGCGGCTGCGGGCGATGCCGAATTCGCCGGTCGCTTGGACAGACTCATCACCGAATGGGAGGCCGGGCACGGCCGACCACTGCAATACCGCACTCTCGCGGAAGCTCTCGCTCGCAACGGGCAGGCGACATCCGGGTCCTACGTATCCATGCTGCGGCACGGACATCGATGTCATCCCCGTTCCGAACTGATCGAGGCCCTTGCGGACTTCTTCGGTGCCGACCCCTACTGGCTCGGGACCGGACTGCCTCGCGGTGAACGACGAACCGATATCAGTGTCATCGCAACCGTTTCCGACGACCCGCTCCGGCGGCTGCTGCGGACGGCCGTCGACCTCTCGCCACCGTCGCTGTCCATACTCGCGGATCTCGCCGAGCGGATTCGGCCGGGTGACACCGACCTGCCGAAGCTGAGATATACGGCACGGCTGACCG
Source organism: Nocardia sp. NPDC005998 (assembly GCF_040614395.1). Lineage (NCBI taxonomy): Bacteria > Bacillati > Actinomycetota > Actinomycetes > Mycobacteriales > Nocardiaceae > Nocardia > Nocardia sp. NPDC005998. The sequence continues at coordinate 25,410 of NZ_JBEXUI010000050.1, read as the reverse complement.
ACTTGTCCTGATTCCGACGCTCGGATCGGGCATGCCGGAAGGTGGCGTCCGGATGATTACGGCGTCGATCGATGCCAAATATGCTCGACGAGCGAAACGCGGCGTCATGCCCCATCACAATCCGATGTCAGCCGGACGACGGCGAGGAATCAAACTTTCGGTATGCGACTGTCCTGATTCTCCGACATTTGCTCGCACCTATCACCTATTTCTTGGGTCGAAGCTGGTCAGGACATTGCGACTGTGGTTGTCTGTTGGCTCGCAGCTGCCGGTCCACGGCCGCGCGCTTCAGCGCGTCCGTCTCATATTTCTGGCCCACAAAATAGAAAAGGACAATTCGTGATCGAAACCTCGCGCATCGCGGCGATCGGATTCGCATGCGTTGCGGCAATCGCGCCGGTAACCGCCCATGCGGACGCATCCGTCGAACATGACATCGAGTACAAGGTCACGTCGGTGGAACATGCGGTAATAACCACACTATCGGGCGGGACCTTCGTTCTCGACCACGACCGCAGCTCGTTCACAATTCTCGACGGGAGCGGCGCGCCCGTAATGGTCATGCCAACGCGATTCACCGTGGGCGACAAGGTGCTGACGGTCGACTCTTCGCTCAGCAAAGATGCGAAAGAACTGCGGTTGACACCCGGTGAACTGCGGCCCGCCGCCGCACCGGCCGCGACACCGGCCGCCACGCCGGTCGCGTCACCGATCGAGAATCAGGCCGCGATGGCGGAGTTCTCGACGCGATTCGGGCTCGCCGCCACGATCGGCACATTCGTCGGCACCATGATCGGTCTGGTCGTCGGGGGCGTTACCGGATGCATTATGGGTTTGCCGCTGTTCGGGGTGGGCTGCATACCCGCTGCGATGGCCGGTGCGGGGATCGGCGGCGTGCTGGGGACAATTACCGCCGGGGGACCGGTTCTGGTCCTGTCGGCGGTGGAACTGATCAACACACTCAACGCACCCGACGGCACGACTAAATGGGCGCAGAGCGCATCGGCGAAACCCGATAATTAGCTGATCGCCTATGCGATGCGATCAGGCGCGACACGGCGCGGATATCGCGTAGCGCCAGAAAATTCTGGCATTCGTACTTTGCGAATGGTCGATCAATCCACCTCATCGAATGGAATGACTACCGCCGAATTCGTCGCGCCCTCGAAATGCTGCGCAATTCAGAACTGATTCCGGTAATGCCGCCGCGGTTCGATACTGCCGCGATGGACGGGTACGGCCTCCTTTCGGCGTGTGGGGTGCGCCGCCAGCGCGGTGTGCGTTGGCGGCGCTCCGCGCACATTCGCGCCGGATGACAACACTCCGCCGGGTGGTGTGCCACCGACGACATGGGCGGACGACGACAGGGGTGAGTGGTGAGGTTCAGTTGGCGGCGAAAAGCCGAACCGGACGAAGAAACATCGGTGCAGGCGATCGTCGATCGCGTCCAAGCCGAATGGCGAGCCGAACGTCGACGCGAACGTGTCCGGGCCGCCGACGCGATGCACGCCGATGCCGGGAGGTGGCTGACCGGGTGGCCGCACGAGGCACCCGACCAGCCACTGACTGTGGCCGAGGCCCACTGGACTATGCAGCGGCACAGGGGGTGTCGCGCTGAGTGCCCGCATAAGCAAGCGGCTCGGCAAACTTTGGTAGACGCGCGTCTCATGAAGCCGGACGTGTTGTCGAAGTACCGATGACAGCTGTGGGGTTCAGTCCCGCCCGGGGACTACCAGCCCCGCTTCGTAGGCGAAGACGACGGCTTGGGCGCGGTCGCGGAGGCCGAGTTTGGCGAAGACCGAACTGATATGGGATTTCACCGTGTGTTCGCTGACGACGAGGGTGGCGGCGAGTTCGGCGTTGGAGAGGCCGCGGGCGAGGTTGCGGAGGATGTCGCGTTCGCGTTCGGTCAGTTCGTCGAGTTGGCGCATGAGATCGGGCCGGGGCTGACCGCGGTGGGCCAGGTCGGCGATGAGGCGACGGGTCACGGCCGGGGCGAGCAATGCCTCGCCAGCGGCGACCACGCGCACGGCCTCGACCAATTGTTCGCGGCGCACGTCCTTCAGCAGGAAGCCGCTGGCTCCGGCACGCAGCGCGTCGTAGACGTATTCGTCCGCATGGAACATGGTCAGTACCAACACCTTTGCGCTGGTCTGTGCGCAGATGCGAGCGGTCGCGGCAACACCGTCCATGCGTGGCATCCGCACGTCCATGAGCACGACATCGGGTGCCAATTCGAGCGCCGAAGCGACGGCCTCGACTCCGTCGGCTGCCTCGCCGACCACGGTGATATCGGGCTGGGTCTCCAGGATCAGCCGGAATCCGGCGCGGAACAGATCCTGGTCATCGACAACGAGCACGCGCATGCTCAATTCCCCTGCGCGATGGGAAGTTCGGCGGTGACCTCGAAGCCATCGGTCGAAGAGCTTTCGGCCGACCGACCGTGCGCCGAAGGCCCGTAACGAAGCCACCCACCGGCGGTGGTGACGCGCTCCCGCATGCCGATCAACCCGTGCCCGCCCGAGCCGGAGAATACCGAGCTGACCGTGGCTTTCGGACCGCCAGCGGGCGATGCCGACCGAAGCCCGTGCCCATCGTCGCACACTCGTACGATCAGTCGATCCTGCGACCATCGCAACGACACCCGCGCGGTAGCGGCCCCGGCATGCTTCATCGTATTGGTCAACGCCTCCTGCACCACCCGATACGCGGTGACCCCTACGTCACCGGAAACCGCACGGCGCGTACCGAATTCGTCGAATGAGGCGGCGAGCCCACCGCGCCGCGACAATTCGACCAGATCGGGTATCGCCTCGATGCCCGGTTGGTGCGGCGGATCGTCGGTGCCGCGCAACGCCCCGAGACTGCGCCGAAGCTGTTGCACCGCTGCGCGACCCGTATCGGCGATGCCCGCGAAGGTCGCATCGGCCCGATCCGGATCGGTGCGGGTCAGCAGCGGTCCGGTCTCGGCCTGGACGATCATCAGCCCGACCGAATGCGCGACGATATCGTGCATATCCCGCGCGATGCGCAGCCGTTCCCGGTCGACGGCCGCGACCCGCTCCTCCTCGAGTCGGCGCGCCCGCTCCTCCAACATCTCGATCCGCAGCCGCCGCGCCCGCACACCGGTGCCGAGTGCCCACGCGGTGACGAAGGACATGGCCGCATAGCCGTAGGAGTCCGGACTCTCGTTCGGGATGATCAGGGACAGTGGAATTCCGATGCTCACGGCGATCAACGCGATCCGCCGCGGCCACGGCGGACTGTAGGCGGCGATCGTATAGAAGCAGACGATGGTGCCGTAGGGCATTGCGGGCAGGGCATGCAAGCAGGCCAGTACGGTGATCGCGGGCCCGACCACGAGCAGTACCAGCATCGGCGCGCGCCGCCGCCACAGCACGGGCGCGGACGCCAACACACAGCAGGCGACCACCCACCACGACGCCCGCGTCACGATCGCGGGCCCCACGCTGGCCACCGTGACCGCGACCGCGAGCACGGTATCGACCGCACTCGACGGCAGCGCGCGCAGCCGTTCCGACGCCCGGGACACCACGCCGGTGGTCCGGGCGTGCACACTGCGAGAACTCATAGTGCACCCAGTGTCTCCCGCATGCGGACCCGCTCGCCTCCCGCGTCCGGATGACCCGACCGTCATCCTCGCGAGTGAGGTGGATTCACAGCGAGCGCGCGTCGATCATCCAGATCTGGATTCCGGACGGTCCGGCGTTCTCACCGATCCGGTCGACCAGCCGGATCAGATCGGCGACATCCTCATTCCTGGCCAGCAATTCGATGCGCAGACCGGCCTCGACATCGCTGACGAACTGCTGGCCCCGATAGCGTTCGACCCGGCTGCCCCGATCGTCGACGCGATAGACCTGGCAGACCACCATCCGCCGCACGCCGAACATGGCCAGCGCCTGTTTGATCTGATCGAAGACGGCCGCGGGCAGCACCAAGGTGATGAGCTTCGCGTCGACGCCGTCACCTGGACTCATCGGGTCATCGATGCCGTACCCGACACTGCCCTGTAGGTGGATGGTGGCATTCACGTGGTCGCCTTATTCCCGGGCGCCTCACCCGATGGTTTGTCCGGCGCACGCTTGGGCACGGCGGGCGCTGCGGGGAGCGTCCCCACATGGGCGGAGACCAGGGTCTCGTCCGGATAGGCCTCTTCCTCGTGGGCCGCGACATCACCGGTCTCCAATATATGGTCCGGCATGCGCAGACTCATGAACAACCCCAAGAATTTCAGGATCACGAAGGTGACGAAGGCATCCCACGCGATAACCGTCGCAGCCGCACCCGCCTGCCAGAGCAGCTGTTTCGGGTGATGCCCGTATAGCCAACCCGAAAACGCCACGTCCGCAACATCATTGCCATTGCCCAGATACACGATGATGTGCGGATCCGCGAGCACACCGACCAGCAGACCACCGGCCAAACCCGCGACACCGTGGGTGTGGAACACACCCAGCGTGTCATCGACCTTCCGGAACAATCTGGTCCGCCCCAATTTGTTCCAGGAAAGCCACACCAGTGTCGAGGCGACAACGCCGGTGATCATCGCGCCGAAGCTGTTGACATACCCGGCCGCCGGTGTGATGGCGACCAGTCCGGCGATCATGCCATTGATCGCGCCGAGGAAGTTGGGTTTACGCTGCGGGCCGGCAGTCATATCCCAGAGCACCCACACCAGTACGGCCACCGCGGTGCACAGGTTGGTGTTGAGGACGGCGAGCGAGGCGTTCGCACCGCCGAAATACATATCGCCGCCATTGAAACCGTTCCAGCCGAGCCACAGGATGCCCGCACCCGCCGCGGCCATCGGCAGATTGTTCGGCACGGCCCGTTCCCGGTCCCTGGCGAGGCGCGGGCCGATGACCGCCGCCGCCACGAAACCTGTTGTGCCAGCGGCCAAGTGGATGACGTAGCCACCGCTGTAGTCCAGCGCGCCCATCGAGGCCCACCAGCCGCCACCCCACAGCAGGAAGGCGTTCACCGTATAGGCGAAGGTCGTCCATAGCGGGACGAACAGCAGCCACACCTTGAAGTTGATCCGGCCGATGACGCTGCCGAGGAATAGCAGCGGGGTGATGGCGGCGAACGCGAAGTGGAAATACGCCAGGGTGGTCTCGGAGAAACGAAGCTTCGGCATCAAACCGTCGAGCAGCGGAATGACCGCCTGGTTCTGGCTATCGCTGCCGAGGATCGTGTGCGGAACGCCGACCGCGGCCCGCAGGATGCCCGGCCCGAGCTTCAGCGGTTCACCGAAGCCCATTTTGAAGCCCCACAGTACCCAGACCACCAGGACCGCGGAGAAGGCGGTAAAGGCCATCAGAATGGTATTGACGGCCCATTTCCGCTGAACGATACCGCCGTAGAGTATGGCGATACCCGGAATGCTCATCAGAGCGACGAGTGTTGCGGCGACCAACTGCCAGGTGTTGTCCCCGGAGTTGAGCCAGTCTGGGTAGGGTGACATGATTCTGCGCTACCTCATCTGCACGCAGGCAGGCGCGCACCGCTCCCGCCCAAGCGCTAAAGTGTCTGTGGCGTAAGGTGTCTCGCGTCACACTGCTCCACCTAGTGTCATCACACGAGGTTTCGCTCCGGTTACGCTCCGTTAAATCTGGATCTCACGACGGACGCGCCCCGGCGTGTTCGGCGCGAGCATGGTGGCAATGCCGGTCGTGACATCCTTCGCGAGTGCGGCGTTGACCGGCGCGTGATGGCCGAGCAGTCGGTACCACATCGCGCCGAAGGCGAAATCCACCACGAGATCCAGCGGGACCGCCTCGGTCAGTTCTCCCGCGTCGACACCCCGCTGGAGCAGTGCGCGCAGGGCCGCTCGGCGCGGGCCGATCACGGCCTCCTGAAGTCGATTCGACAGGTTACTATCGCGCTGCGCGTCCGCCATCAGGCCGACCAGCGCCTGGCCCGTCACCTTCCGCGCGAGTTCGAAGGTGGCCGTGAGCAGCAGCTCGAGCGCGCCGAGCACATCGGCGGTCTCGTCCGGAACCCGCAACTCCGCATGCTCATCGGCCAAGCCGATCAGCGCCTCGATCAGAATCGACGCCTTGTCCGGCCACCAGCGATAGACCGTCTGCCGGCCCACCCCGGCCCCGTCCGCGATGGCCTTGATGGTCAGGTCTTGGTAGCCGTCCCGCTCGCAGAGCTCCAACGCCGTATGCAGGATGGCGCGCCTGGCGTCCTCGCTGCGGGGTCGCCCCCGGGTTCCTGTCATGCACGTCACTTTACAAGACACGATGCCTCGAATATATTAACGAGGCACGGTGGTTCGAAAATCATCGTGGTTGAAACTTCAGGAGGATGTTGTGAGCAACAAAGTCGTCATCGTGGGCGGGACCTCTGGAATCGGCCTGGCGACCGCTCGCCGACTGGCCAAGAACCGCGCGCAAGTCGTCATCGCCGGACGCAACGAGGAACGACTCACCGCCGCGCTGGCGGAACTGGGCCCCGAGGTCACCGGCAAGGTGGTGGACGCACGGAACGAAAGTGAACTGGCCCAACTGTTTTCGGAGGTCGGCCCGGTCGACCATGTCGTGGTGACGGTCACCGGACCGTCCGGCACGACCCCGTTCCGCGAACTCCGCCTGGATCACCTGCAGACCCATGTCTCCGGCAAACTGCTGCCGCATATCGCCACGATTCAGGCGGCACTGCCGCAGCTGGCACCCGGCGCCTCCATCACGCTGGTCTCCGCGGCATCCGCGGGCGGTTCGATGCCGACCACCGCGGCACTGGCCGCCGTCAATGCGGGCGTCGAGGCCATCGTCCCGGTGCTCGCGGTCGAACTGGCGCCGGTACGGGTGAACGCCGTCTCACCGGGCGTGATCGATACCGAATGGTGGAACTTCCTGCCCGAAGACGCCCGCGCCGAGGTGTTCGCCGGAATCGCGGCGCAGACCCCGGTCGGCCGGATCGGCAGCGCCGACGATATCGCCCAGGCCATCGAATTCCTGGTCACCAATGGCTTCACCACCGGCATCGTGGTCCGCGTCGACGGCGGCGCGCGCTTGGGCTCGCCCCAGTGATCAATGGTCCTGGCGAACGCGTGAAGTGTGAAAACTATCCGATTCGTCGGAAATAAACCGCCCCACGGCTTTTCGTCACGACACCTACCCGCCCACCAGTACCCAGGGTGGCCCGCAGGTGTGCGGCGACGAAAAGCCGTGTGCGGTCGGTCAGTAAGCGATGAACAGGATCTGGTCGCGGGAGTATTCGTGTCCCGGGTGCTTCTCGGCCAGATGCGCCTGCGTCTTCGTGACCAGGTCGTCCTCGTCCGTCCCGACGATCTGTTCGCCACAGGGACAGTTCAGATTTCGCTTCATCAGCGGTCCTTCCTTCTCGCCCGCCAGTCTAGGCACGCCGTCGGTCTGCGCGACCGGACGGGGCGTCATCGCAGTCGGGTCTCCCTTCGACGGGTCGAGTTCGCACTACGCGCGGCACTCAGCCCGCAATCCTCGAACCGCGTCACTGCCCGTCGCGCTCCGCGCGCATCCGCTCAGACTGCTCGCGCACCTGGCGAACTCGGTCGGCGAGTTCCTCCAGCCGCTCGAGTTCTGGCCGCCTCCGGCGCTCCGCACGAAATCCCACCACCAACATCCCCACTATCCCTACCACGGACCGCTCGGTGGTTGGACATCATCGAGAACCGCGAAATCCCGTGCTGTGGAAGACCACTCGTGCAGGAAGTCCAGATATTCCTTGCTGAACTCGGTTGGAGCTCTGCGGTTATCCGGTGCGTCGAGAGCGGGCCAGAGCGAGCCCGCCGAGGACCGTGCTGATCAGCCCCATCACCAACGCAACGTAGGCGCCGCCCAGGCCGTTGCCGGTGCCGATGCCGCCCTTGGCGGTGGCTGCGACGAGCCCGCCGAGGGTCAGGCTGATCAGTCCCGCTGCCAGGGCCGTGATGGCGACTTTCGCTCGGTTGCCGATCCGGTCGGCGCGGGCCAGGGTCAGGCCGCCGATGATCGCGCCGACCAGCCCTATGAGGGCGGCTGTGCTGGCCCCAATTCGCCCGGCGCTCAGGGTATAAACGCTGGCGGCGGCCGGTTGGACGGACGCGTGCGCGACCGCCGGTGTGGCGAGCGACAAGCCTGCGAGGAGGGTGGCCGCGGCGGCGCGGCGGAAGGGGATGGACATTCGATGCTCCTTGTTATCGGTCCAGTGGACGTAGCCTGAGCCTGCCCGTCCGGCCTGCCTCCGGTCGTCGTGCGGACGTCGGCAATTCACGCTGCGCCTGATGCGGTGGTCGACTACCGCGGCCGTGGCAGGAGCAGCACAAGTACCGCGTATGTGGTAGGCGGCCTTTCGTCTGTCGGTACGAGTCGCCCACGCGCACATCGGGTTAGGGTGCTGTCATGAGTTGGGGTCGGACCGGCGTCGGAGATCGGGCGGTGGCCGTCGGCGCGATGGCGATCCTGCTCGTCGCCGCGCTGTCCGGGCAGCACTCACCCACCGATCTCGCCCCGCTGGGTTATGTGTTGTTGATAGTCGGCGGTCTGGCACTGGCCGCATACCGTTGGGCTCCGGTCACTGTGCTGGCCGTGACCGGGTTGTGCGCACTCGGTTATCAAGCAATCGGTTTCGATGTCCCCGCTGTCGCGTATCTGTTCGCGGTGTACGGCGCAGTGCGGGCGGGACACCGGATAGCAGCGGTGGCGGGTTCGGTCATTATGGTGGCGACGCTTCCGCTCGCAATCCTTGCCGCTCACCAGGATCGGCCGGTCGGCGAGGCGTTCGGACAGGGGCGGGATGCTCTCCAAATCGCCTGGCTGATCGCGGCGGGCGCGGCGGGTGAAGCGCTGCGGCAGGCCGAGCGCCGGGCCGATGAGGCCGAGCGCACCCGCGAGGAGACCGCGCGACGTCGCGCCGACGAGGAGCGGCTGCACATCGCACGCGAGCTGCATGATTCGCTCACGCACCAGATTTCGGTCATCAAGGTCCAGTCCGAAGCGGCTGTGCATGTGGCGCACAAGCGGGGCGAAGAGGTGCCGGAGTCGCTGCTGGCGATCCGGGATGCCGGTCGCGAGGCCGCGCGGGAACTACGGACCACATTGGAGGCGCTGCGTGACGACGGGAAGAGCCAGCGGCAAGGGCTCGCTGACGTCCCGGGCCTGGTGGAACGCGCCCGCGCAACAGGTTTGGACGCGACGCTGACGATCGACGGACATTGCCAGGATCTGCCGACAGCGCTGGACCGCACCGTCTTCCGCATCGTTCAGGAGTCGCTGACCAATATTGCCCGCCATGCCGCCGCAGCGACGGCATCGGTTCGGATCGACTACCGGCCCGACACTCTGGTCATACAGGTCGATGACGATGGCAAGGCCACTGCGGATACTCCGCCGTTGCCGGGTGTCGGGCTGCTCGGGATGCGTGAACGAGTCACCGCTCTCGGCGGTCACCTGCGGGCGGCTCCGCGCAGCCAGGGCGGCTTCTCCGTACACGCCGAACTTCCCATGGATAGAGCATGATTCGTGTCCTGCTGGTCGATGACCAACCCCTCATTCGCAGCGGATTCCGCGCACTCCTCGACCTCGAGGACGACATCGTGGTCGTTGCCGAGGCCGCCGACGGCAGCGAAGGCGTGGCGCTGGTCGGCAAGCACCTGCCCGATATCGTGCTCATCGATATTCAAATGCCGATCGTCGACGGTATCGAGGCGACCCGGCGGATTGCCGCGGATCCGGATCTGGCCGGAGTACACGTCGTCATCCTGACCAACTATGGCCTGGACGAATATGTCTTCCACGCGCTGCGCGCCGGTGCGGCCGGATTTCTCGTCAAGGACATCCAGCCGGAAGACTTCCTCCATTCGATACGTGTCGCCGCACGCGGCGATGCCCTACTCGCACCGTCGATCACGCGTCGGCTGATCAACCGGTATGTGGCCCAACCGCTCGACACCGGCACCCGCACGCGGCTGAATGAACTGACCAACCGCGAACGCGAGGCGGTAGTCCTGGTCGCGCACGGGCTGTCCAATGACGAGATCGCCGAGCGTTTGGTCATCAGCCCACTGACCGCGAAGACGCATATCAACCGGGCCATGACCAAGCTGCACGCCCGCGACCGAGCCCAACTCGTCGTTCTCGCTTACGAATCCGGCCTGGTGGTACCGCGTAACTCCTGATCTCCCGGCATAGCGCGGCATGACCATTCGCATCCGGGTATCTATCTATTCGGAATCGTCGACCGACTGCTTCAACCAGCCCTGGCTGGTGATGGCGTAGAAAATTCCCACGAGCAAGTACAGGATCATGGCTACTACGGGCCAGACGAGACCGATCGCTATGCAGACGGCGTAGATGAGGATGCCCGGGTATGCGCGGGAGGCTTCGCGGCGGGCGAAGGCGGCGTCGAAGCCGGGTTCGAAGAGTTCGGGGCGGTGGACGAGGCGCCACCACATGGGCGCCCAGGGGATGGTCATGATGACACCGGCAATGCCGTAGATGACGGCGGCCACGGCGGCGTCGCGTTGTTCGCCGTGCACTACATATTCGGCGAGAAGTCCGGTGGGGAACGGCAATATGGAGACGCCGAGCAGCAGCATCAGGTTCCACCAACGGATTACGTGGTCGAGGTGGCGCAGGCGGCCGAAGAACGAGTGATGGTTCAACCAGATGATGCCGATGGTCAGGAATGACGCCAGGTAGGCCACGTAGGACGGCCAGATATGGCCGAGCGCTTCGGGCAGGTGGCCCGGCTCGTGCTCGGGTACCCGAATCTCCAGGATCAGCAAGGTGATTGCGATGGCCATCACTCCATCGCTGAACGCCTCCACCCGGGCGGTACCCGATAGCTGCGCGTTCGGGATCTGCCCGTCGTCGACCATGAGTGCAGGGTAACGCCCCGGGCGCTACCCGTGCTCGACTATCGCTGTAGGCGTAGCGCCGTCATGGATCAGGCGCTACGCGTTCTCAGTTCCCTTGCTCCAGCTGCGGATACGCCCCGGGCGCACTGCCGTCGGAACGGCTGAACACGGGACGGAAATCCGCGCCGACGGTCTCGGCCTGTACCGACGTTTCCGTCGACAGGGCGTCGTGACTGAACAGCCCGGGCGATCGCCCATCTTCCGTACTCATCTCACGAGCCTCCCTCTGATCGGCGAACAATGGCGCATCCTGGCTTGTTGCTCAGCAGTGCGCCCGAGTCAACGGTACCGTCACAATGGCGTGACGTACGCGCCGGAGATGCCGCCGTCCACCAGGAACTGCGATGCGGTGATGAACGAGGAGTCGTCGCTGGCCAGAAATGCCACGGCGGCGGCGATTTCCTCCGGCTCGGCGAAGCGGCCGACCGGGATGTGCACCAGGCGGCGCGCGGCGCGTTCGGGATCCTTGGCGAACAATTCCTGCAGCAGCGGCGTGTTCACCGGTCCGGGGCACAGCGCATTGACCCGAATTCCGTTGCGGGCGAACTGCACTCCGAGCTCCCGGCTCATCGATAGCACGCCACCTTTGGAAGCGGTGTAGGAGATCTGCGAGGTCGCGGCCCCCATGACGGCGACGAAGGACGCGGTATTGATCACCGAGCCTTTCCCACGCTCGAGCATGTGCTCGATGGCGTACTTGCTGCACAGATACACCGAGGTCAGATTGACCTCCTGCACCCGCCGCCAGGCCTCGATGCCGGTGGTGAGAATCGAATCGTCTTCCGGCGGTGAGATTCCCGCGTTATTGAAGGCGATATCGAGTCCGCCATAGGTGTCGACGGCGGCCTGGAACAGGTCCCGCACCTGGGCCTCGTCGGTGACGTCGACCTTCACGAACAGCCCGCCCACCTCGGTGGCCGCGGCCTGTCCTGCGGCGGTATCGATATCGGCGACGACTACCTTGGCACCCTCGGCGGCGAACCGGCGCACGGTGGCGAGGCCGATACCGCTCCCGCCACCGGTGACCACCGCGACTCGATCCTGTAAGCGCTGCAACACATCTCCTTAATTAGGTGGCGATGAAGACGTTCTTGGTCTCGGTAAAGGCCAGTGCCGCATCGGGTCCCAGTTCGCGCCCGAGCCCGGACTGTTTGAATCCGCCGAACGGCGTCCAATACCGCACCGAGGAATGCGAATTCACCGACAGGTTCCCGGCTTCGACGCCGCGCGACACCCGCAGTGCACGGCCCACGTCATTGGTCCAGATGGAGCCGGACAGGCCGTATTCGGTGTCATTGGCGATACGGATCGCATCGGCCTCGTCCTCGAACGCGACCACCGCGACCACCGGACCGAAGACCTCCTCGGTGAGCAGTCGATCCGAGGGCGCATCGGGCAGCACAACCGTCGGCGGATACCAGAATCCGGGCCCATCGGGTTGGGTTCCGGTGAACGCGACTTTGGTCGACGGCTCGATGAACGAGGCGACCCTGGCACGGTGCGACGCCGAGATCAACGGCCCCATTTCGGTGGCCTCGTCCGCCGGATCGCCGACCCGCACCCCACGCACCGCCGGTTCCAGCAATTCTAGGAATCGGTCGAAGACACTGCGCTGCACCAGGATTCGCGACCGCGCACAGCAGTCCTGTCCGGCATTGTCGAAGACACCATAGGGCGCGGTCGCCGCCGCCCGCTCCAGATCGGCATCGGCGAATACGATATTCGCGCTCTTACCGCCCAGTTCGAGCGTCACCCGCTTCACCTGCCGTGCACATCCGGCCATGATCTCCTTGCCCACCTCGGTGGACCCGGTGAACACCACCTTGCGCACGGCGGGATGGGTGACGAACCGCTGCCCGACCACCGACCCCCTACCGGGCAGAACCTGGAAAACGCCTTCCGGCACACCGGCTTCCAGCGCGAGTTCGCCCAGTCGGATCGCGGTGAGCGGGGTCAGTTCGGCGGGCTTGAGCACGACCGTATTCCCCGCGGCCAGCGCGGGACCGAAGCCCCATGCCGCGATCGGCATCGGGAAGTTCCACGGCACGATCACCCCGACCACGCCGAGCGGTTCGTGGAAGGTGATGTCTACCCCGCCCGCGACCGGAATCTGGTTGCCCAGTAGGCGTTCCGGGATTCCGGCGGCGAAATGCAGCACATCGCGGACATTGCCCGCCTCCCAGCGCGCATTTCCAATGGTGTGCCCGGCGTTGGCGACCTCCAGCTGCGCCAGCTGCTCGAGATTCGCATCGACGGCCTCGGCGAATCGGCGCAGCAACCGGGCCCGATCACCCGGCGCGACCTCGCGCCAACCGACCGCGGCCCGCTGCGCGCGCTCGATGGCCGCATCGGTCTCGTCCGCACCGACGAGTTCGAGCGTGCTGACGACCTGCTCGGTCGCCGGGTTGACCACCTGCGTTGTCGTCACGAATTCCGCTCCCTTCGATAGGTTGCCGCTGCCTCGACCAGTGCCCGCATCAGGCGGATATCGGTGCCGTCCGCCTCCGGATGCCACTGCACACCCACCAGGAACGAACCGTCCGTCGTCTCCGCCGCCTCGATGGTGCCGTCCGGCGCGTGCGCGGTCGCGACCAGGCCCTCGGCCAGGATGGCGACGGCCTGGTGATGATGACAGCTCGCTTGCACATCCGGTCCGGCAATGGCGGCGACCCGGCTGCCCGACACGGTCGACACCTTCGTCGTGTGGAAGCCGTCGGGCGTACCGGAATGGTCGTCGTTGCCGAGCAGATCCGGCAGGTGCTGTATCAGGGTGCCGCCGAATGCGACATTCACCAATTGCAGACCGCGGCAGATCGCGAGGATCGGCAGACCCGCGGCACGCGCCAGCGCGAACAAACCGAATTCGGATTCATCACGATCGGCTTTGAGCGGGCCGAGCGCGGCATCGGGTGGCGCACCATAGCGCGCCGGATCGATATCGGCGCCGCCGGTCAGCACCAATCCATCGAGCCGTTCCACCAGCTCCGGGCGTGCCACTCCGGCGGGTGGCAGCAGTACCGGAATACCACCCGCGCGCTCGACCATCCGCACATAGCTGTGCGCGAGCACCGCGCTCTCCACATTCCAGGTGCCGAACCGAGCCTGCTCCACGTAGGTCGGCAGGCCGATGACCGGACGGATCTCCTCAGAGCCGTTCGAAACCACGGATTCGCTCCCAATCGGTGACCGCGGCATCGAAGGCGTCCAGCTCGACCTGTGCCGCATTCCGATAATGGTCCACCACATCGTCGCCGAACGCTGTTCGTGCCACCTTGCTCTCGCCGAACAATTGCGCCGCTTCCCGCAGGGTACGCGGCACCCGCGGACGCTGGGACAGGTAGGCGTTGCCATGGAACTCCGGCTCGAGCGGAAGCCCGTGCTCGATCCCGTGCAGTCCGGCCGCGATGGTGGCGGCCACCGCCAGGTACGGATTCACATCACCGCCCGGAATCCGGTTCTCCATCCGCAGCGACTGCCCCTCGCCGACCACCCGCAGCGCACAGGTCCGGTTATCGCGTCCCCAGGCCAATGCGGTGGGCGCGAAACTGCCGGGGACGAAGCGCTTATAGGAGTTGATATTCGGCGCGAGCAGATAGGTGAACTCGCGCAGGCAATCAAGCTGTCCCGCGAGGAAATGCCGCATGAGCGCGGAGGTTCCGTGCGGACCGTCACCGGCGAAGACCGCCGCCCCCGAATCGGCGCGCAGACTCAAATGGATGTGACACGAATTGCCTTCGCGCTCATTGTATTTCGCCATGAAACTGAGACTGTGCCCGTCCTGGGCGGCGATCTCCTTGGCGCCGTTCTTATAGATGCTGTGGTTGTCACAGGTCACCAGCGCCTCGTCATAGCGGAACGCGATTTCGTGCTGCCCGGGATTGCATTCCCCCTTGGCGGACTCGACATACATGCCCGCACCGGCCATTTCATTGCGAATGCGGCGCAGCAGGGGTTCTATGCGGGCAGTTCCCAACATCGAATAGTCGACGTTGTACTGGTTCGCGGGCCGCAGGTCGCGATAGCCGGAATTCCACGCATCCTCGTAGCTGTCGTCGAAGACCAGGAACTCGAGTTCGGTGCCGACATAGGCCCGCAGCCCGCGCTCGGCCAGCCGCTCCAACTGTGCGCGCAATATCTGCCGTGGCGACACCGTGACCGGCTTGTTCGCCGGTTCCACCTGCTCGACATCACACAGCACGAGCGCGGTACCTGGCTGCCACGGCACCAGCCGCAAGGTACTCAGATCCGGGCGCAAGACGAAGTCGCCGTATCCGGTGTCCCATGACGAGATCGCATAGCCGTCGACCGTCGCCATATCAACATCGACGGCGAGCAGATAGTTGCACGCCTCGGTTGCGTGGTCGACCACTTCGTCCAGGAAAAACCTTGCCGCACAACGCTTTCCCTGCAATCGCCCCTGCATATCGGTCATCGCGACCAGCACCGTGTCGATCTCCCCCGCCTCGACGAGCCCGCGCAACTGCACCAGCTCCAGCATCCCCGTACGCATTATGGACCCCTCTCGGCAGCAACCGTGCCAACGCTAGAGCAAAACGGACGACTGTGTGCTGGGACACACAAAACCCGATGGTCGGTTGGTATTGAATGGGGTGGTGGCGGACGTGCCGTGTGGTCACCGACCCCAACGGCTGGGCCCGCCAGATCGACCGTCGGTCATGAGTCCAGTTCATTCGAACTGGCTCACGACAGCAGCGCGGCACCGTCTCTAGGGTCGGTGGATGGATCCGAAACTCGCCGATGACCTCGCCGACCTGCCCGCACTGCTCGACGAGACGCGTCACACGGCGGCACAGGTGTTGACTGGGCTGAACGACCGGCCGGTGGCACGGCCCAACGATGGCAGCGGCACGGGCAGCGCGATTCCAGAGGTCGGGGTCGGACTACGGGGCGCACTGCGGGAGTTCCAGCAGCGGTGGGAGCCGCGGCTCTCGGGTAGCGCGGGGCCGCGTTATCTCGGATTCGTCACCGGCGGAACAACTCCCGCGTCGATCGCGGGTGACTGGCTGACCAGTGTGTTCGACCAGAACAGCTTCACCACCGTCGATTCGGGAGCGTCGGCGCTCGAACAGGAGACCGTGGGTTGGCTGGGTCAGCTGTTCGGGCTGACCGAGCACACGGGGGCCTTCGTCTCCGGTGCCACCATGTCGAATTTCGTCGGATTGGCAACAGCCCGTGAGTGGTTGGGCGAGCGCATGGGGATTTCGGTGGCGCAGGCCGGTGTCGGCGCGCTCGGGCCGGTATACGTTTTGTCCGGTGCACCACATGCGAGCATCTACAAGGGACTCGCCATGCTCGGCATCGGTCGCGACCAATTACGGCTGATACCAACGCAATCGGGACGCGAGGCGGTTGATATCGAGCGGCTCACCGCCGCGTTGGACGCACTCGACGGCCATCCGTCGATCGTGGTAGCCAATGCGGGCACCGTGAATACGGTGGATTTCGACGATCTTCGAGCGATCGCGGAGTTGAAACAGCGTTACCCCTTCTGGCTACACGTCGACGGGGCCTTCGGCGCCTACGCCGCACTCGCACCCGAATACGCGCACTTGGTCGACGGACTGGCGGCAGCCGATTCGGTCTGCGTCGACCTGCACAAATGGTTGAATGTGCCCTACGACGCGGCAGTGCAATTCACCCGACGCCGCGATCTACAGGTCCAAGTCTTCCAGAACACCGCTGCCTATCTCGGAATGCCCACCGGCACTCCGGATTTCGTACATCTGGTCCCGGAAAGTTCGCGCCGACTGCGAGCGCTGACAGCCTGGTTCACCCTGACCGCCTACGGCAGAGCAGGCCATCGAGACATCGTCCAACGCAACGTCGCCGCGGCCCATCACCTCGGCGAACGCCTCACCGCCAGCGGTCTCCTACACCTCCTCGCACCAGTCCGCCTCAATGTCGTCTGCTTCACCCTCGCCGACCGCCCCACCACCGAACGCGTGCAAGCACTCACCCGAGCCATCACGGAAAGCGGCGAAACCTTTCTCACCCCAACCATTTACGACGGAATACCCGCATTACGCGCCGCCTTCAGCAACTGGCGCACCACCGACACCGACCTGGACCGCATCTGTGACGCGATCATCGCCGCCTGCATCGGCCTCGACAAAGGAGACGATTAGATGACGTGCCGAGTCTGCGGGCGGAATACTTCCGCCCAATACTCATGAACGTATTGAGCTGGCAGCGCCAATCGCCCGTACCGGCGGGGACGACGTCGAATTGACCACGGCCCTCGGCGAACTCGGCCGGGCACCGCGCGCCGTCTGCGATCACGACCGATCCCGCGCGCTGCCGCGCGCATTGCCGAAGCCTGCGGCGCCGAGGTGCTGCTGCGCGATCTGCTCGACGGCAAACCGCAAATGGCAACGCAACGGCCCCAACCCATGCCCGCACTCGCCCCGATCCGGGGTGGGCTCGCAACCTCGAGCCCCGCCGAGCGCCGCGTCGCGGAGCTGGTCGCCCGCGGCAAGGCCAATCGCCAGATCGCCGCCAAACTCGCCATCACGACCAGCACCGTCGAACAACACCTCACCCGTGTCTACCGAAAACTCCGTGTCGCCCGACGCGGCGAGCTGTCCTTCGTCCTCCTGACCTGCCGCATCGGATCGACCAATAACATCGTTTCAGCCACTGGCTAGCATTCCTATTGCCAGCATCTAGGCCAGCACATATGAGGATCTAGGCGCGGTTCACCGATTGATTAGCAATCTGCGAGCTACATTCATTTCGCTCATCCGAGTTCTGGACATACGCTGGACGAAGGGAGTGAGTGGGTCGTCATGGCAACCAACCAAGGATCGCCGACCAATGGCGAAGCATTGGTCGAACTGGATGTCTTCCCGCCGGAACAACACCGCCGCTGGACGGTACTGCTGCGGCTGCTGTTGGCCGTACCGCAGCTGATCGCGTTGTGGGCGCTGAGCATTGCCGCATTCGTGGTGGTGGTCTGCGGCTGGTTCGGCGCATTGGCGCTCGGCCGCTTGCCGGACTGGTGCGGTGAGTTCCTGCGCGGGTATTTCGGCTACACCGTGCGGGTGTACGGCTACCTGATGCTGCTGGTCGACGACTATCCGCCCTTCGCATGGACCGCACCGGATTATCCGGTCCGCCTGCTCTTCCCGGCGCCGACGCCGTTGAACCGAGCGGCGGTGTTGTTCCGGATCATCCTCGCCGTGCCGATTCTGGTGCTGTCGAACTGGTTCAGCACCGGCTGGGTCATCGTCTCGTTCTTTCTGTGGCTGATCATGCTGATCACCGGGCGGATGCCGGCCGCGGTCTTCGAGGCCACCTCGGCGGTGCTGCGCATCGAAATGCGGGTGTCGACCTATGTGTATCTGCTGACGCCCGCCTATCTGAAGGGCATATTCGGCGATAAGGCCGCGGCTCCGGCTGCCATACCCCCCGGTGCGCCACTGACCGAACCGACACCTCCGATGACCCAACCGGCACCGCCATCCCGAACCCGCCCGCTACTGGTCTCCAGCGGTGGCCGCACCTTGCTGATCGTCATGCTCATCCTCGGCATCTTCGGCAGCGGCTTCCAGACCAGGACGAACTGGGGCAACGAGGACAATGACACCGATTCGATCTCCAGCTCACAGCTCGCCGCCCAGGTCGCCATCGACTTCATCGACTACATCGGGCATGCGCCCAAGCACGTGAGCTGCCCCAATGCCGTGGACGCCGAGATCGGCGCGACCGAGGTCTGCGCGATCACCGATGACGGCGACCAGTACCGGGCCCGGGTCACCGTCGACGCGATCACCGACGGGGCCGCGCACTTCCGCACCGATATCGAGCAGCTGCACTGAAAAGCTGAGCCTGCCCGGGCCCGGCGCTTGCCCTCGTGCATGGCCTGGACCCGGGCCACCGGAATGAATGTGGCGCTCGGCCGCAGCCAGCCGGGCCGGACTCGCGGCGAGTCTGTGATCACGTAGTAACCACGGCCGGCCGCCGGGGACCTGGTCCGGCTCGTCGGCGATACGAAGGCTCGAATACAGGCCGCCCGATCCGGCTACCAGGCAACCCGCGTCGCGTACCCGGCGCAAAGCCACGGCCGACACCACCCCGGTCAGCACCCACGATGCGACGTCCGATCGACAACGACCCGTCGCGGGTGCGCTGGTCGGCGGTCAGCCCGATTTGGTCAACCAGGTGTCGAGCTTCTGATCGTAGTCAGAGACAGCGCGCAGGCTCCGCCCCGTTGTCCGGGTCAGCCACCCGAGCTCGAGGAATCGGTCGGTGAGCGCCGCGGGCAGTGCCCCGGCCAGATGGGGTCGCCGCTGCGTCCAGTCCACGCAGATCCGCGCGAACACCCGCCGAGTGCTGTTCAATGCCCGCAGATCGATTCCCAACGTGCCGACCAGCCGCCGCCCGACCGGCGTGAGCTGGTGGTCTCGGTCATCGACCAATCGCAGGGCGTCGGCGGCCACCAAACGGTCGCGTAGCTCGACTCCACGCCGACCGGCGAGATGGTCGTAGCAGGTTCTGGCCTCGGTGAGAGTCCTGGCAGCACGATCGGTGCGCAGCGAACGTACCGGTGTCGCCGGGGCCAACTGTGCCAGGGCTTCGATTACGGCGGCGACCTGCGGTCCGGCCAGCTCATGGTAACGATGCCTGCCCTGCGTGCGCACCACCACCAGGCCCCCCTCGACCAACCGTCGCAGATGAGCGGTCGCAGTCGCCGGCTGCACTCCGGCGCGGCGAGCAAGCTCACCCGCCGGCAGTGCATGCCCCTCGGCCAGCGCGGCGAGAATGGCGACTCGGGTCTGATCGCCGATCAGTGCTGCCACCGGCGCGAGATCGCGATCGAGCATCCGCTGTTCGTCCGGTTCACTCGTCACGCCGCCACCGTGCCACAACCACGATTAGTTCCCGACCAAAATGTTGCTGACCTACCGTCGCACCGTCACAATCACCACCACAGAAGGGGTCGGATGACCATGACCGAGTCGACGACGACCGACGAGCAGATCGAGCACATCTTCACCGCCTGGGATGAGGCGCTGGGCGCCAAGGACCTCGATGCCGCAGTGGCGCTTTATCAGCCTGACGCGACGCTGGAAAGTCCGTTGGTCCGCCATCTTCTGGGCACCGAGGAGGGGGTGGTTCGCGGCCGAGACAACCTGCGGCAATTCGTGGACAAGGTGTTCGCTCACCAACCCGCTGAACGACGCCGGTACCGCGTCGGCTTCCTGACCGACGGAGGCCGACTCACCTGGGAGTACCCCCGCGAGTCCCCGGACGGTGACCAAATGGACATCGTTGAGGTGATGGAGATCCAGGACGGACTCATCGCCCACCACCGCGTCTATTGGGGCTGGATGAGCGTCGGAATGCTCACCAACGGAAAGCATTCGAAGTAGCCCGCGGGAGCGCTGCCAATCCCGCCAGCGCGAGCAGTGCAGCTCCACCGCCGATGAGAGTTGCGCCGGAGGTGGTTACGCCGCCGCGGCGGCCGAGCACCACTGCAACGACGTCCGCGAGCACACCGAGTCCAGCCGGCGGGCGGCGCCGTCGGCGTCGCGACCGGGATTCCGAGGAAACACGGGGCTAATCGCGGATTGGCGAAGGCGGAGAGGCCGACGGCGGCGCACGACCGTCAACGCCACCAGGCCCGGATCGCAGAACGAATCACGCTGCTGGACAACGCCGGTGGGAAATCATGGATCTGATGCTTGCGCGGCGATTGAACACATGTTTAACATATTGAACATGCGTTTAACGGAGCAGCCGTACCGGAAGGATCCGCCCGCGGATCTGAGCACTCGGGCCCGTATCCGGGATGCCGCGATCGTCGTATTCGGCGAGGAGGGGTTCGGGGTCGGTGTTCGAGCGATCGCGAAGGCGGCGGGTGTGTCACCCGGGTTGGTCAATCATCACTTCGGGTCCAAGGATGGACTTCGAGCGGCGTGCGACGAGCATGTTCGCTCGCTCATCCGGACAGCGAAGACGGAGTACGTGCAGGATCCTTCGCCGAATGCGACGCTGCGAGCGCTCACGGAGATCGAGGAGTACGCGCCGCTCATGGCCTACCTGATGCGGACCTTTCAGGCGGGCGGTGCCCTGCTGGTGACGTGGTTCGAGCAGATGGCGACCGACGTCGAGGCGTATCTGGCGGTCGGCATCGAGGCTGGGACCCTGCGCTCACCAACGGATCTCAAGGCTACTGCCCGCTATCTGGCGACCCAGAACGGCGGTGGGTTCTTCTTCTTCCTGCAACTGTACGAGGCCAGGCACGACGGGGAGCTCGATTATCGAAAGGCGCTACGCGAGTACGCCGAACAGATGATGCTGCCAGCGATCGAGATGAGCACGCACGGTCTGTTCACCGATTCGACGGTGCTCGATGCCCTGCTCGCCGAACGGTGATCCAAATTCTCATAGGCAAATATTGATCCTCAGTCTCTCAAGGAGATTCGATGTCATCGGCAATTGTCGTCCGCAACCTGCGCAAGCATTTCGGACAGGTACACGCTCTCGACGGTCTCGACCTCGAGGTCGTCGAGGGGGAAGTGCACGGCTTCCTTGGTCCTAACGGGGCGGGCAAGTCGACCACCATCCGTATTCTGCTGGGTATCCTGGCCCGCACCTCGGGCGAGGTGCATGTGCTCGGCCGTGATCCATGGGCCGACGCGGTTGGTCTGCACAGCGAGATCGCTTATGTTCCAGGTGATGTCACGCTGTGGCCGTCGCTGTCCGGCGGTGAGACGATTGATCTGCTGGCCCGCATGCGCGGCGGCCTGGATTCCGATCGTCGCGCGGAGTTGATCGAGCGGTTCGAGCTGGATCCGCGAAAGAAGGCCCGCACCTATTCCAAGGGCAACCGGCAGAAGGTCGCCCTGGTGTCGGCGTTTTCCTCGAATGCGAGTCTGCTGATGCTCGACGAGCCCACCTCGGGGCTGGATCCGTTGATGGAACAGGTTTTCGGGGAATGTGTCCAGGAGGCCACTGATCGCGGGGTGACGGTGCTGCTGTCCAGCCATATCCTGTCCGAAGTCGAGGCGCTGTGTGACCGCGTCACCATCATCCGCGCCGGCGCGACGGTGGAGAGCGGCACGCTCGCGTCGATGCGGCATCTGAGCCGCACCTCGATCACGGCCGAAATGATCGGTGATCCGGGCGATCTCGGCCGGATCCCGGGAGTCGAGGACATCAGCGTCGACGACCACAGGCTGCACTGCCAGGTCGACAGCGAACATCTGGGTGAGTTGATCCGAGTCCTCGGTGATGCCGGTGTACGCAGCCTGGTCAGCCAGCCGCCGACGCTGGAAGAGCTTTTCCTGCGCCACTATTC
Source organism: Nocardia sp. NPDC005998 (assembly GCF_040614395.1). Classification (NCBI taxonomy): domain Bacteria; kingdom Bacillati; phylum Actinomycetota; class Actinomycetes; order Mycobacteriales; family Nocardiaceae; genus Nocardia; species Nocardia sp. NPDC005998. Next base: position 3,181 of record NZ_JBEXUI010000050.1, on the reverse strand, counting down.
GCTCGACGGGCACGGCGCTGGCAGTAATGATTCGGGCCGCCACTACGTGGAGGCATCGAAATGACAACCGCGACTGTCGCGCGCCCGCACTACGAATTTGCCGAATCCGCCCGCGGCGCCTCAAATTTCACCGGAACCCTGCAACTGCTGCGGCTGTATCTGCGCCGCGACCGCATCGTGCTGCCGCTGTGGGTGCTGCTGCTGTCGGCCCCACTGGGCAGCGTCTACGTCAAGAGTATCGAGAAGCTGATCAACACCCCGGCCGATCTGGCCGACTTCGCGAACTCGATCCTGTCCAGCCCGGCGCAGTTGGCCATGTACGGGCCGATCTATAACACCACGCTCGGTGCGGCCGGAGTGTGGAAGGCCGGGCCATTTCACGCGCTCATCGCGATCGCCACGATTCTCACCGTTATCCGCCACACTCGCGCCGAGGAGGAGACCGGACGAGGGGAACTGCTCGCCTCGACCCAGGTCGGGCGGTTCGCGAGCCTTACTGCCACACTGACGGTCGCGTGTGGGGGTGCGCTTGCCGCCGGGCTGATCGGTGCTGCCAGCATCAAGGGCGCCGGGGTACCCGGCAGTGGTGCCCTCGCGTTCGGGCTCGCCGAGGCCGCCTCCGGCATCGTGTTCGCCACCGTCGCTGCGGTGGCCGCGCAGCTCAGCGCCGGTGCCAGGACCGCGCGCGGAATCGCCTTCGCCGTACTGGCGGGAACGTATACGCTGCGCGCGATCGGTGACGCCCGCGCCGGTGACGGCCCCACAAACGTGCTCACCTGGCTGTCACCGCAGGGCTGGTCGCTGCAAGTGCGGCCGTTCGCCGGCGATCACTGGTGGATTCTGCTGCTGCACGCGGCGACCACGGCAGTGCTGATCGTCGCGGCCTATCTTCTGTTGTCGCGGCGCGATCTCGGGGCGGGGCTGATCGCCGAGCGGTCCGGTGCACCCGCGGCGGGTCCCGCGCTGGCTGGACCGCTCGGGCTGGCCTGGCGGATGCAGCGTGGCACGCTGGTGGCTTGGTGCGTAGGGCTGAGTTTGTACGCGCTGATGTTCGGCAGCGTGATCAATGGCATCGGAGACGAGCTGGGTTCCAATCAGACCATGCGCGACATCATCGCCCGAATGGGCGGCTCGCAGGTGCTCGAGGATTCGATGGTCACCATGGCGTACACCATGCTCGGCCTCGCGGCGGCCGCGTACTCGATTTCGGCTGCGCTGCGCTTGTATTCGGAAGAAACCGCCGATCGCGCCGAGGCCGTGCTCACCGGCGCGATCGGCCGGATCCGCTGGGCCGCTTCACATCTGGTATTCGCGCTCGTGGGACCGATAGTGCTGCTGTTGGTTTCGGGTTGCGTCGGTGGCCTCGCCTACGGCTTGGCGGCCCACGATGTCGGCGGCAAGCTCCCGCGAGTGCTCGGGGCGGCGATGGTGCAACTTCCGGCTATCTGGCTGTTCACCGCAGCGACCGTGCTGCTGTTCGGGCTGCTGCCCCGGTGGACACCGGTGGCGTGGGGCGTGTTCACCGGCGGGCTCGCCCTGTTCCTGCTCGGATCCATCTCCGGTATGCCGCAATGGGTACTGGACCTCGACCCATACAGCCACCTGCCGAAGCTGCCCGCGGCACCATTCACCGCCACCCCGGTGGTGATCCTCGTGGCGATCGCGGCAGCGGCTATCACGGTGGGGCTTGTCGGCTTCCGTCGCCGCGACCTGCGCTGAGTTGTATCCCCGGGTGTGCCCTTGGAGGTTGGTCTCCAGGGGCACACTCCATTGGAGACAAATGCCATCCCGATCGGATGATCAGCGATCTGGTCATATGCGATGGAAGTTTGCGGAGGCCGCAGCACGGTAGGCGGCTTCGCCCTCGATCAGCACAAGGCGCACTTGGCGGATCGAGCAGCTGCACTGAAATGCTAAGTCTGCCTGCGCGCCCGGGCCCGGCGCTTGCCCTCGTGCATGGCCTGGACCCGGGCCACCGGAATGGTGTGGCCCTCGGCGATGAGATCGGCGGGCAAGGCCTGTGGCGCGGGCATCTCCCGTGTCCACGGGTCGCGCTCGCCCAGGAGTTTCGGTGCGGTTCGCACGGTGAAATCGCCCGGGCTGATCTCGGCGAGCTGGGCCCATTCGACGGGGAACGATACCGGTACCCCGGGACGTACGCGCGGGCTGTAGGCGGCGACAACGGTCGCCCCGCCGGCGCGCGTCGAATCCAGGAAGACCTTGCCCGCGCGGTCCTCGCGGATGAATGCGGTGGTAGCCAGGGCCGGGTCGATGCGTTCGGCCCTGGCCGCGATCGCCCGGGTGGCGGCGGCGACATCCTCGATCGGGATGCCGGATTCGATCGGTACGAAGACATGCACACCCTTGGCGCCGCTGGTTTTCACCGCGCCCGCGAGTCCGTCGTTCGCCAGCGCCTGCCTGATCAGTTCGGCGGCCAGCACGACCTGCTGGAACGGTCCACCCTCTGGCGGATCGAGATCGAGGATGAGATGCGTCGGCCCTTGGGCGTGATCGGCGAGCAGTAGCGTCGGGTGATATTCGACCGCGCGCTGATTGCCGAACCACAGCAGCGTGCGCACGTCATCGCAGAGTGCGTAGGTCACTTCACGTTTGGAGGTCTCGGCCCACACCGTCACCCGCCGCACCCAGTCCGGGGTGTACTTCGGCAGGTTCTTCTGCATGAACGGTTCCTGCCCCGGCCGGATGCGCACCACCGAGAGTGGGCGGTCCCGCAGCTGCCGAACCAGCCGATCACCGGCGAATTCGAGATAGTCGATCAGATCGCGCTTCGTCGCCTGCGCACCGTCGAACAGCGGTGCGTCGAGATTGGTCAGCTCGACACCCGCACGGACCTCTGCCGCACGTCCACTCGCCACCCGGCCACCACCCCTCATCGAATCGCTGTGCGATGCGGCACTCATCGGCCAACCATGCCCCGCAGCCCGGTGCACGGTCAACCATCGGAGTCCGAGCTGTCCATAGCCTGTAGCGCGGCGCGAAAGTTCGGATGGGCTCGGACGGGGACGAACCGTTCGTCGTCGATCGAACGGAACGTGACCGGTGTCGTTGCCCTCGCCCACAGCCACACCGCTACTGCCAGCCCGATCGGAACACGGTCGACCGTGCCCCGCGGCCGAATCCTTTACGACGCACCCGAAGTGATCATCCCGTTCTGCGTGCC
>NZ_JBEXUI010000049.1:0-55542 GCF_040614395.1 Nocardia sp. NPDC005998 | reverse complement strand
ACGCGCAGCCCGGCTCCCTGAACGGCGGTCGCCGGGCGCGTCGGCACGTCGGCGGCAGCCCTTCAGGCCAACCCGCCCTTTGATCTTCTGAGCCATTCCGCACGCGATCGAGCAGCTGGGCAGGCAGACGACGAATCTCACGCCTAGAGATCCACATCTCGGCTTGGGTTCCCGCCTCCTCATGGCCCCATGATCTGACTTCAGTCCGGGTGAGTAAAGGGCGCTTCGCGTCGCTACGCGATGCCTTCGGCACCCTTGACTAACCCTCCTTCAGCACAGGATGGCCAGTATGAGAAGCGGGGGGAGTAGGTGGCGGATAGACGATCTTCCGCATGCAGCGCCGAGGCCATCTGTCGGCCGTCAACGGTCAGGTATAAGTGCAGACCCGATTCCGGCGTGGGGTTTGGGACTACCGTATGCAGTTCGATACGGTCCCAGCGTGACGGACCCCGACGCACCGCAACCACATGCGGTCGATGTTTCCACTCGTAACAGGCTTGAGTCGCTAAAAGAGGCAATCGACGCATACGCGGATCTGCTATGTGATCACGCGGCGCCTCACCCCGGCAGTGACTTTCTAGAGGAAGAGGGGAAGCTCTCTATCCGCTCTCCCCATGAAGTCGCCACGGTCGTCGCTCTGAACGCGCTAGACCACCTGCGCCTAATCGCTGACCATGCTCTGGCTTCATCACGGATCACTGCGTTTGCGTCGTTTACCCTGGTTCGATCTGCAATTACGGCAGCAGGTCTCGCGGGATGGCTCTTAGCTGCGGAAGATAGCAAAGAGCGACTCAGGCGAACATTGGTTATAACCCATTACGAGTTGTCTAATGCACGAACTGCCGCCCGCGAGATCGATGGTCAGTTCCGTGACGACACAGAAGGAAATGCGAGCTATAACCAGCGACTCGCTGCCGTAAAGAGGGTGATCGCCAATTATACAAGTCAGATAGAAAAAATTGAAACTGATGCAGTAAATTTAGAAATTGCACCGGGGAGGTCGAAAGATGAACTGAAAGTGATTAGCAGTAAGCCAAGTGATACGGATATCATTCGTGAGGCAACAAAACTAATCTCGGTTGACCTGGATTACTATCACGAATTCGGAGTAGCGAAAGAAGTGCTTCGGATCTGGCGAACCATGAGCGCTCACGCACATGGTTTGAGCTGGGCGGCCGAGTTGACTGCGACAGTGACGACGGAGGCGGACGGCGCCATCCTCACGACGTGGAACCCGCAGGGTGAGGACTTGCTGCAGGGTATACAAGTTGCCTGGGACCTCATGTACGGGGCAACCGTCAGATACATCGAGTTGCTTGGTGCGCAGCCTGAGTGACCGGTCCCCAATGACGGGACCACCCGGTAATGGAGTCCGGGTTGTTTCGTTCGGATTCAGTTGATGCTGCAGGCCATTGGGTGGTGGGTGTGGCTGCAGCGGGCAGCGTACTCGGCCGGAGTCAGGTAGCCCAGCGCCGAATGCCGATGCCGCTTGTTGTGCTCGTCCTTGAAGTCGCCGATCACCACCCGGGCCTCGAGCAGGCTGGTCCAGTGGTTGCGGTTCAAGCATTCGGTGCGTAGCCGACGGTTGAACGACTCGACGAAGCCGTTGTTCCACGGCGTGCCGGGCGGGATGTAGACCATCCCGACCCTGTCGGCGCAAAACTGTTGCAGCGCAGACGAAATCATCTCCGGCCCGTTGTCCATGCGCAGCACCCGCGGCGGCCCACCATGCGCGGTGAACACCTTTTCCAGCTCGGCCGCCAGCCGCTCGGCGGTGATCGAGCATTCCACCAGGTGCAGCAGCGACTCCCGCGTGTGCTCGTCGATCATCGACGCGATCTTCACCGGGTCAGCCCGAAAATATTATTCCTGCAGCCCATCTCGGCTTCGCCCTCCCGCGCGTCTTACCTTGACGCTGTTGATCAGATGGGAAATGGGGGTGGACGACTGGGGGCAGACACCTGTCCACCCACAGTCGTCCGCCCCGGAGGTCAGGCTCTGGAGTTCGCCGGGTGGCATAAAACTGCACCGCGCACGCGGTGTGTGCGTGCGCAGTGCAGTCCGGTTGCATGAATTTACTTGCCGAAGGTCAGTGTCTGCCAGGCCGTCGAGCGTGACCCGAATTAGGTTTCGGGAAGCGACGGCGTCCTTCTGCGAGCATCGTGGAAGAACCCCAAGCAAGCGCTGAGGATCCAGCCTGCTTGGGTCCAGTCCGACAGGACTCCTACAGCGCCGGCCAAGCTCGCGCTGACCACTATGGCCAGTAATGGATGTACGACCATTTCGGATACAGGGTCGTCGGGTTCGGGGTCGGGGTGACCCTGTACGGGCAGCCTCGAAGAGGGCATGATGGTCCTGTCTGTGGTTATGGGATTCATGGGCATACGCTGCCTCCGTCTGCGCCAACAGATGGAGGCAGCACCCCGTCTGACGTGCGTCTCGATCGCCAAGTGAATCGAGGTGTTCGCGTTTGCCGCCGGGGTGATTGCCATTGGACCACGACATCGAATCCCCCGCCACTGCCCCCTTTTTTCCTGAACTATTCCCCCACAGGAAAGAACTTGGGGGGAAATAGTTCAGGAAAAAGGGGGAATACGAGCGATTCTGATGCGCCGTATCGATTCCTGCTGGTCGTGGCAATCTCTAGCGGAATGAAACCGGCGGGTCGTGTTACAGGAAAAGGAAAAAAGAGGGGGGAGTGGGTGCAGGAAATGGGGGGAAATGCTTGTTCGGGCGGAAAATGGGGGTAATGGGACCAGTGAATATGACCAAGCTCACGGGAGCTGGGTGGGGTGCGGAAAGAAATGGGGGGATTGGGTCGTGCCGGTGTCCATCTACCCGGTGCAAGCCTGTCGGACGACGATTCTGACGACAGCACGACGACCGCGGGCATCGGATGCACGCCGACAGCACCGAATCCGGTTGCGAATCAGCGCTGTTCGCGGTGGGTGCCATGTCTGGCAGTGTGGAGGGCCGGGTGCGAACGTGGCCGTAGCCGAACACGCGCGTCCAAATCGGCGTACAGAGGTGGTACGACATGGCCGGTGCCGGGACTGTCTGATCTTCGGCTCTGGTGCACATTGATGAGGCGGGCCGCGCGAACTTGTCGGTTGGGCTCCGCATCTGGAGCGAACATCGGTGGGGCTCATAGGAAGTTCGAAAGGGTGAGGGTGTGTCGCCAGCAAACCCTACCGATCGGTTGCTTTATTGGTGCATGTCGTGACCGCCACGCCGATGTGAAATCAGCTGTCCCAATCGATTTCGACGCCCGGTGGATGGTACGGGGAATGGGGGCGCCAAGGGAATCTTGCTGCGATGGCCGGTGATGTGCGTCCGTTGATACGGGCAAAAGGGTGTACGTCCCGTACCGGTGGGGCGGGACCTCGTCCTGAATCATGTTGTTGGCCAATAAAAATGAGGTGGGTTCGGTATTCTCGATCTATCCGGGCCAGGTGGCGATGGGGGCCCGCAGGGGTGGAGGAGGCCCGCGGTGGCACGTGAATGGTCGTACTGGACGAGCAACAAGCTTCAGATACTCGGCGACTACGTGCCTGCGTTCAATCGAGCATCGAAGAAGAGTTCGGAGCGCCTATACCTAGATCTGATGGCCGGCAGGCCCGAGAACGTCCAGCGACTGACGGGTGAAGTGATCGACGGGTCACCGCGCCGTGTGTTATCCGCAGATCCGGGTTTCACCCGTCACGTGTTCTTCGAACTACCCTCCAAGGCTGAGAAGCTTGAATCGGTGCTGCGGAACGAGTTCCCTAGCAAGGACTTTCGTGTAGTTCCTGGCGACTGCAACCGCACGATCGATGAAGCGCTGACCCGCCTGCGCGATTACCGGTGGGCACCAACGTTCGCGTTCATCGATCAGCAGGCCGCAGAAGTGGAGTGGCAGACGCTAGCGAAGATTGCCCAGTTCAAGGGTATAAACGCGAGGACGAAACCTGAGCTGTGGCTGCTGGTCTCGCCGGCGTTCGTGGCCCGCGGAGTTAGCGGTAGAAAATCGCAGGCGTTCCGCAAGAAAGTCACTCGCTTCTACGGCACGCGGAACTGGCTGAACATCCAGGAGGCGCGAGAAGCCAGGTCCATCACCGGTCGTCAGTATCGCGACGAGATGGTCAACCTCATCCGCTTCCGTCTGGCTGAGGGACTGGGATACAAGTTCACCCAGCGGATTCCGATGCTGATGACGAACAAGAGCTCCATCTACGACATGGTTTTCGCTGGCGATCACGACGTGGGCGACAAGATCATGAGGCACCTCTACAACAAGGCCGCTGAGCGAGAACCCGAAATGATCGCTGAGGCTCGTCGGCTGACGGCCATGCAACGGGAAGAACGGTCCGGAATGTACTCGCTGTTCGAGCTACCCTCCGCCGAGCCCGACGTCAAGGGTGAGGTGCTATGGCAATCCGCGCCGTACTGGCAACCGGCGAGTCGGGAGTGGTGGACCGAGCGCGACGTGGTGTAGGCGCGCTCGGCCGCAACACCGGCAGGAAGTTACGCGGTCAGGGCGGGCATCCCATTCCACAACTGGCCGTCGAGCTCACGCCCCATGGCTTTTGGCGTACGGCCCCCCCATTGCTTGAAGAAGAACGGCACGTCGGCCTCGTCGCAGGCGTCGCGAATGTCGCGCACCCACTCCGGGTCCATCGGGCGGTGACCCACTCCGGATTCGCCGCCGGCGATCACCCACCCGATGCCGTCGAGCACCAAACCATCAAGTGGACCCAGTAGAGGCTCGCACGACAGAAACCGCACTGCGGCGGGCACGCTCCGTAGATGGTCGACTCGATCCAGGTAGTCGGCGTTCTCGACCGAGACCCCCATCCAGACGTTGCTAGGCCACTCCAGTTGCTCAGCAATGCGTTTCAATCGTAGCGATCGTTTGGTGAGAACCTGATAGGTGTGCTGAGGGGTCTCCCTCATCACTTCGAATACGTCCCGGATGAAGCCGATCGGTACCTTCGCGTGGAACAGGTCGGACATGCTGTTGACGAACACCACGCGCGGGCTGCGCCAGCGCAGCGGAATATCAAGTGCTGATGGGTGAATCGTCACTCCGAACCCTGGTCCGGAAGTGCGGGGATCGCCATCGTTCTGGTATTTTTCTGCGCCCATCGACTTCAGTCGCTTCGCCAGAGTCATCGCGTAGCAGTGGTCGCAGCCGAGTGAGACGCGATCACACCCGGTGATTGGGTTCCATGTCGCTTCGGTCCACTCGATACTCGATTTGTCCGCCATGACGCCTCCCCTCTCGAATTGGTCTTGACAGTACCTTCGTAACGACGCCGTGTAGTGGCTGACCGTGATCTCCGTCGTCGATGACGGTTGACACCCCCAGCCCCAACAAAGTCCCAACAATATGGCCACCCGTCCGCGTCATGCGAAAGTGTGTTCGATTGTCGACAGTAGTCCACCGTGGAGCGTTGCCGCAGGTGGAAAATGGTTTTCGGGTTGCAATTGACAGCATCCGGTCGTGTCGAGTAGCGCCGATCGGCCGTAATGAAAAGGTCGGGGGTTCGATTCCCCCAGGCGGCTCCAGCTCAGAGGGTTTTGGTGGTTTCGGAACCGCCGTATGAGACCCCAGTGTGCCAACGCGCGGGAGAAGTTCCCCGTGGAATGCCTGCTAGTTGGTTTCGGATGCTCGGGCTTGCCAAAGCTATTGTGAGCAAGCCGAATACGCTCACTACATCCTCCAGGCCGACGGGGAGCAACGCACCGAACGTCACCACTTTTGCCACAGCGACCCGCAGTTGGTTGTAGGGGTAGCCAGGCTGCGATGGTGTTGAGTGCTGGCTGCGACTTCCATGCTTTGTGGAAGGGGATGCCGCGGGCGAGCATGAGCGATATTGAGCCGTTGCGAATCTGGAACTGCTCGCGGATGATATCCGGCGATCGAGACCTGCACGGCCAGCCACAGTCGACGCCAGCAGCATCACCAGACCTGAACCACGATCCGCGACACTGCCTGGTGCAACCTGACAGCCATAGACCTCCGATGTTCTCGAGAGTCAAGCCGCCGCATGCTGGCCCAACGAAAAGATTGCCCGGCTGTGACGGGACATGCAGGAGGCGGTGATGTCAGGACAGCCAGTCGGCGTAGCGAGTAGCGGCGAGGTGTGCGTCCTTGTCGGTGAGGACATCACCCTCGACGACGGCGAACATGCCGGCGGTGGGGTCGGTGACGACGGTGCGGTTGTCGCCCTTGTGGGACAAGGTGATCCGGCCCAACTCGTCCAGGGTGAAGATCTCGGGGCCAGCAATGTTGCGAATGCCGTTCAGCGGGGCGCTCGCGGCGACCTCCGCCACTGCGGCTGCCACGTCCGCGGCGGCGATCGGCTGGATCGGCGTGGCGGGCAGCCGGACGGTGTCGCCGTCAGCGGTCCAGGACAGGACGGCGTCGATGAACTCCATGAACTGCGTCGCCCGGACGATCGAGTAGGGGATCGGCCCGGCCGCGAGGAGGTTCTCCTGGAGCGCCTTGGCACGGTAGTAGTCCAGCTCCGGCGCCAGGTCCGTGCCGACGATCGAGAGGATGACGACGTGGCCGACGCCGGCTTTCATGGCCGCGGCCAGCAGGTTGTCCATCGAGGTCTGGAAGAAGGCAGGGGCGGCATCGTCGAAGGTCGGGGAGTTCGTCAGGTTTACGACGACATCGGCTCCCGCCACCGCCTCGGTCAGTCCCTGACCGCTGATGACGTCGACGCCGCTGGATTTTGAGTGCGGTACCGCCTCATGTCCAGCGGCGGTCAGGTTCTTGACGACCTGCGACCCGATCAGTCCGGTGCCGCCGATGACTGTGATCTTCATAGCATGCCTTTCATAAAGGTCGTGTACGGAGATGGCACATGACTGGTTACACAGGTGTGGGACAAGAAACGGTGCATTGATCAGCCCGGGAGGAGCCGCGTCGCGGGCCGTCGACGAACGTGACTGTCTCGTCGAGCGGCGCCCGGCCTATTCGAGCGTCACCTGCGGTGACGTCCTCGAACCCGATCGACATGCCGCAGAACAGGACAAGCTCGTCTGGTGGTGAAAGAACTTCCGCGACGGTCCTGTGGAACTTCGCCCACGCCATCTGTGGACAACTGTGCAGCCCTTCGGCGCGCAGCAGCAGCATCACGGTCTGCAGATACATGCCGACGTCGGACCATTGAGGCCGACCCATGTCGCGGTCGACATAGCAGAACAGGGCGGCTGGCGCGCCGAAACAGTCCCAGTTCGCGACAGCGGCCTTCTGACGCGCCTCCAGGTCCTCCCTGGGAATGCCGAGTGCGCCGTAGCGCTGCTCACCGAAGGCAGACCGGCGCTCACAGTAGGGGGACTTCAGTGCGGCCGGGTACATCTCGTACTCCGGCTCGTCCCAGGAATCGCCTGAGGCCAGGCGTTCGCCTGCGCGCTTCTTGATCTCGGCCAATGACGAGCCGGTCACCACGTATGCGTGCCACGGCTGAATGTTGGATCCGGACGGCGCCCAGGTCGCGGCGGACAGGACGCGCTCCAGCGCCTTTCTCGGGACAGGGCGGTCGGTGAATTCGCGCACCGCTCGCCGGCTCATCACCGCTTCATAGATGTCCATGATCGCCCGCCTCCATCTACGCAACTGGTCTGCCTTCGTTATGCTGGCCATAGTATCATTCGATACCGTATCGTTCGATATTATCTCGACCATCAGCTCTCGGTTCCCCGCCGCGGGCACTGCACCTTGGAGAAAGCTCATGGCCACGTTGCTGCACATCGACTCATCCGTGTTCCCGCACGAGGCGTCCTCGTCCCGTTCGGTTACGGCCGCCTTCCGTAAGACATGGGAGGAGCAGCACCCGGAGGGGGCGGTGATCTACCGCGACCTCGCTGCCGACCCCGTTCCGCACATCACCGCCGACGCCTGGTCTGCCGGATATGTCACCCCCACCCGTCGCACCCCGGAGCAGTCCGCCGCGTTCACCGCACGCGTGATGTTCATCGAGGAGCTGGAGCGGGCGGACGCCGTCCTGATCGGCGCCCCCATGTACAACTTCTCGATCCCGTCGACCCTCAAGGCATGGCTGGACAACGTGCTCCTGCTCGGCCGCACCGCCGGCGAGACTCCCTCCGCTCAGGGCACCCCGGTTGTGGTCGTCGCCAGCCGCGGCGGCTCCTACGCGCCGGGCACCCCGCGCGAGGGCTACGAATTCGTGCAGAACTACCTGAAGGCCGTCCTCGAGAGCATCCTCGGTCTGGACCTCGACTTCATCGTCCCGGAACTCACCCATGCCCCCCGCAACCCAGCTATGTCCGAACTGGTCCCCCTCTACGAGGCGTCCCGCCAGCGCGCCCTCGAGGAGGCGACTACCAAAGCCAAGGAACTCGCGCAGCGTCTCACCGCGTAACCCTCCCGACCCGAAGGCGCCGTATGCCCCTCACCCAGGACGACCTCCTCGGCGCAAGCACCCTCGCCATCGGTGCCAGCGGCGCCCTGGACCGGCGGGCAGGCGTGGCAATGTGGGCTGTCGGGGTTCCGGCCTATGGGGCGGCTCGCATCGAAATGACGATGATGCCGGGCGATGGTGAAATGTCCATCGGCCAGGCATGTGGCGCGGCCGCCGCGCCAACCGCTCGCCCTCCTCGACAGTGCAGCCCTGACCGGCCACCTTGCCGAGGCGCAGCGACAAGGCCGCAGCTCTCGAGATCGGGTTCGCCGCGGAGCCGCGCCACAGCGCCGACGCGGCCGACAACGGGCGCGCCTACGCCCCGTCGTCTGCGGGATGGGCAAGCCGGATCAGGAGATCCGTCAACTGCTCGGGCTCGCCGCGACCCAGTCCGGCAACCAGACGCTCAGCCAGCGGCTCCGCAGCCGCGTGGGCCGCATCGAAGAGCTCCAGTCCCCGAGGTGTGATCTCCACTGCCCGGGCTCGCCGGTCGCCCGGAACGGCCTTGCGTACGGCAAGACCCTTGCGCTCCAAGTCGTCCACGATGCGCATGATCCCGGCCTTGTCCGACCCTGTCGCCGCCGCCAGATCCCGCTGCACCGTGGGCCCGTGATTGACCAGCTCGATCAGCACCGCGAAATGCCGCAACTCGATGCCGATCGGCTGAAGCGCCTCCCCCATCACCGAGGCTGCATGCCAGTGCGCCCGGCGCAACAGCAGGCCGAGAGCGAAAGGCGAAGGATCCCCGGGACGGTCGGTCGCACGTGAGGCGGCGGTGTGGTGAGGAACATCGGCGGCCATGATGCCAGACTACTTCATCCGATACGGTATCGTTTGAAACTAAATGCGGCGCTTTGCCGCCGAGCTCGAGCTTCTCGATTGTCACGGAATCGGCGACGTACACCTGCTCGACCTGGACGTCGATCGCATCTGCCCCGCCCATCTTGTCAGTATGAGCGGGCGTCAGATCTGCACGCGGTTAATGACCGATGCACCGAAGTGGCGGCGCTGCCACCAGCGCTCAGGTGGTTGCCTCGGGACAATCGCGGAGATCCGGCAAAACGATCGCGAACAAGCATGGTTTCTTCGCGGCGGCGCTGGCCGCGGCCGCGCGCCAGCTAGTCGTTGGGGAGATCGTTGGGGTCGGGTTGGCAGGTGAGGTCGGCATCGGGGAGGGTGCCGTCGCGGAAGTAGGTGTTGACGGCGTCACTCACGCATTGGCTCAGGTCGGCGCGGAGGATGCCGTGAACGCGGGTGTCTGCCAGTGTGACCATTCGTGACGCTGTCAGGTCCTGGTGCAGTGCAAGGCCTTGCTGGTAGGCGGTGCGGGTGTCGCGGGTTGCGTGCAAGATCAGGGCTGGTGTCGAGTTGTGCACTGCGGTGGGTGGTTCGATCGGGTCCGGCCAGAATGCGCACGCGGTGATGTTGTTGGCGAATGCGCCGAACACTGGTTGGGTGGCTCGGACATCTTCGATGTTGCGGCGGTACCAGGCCGGATCTCGGGGTGCGGCCTTGTCGCCGCACATGACTGCGGCCATGCCCGAGGCGTCCAGCGAAACGGGGCCGCTGATCTTCGTTTTCAGCTGGTTCATGTCGACGGACAGCCCGGACACTGCGTCGGCCACGATCCGCACGACCTCGGCGAGGTTGGTGTTCTTCTGCGGATTCGACAGCATCGCCATCAGCATCACCGGGACCGTGTGTTCATCGATGAGATAGCCGTTGCCGATCACCGGATGCGTGGCGGCACGTCGGATCATGTCCTCGACAAAGGCTCGGACCTGCGGTCCGCTGCTGCCGAAGTGGTAGTCGGCGTCGTGGCGGGCTGCCCAGATCGCCCAGTCGTCGAGCCCGGCCTCGTTGACAGCGCCCATGTCCTGGTACGTGCCGATCCAGTAGCGGTCCGGGTCGATGGCGCCGTCCAGCACGATCCGGTCGCTGTGCTGCGGGAACATCTGTGTGTACACCGCGCCCAGGTAGGTGCCGTAGGAGCCGCCGTAGTAGTTGAGCTTGCGTTCGCCGAATGCGCTGCGAATGACATCCATGTCCCGGGCGGTATTGCGGGTGGTGATGTGGCGGGCCTTCTCGGGATCGGGTGCCACGCAGGACGCAGCCAACGCGGCGGCCAGGGTGGTGTCGCGAGCGTAGCCGAAGGTATCGAAGCCGGCCGAGAACATCATGGTGGGCAGCGGCAGCGCACAATTCACCCGGTCCGATCGGCCGATACCACGCGGGTCCATGCCGATCAGGTCGTACCGGGCACGGACATCCGGTGTGAGCCGATCCTGGAGGTCGACCATCATGCTCAGGCCCGGACCGCCGGGACCGCCGGGGTTGGACAGCATGATCCCGCGTCTTTGGGCAGGGTCGGTGGCTGGGATGCGCGAGATCGCTACGGTCAGCGTGCGCGAGTCCGGTCGGTTGTAGTCGAGCGGTACGACGACGCCCGCGCATTGAGCCCCCGCGCCATCGAGCACCGCGTCATTGCACGGCTGCCAGTCCAGTTGCTGGTGATAGAACGACTCCAGCCCACCTGGGATGTCATCGACCGGGTCGGCGCTTGCCGGTCCCATGGGCAATGTGGCGAATGCGGCTACCGATATGACCCCGAGAACGAGCCATCGAATCCATGTTATCGGCATTGCATCTCCTGCCCGCGACCTCCGTGTACGCATCCCTGATTCCGTCGCACAGCCATTTCCGGAGGTCTCGGACCAGCACCATACAGACGTTTGCTGAAACGGGCTCGGCGAAGCCGAGGTTTTTAGAATCGTCACCCATGCTTGCCTCGGTCAGATCGATCTTGTGTCTCCAACATCAGGTTTCGCGACGCGAGCCGACGTGCACAAATCACAGACTGATTGCGATGGCGTCGTATGCCAAGCAATTGCCTGCCATGTCGCGAACAAACACCCGCGTATCTCCTCGGTCCAGGAGAGCTTTTTTCGCCTTTCTGGGCGGCCGCAACCTTTGTTGAAAACTTTATAAATGTAAATATGAAATCGTTATGCTACCGTGATCCAAACCCCAAGTGTTGTAACCGGTTGGTGCAGGCCCGGAGTGCCTGCGCGTCGGATAGTTGGACGCGGGAGGCGTGATGGAATCCGGGCATATGTTGTCGACGTATCGGAAAAATGCTTGCCGCACAGCGTGTTCGGCTACCGATGTACCTGGTCTGCCGGTCGACGGCGAACCCTGGCAACCAGCGGTGTGGTGGCGGATCGGTCGGCTATGGCTTGCGCCTCTCACGCTCGCCATGATCATGCTGGCGGCAGCAATGTCGATGCCGGTCGCGCGAGCCGCAGTGCTGTCCCCCGGTGACGATCCCTTCTATGCCGCACCCACCGATCTGGCGTCACATCCGAACGGTGCGGTGCTCGGGGCGCGGACGATCTCACTGTTCGGTATGCCGATACCGGTGGCGGCGTGGCAATTGCGGTATCGCACAACCGATTCCGAAGAGCATCCGCAGCTGGACGTGACGACCGTGCTGGTGCCACCGGTGCCCTGGAGCGGGCCGCGGCCGGTGTTGTCGTACCAGGTACCCGAGAACAGTCTCGATACCCGGTGCGCGCCGTCGTCCACGCTGCGCGGCGGACGCGCCACCGACATGGCGAGCGCCATGCAGGACGCGCCGTTCATCGCGGAGGCGCTGCTGCGGGGATGGGCCGTCGTAGTCAGCGATTACGAAGGGCCGCAGTCCCGACTCTTCGACGGCGTGACATCCGGGCGTGGCGTCCTGGACGGAATCCGGGCCGCACGGTCCTTCTCGCCAGCCGGCATCGATGCCGCGAGCCCGATCGGCGCCTTTGGATACTCGAGCGGAGCCTTCGCCACGCTGTGGGCCACGCAGCTGCGTCAGGAATACGCACCAGACGTGCGATTCGTCGGCACCAGCGCCGGCGGTGTCCCCACCGATATCCCGGCCGTGGCGCAACGCGCCGACGGTGATGCAGGGGCGATTCTGATCCTGCTCGGGCTGGCCCGCAATGAACCCGACTCCCGGCTGGCCGACTTGCTGAACGACCGGGGCCGCCGCGCGCTGCTCGCCGCAGACACCTCCGCCTGCGGTGCGGATCTAGCTCAGAACTACTCCGACATCCACGTCGACGACCTCGCCACGGTCCCGAACCTGCTGGCAAATCCCGCTTTCCGCAACGCCGCCACGCCCAATGAACTCGGCCGCACCGCCCCTGACACCCCGCTGTACCTGTACCACAGCGTCGCCGACGAGAAGATCCCCGTCGCCGGCTACACCGCCCTCGTCGATAGCTACTGCGCTCAGGGCGCCACCCTCACCGCAATCCACTCGCTGTTCCCGACGCACATCGGAGCCGCCGCAGGCGAAGCCATGGGCGGCATGAACTTCCTCGCCGACCGCTTCGCCGGGACACCACAAGCCCCGGGGTGCGTGGTGCAGTAAGCACCGGTCCCGTCAGGCCGAGTGCAATGCACCGCCGTCACCAGGGTCGTGGCCACGCCGTCGTTGATGCGAATGGCGAAGGTGCGCTTCAGTGCTGCGACATCGATCGCGCGGTCGGCACCTGCTGACCTTGGAGAAGGATGCCGCGGACAGCAGCAACCGGTCGCCGGCCTCGACACCGGTCGCCGACGCCGGGCCCGTCAGGGCGTCATCGGCCCTGCTTGGATTCACTCGAGGTTCGACGGGCTGCACGAGAATGTTCTCAGCCTGACAGCGGCGGACCCGGGCCTGTTCCATCCGGATCAGGCGGCACACTTCCGTTCTGAAGATCCGATCCGGCGCAAAACCGTCGGTAGGGGGTTCAAATGTCCGTCGCCGATACCCCCAGCCACGCAAGCGCTGTGCAAGCGAGCACCGGCAGGATCGTGTCATGGAGCGAAATCAGCCCCGCTTCGGAGGAGACCCATCATGACCGACAAGATCCCAACCCGGCTCGGCAACGTCCAGGAAACACTATTCATCCCGCTGGCTGCCCGAGCCCGCGAGACGCGCAAGAAACACCCAGTGCTCCGCGACCCGAAAGCGGTCGAACTGGTGGAGTCGATCGACTTCCCCCGCGAGAAGTACGAGCGCAGTTGGGGCTCGGTGATCATGGTATTGCGCACCGCCGTATTCGACACCTGGATCCGATCATTCCTGCAGCAGCACCCCCACGGTACGGTCGTCGAGATCGGCACCGGCCTCAATACCCGCTTCGACCGCGTCGACAACGGCACCGTGCACTGGTTCGACCTCGACCTCCCCGACACCATCGCCCTGCGCCGCCATTTCTTCACCGACACCGAACGCCGCTCGACGCTCGCCGCCTCCGTGCTCGACGAAGACTGGATGGACCAGGTCGCCGACTCCCCGGGCCCGTACTTCTTTGTCGCCGAAGGCGTTCTGGTCTACCTCCCTGAGGACGAGGTGCACCGCACCCTGACCCGCCTCGCCCACCGCTTCCCCGACTCGTCCATCGCCCTGGACACCTACGGCCACCGCATGATGCGACACCAACACCAGCGCGCCGAAAAGGGCGACGTCACCGCCCACTGGCAATGGGCCTGCGACGATCCCACCACCCTCGAGTCCCTTGGCCTACGGGTACTCGAATCCACCACGGTCGCTCGCCCACCCCAACCCTTCCACAGCCAACTCCCCCTCACTTACCGTGCTCTCCTCCCCGTACTACACCGATTCATGGACCGCAACGACGCATTCCGCCTAACCCTCTTCCAAACCCCGGTGCCTCAGTGACGCCGAATCGGCAGGGTCTGTCCAGCGTTGGCTACCGCCCACTCGCTGTTGCATTCCAGTGATCTGTCCAGCACGATCGTGACCAGCCGGCTGGATGTCGGTGTGGTGGTGGCGTCGTTGGGTCGATCCGCAACGTCCTCTTCGTCGACTGCCCGAACCGAGGGCTGCGATCTTGGTACGCGTCGGGTCCCGCCGCCGGATTCGCGGCTCACCACCGGAGCCTTGCGCTGCCTGCCGGGTCGCGTCGCTGAATGTGCCGGGAATCCGATCAATCGCGCGAAATCTATTGTGCTGCAAGCTCGATCACCTACCTCGACGTGCGCCTCCCTGATCGCGGTGACTCGGAAGCTCTTTCAGCGCCATGCGCCCTGCCTCTCTGCGGGATGCTGGTTCCTCAAGGTATGCCGTCACGTGACACCAAGTTCTGGGTCCTTCGACCGGCACGGCCGAACACGTGTCCGGCCGCGCCGAGAGCAACCGACGACAGCCCTTCCTCGCTTATCAGCGGGCCGCGTCGGTGGATTTCGAGGTGACCTGGGCCAGAAGTTCCAAGGCTATGGGGGCGCAGAGGGGCTGCTTGGCCAGTGGTCGCAGATCCTCCACGGTGAGGGGTCGCTCCTCGGCGGCAGCGGCCAGCTTGGCTGTGGCGAATCCGCACACGTGCCCCTGGCACCAGCCCATTCCCGGCCGCGCCAGCAGTTTGACAGTTCGTACATCGGTGGCGCCGAGCTCATCGCGGGCCCGACAGACGCTGTCGAAGCTGACCTCCTCGCACCGGCAGATCGTGGTGTCCGGGGTGAGCCACTCGTGCCAGCGCGCCGGGACCGGGTGCGCCTGGTGCATGGCGGCGGCGAAGACTCGGAGGCGCTGGATGCGTGTACGCAGTCGACGAATATGCATGGCGTGGACCTCGAGCGCGTCGGCCGCCGCGATCCCGGCCAGTTCACCCTCGGCTACCGCAAGCAGTGCCCCGCCGACTCCGGTTGCCTCGCCGGCGACGTACACCCCTGGCATGGTGCTGCGTTGCGAGTCGTCGACGACGGCGACGAGAGACTGGTCGACGTCGATCCTGGTTTGGGCGCCCACCGCGGTGATGAGTTCCATCGAAGGGGTGAAGCCCCAGCCCAGGGCGACCAGGTCTACGTCAACGGTCGTCGTGGGGCCGACAACTCGCCCCGCATCATCGAGCCGGGCCAGTTGGACCGCCTTGGTGCCGGTGGGATCGGCGTCGATGCGAGTCACCGCGGTGCGCGTCCGGTACGGGATCCGGTGGCGGGCCAGCGCCATGGCGTACTCCGCACCCTCGGCGACCTTGGCAGGAAGGGCTGCCACGGCGCGGGCGTGGCGCGCCCATCCGGTCAGGGTATTGGCCTCGCACACGGCCACGACTGTCGCTCCGGCATCGGCGAGCTGCTTGGCGACCGGAAGGAGGAACGGGCCTGTTCCCGCGACGACAGCGCGCTGGCCGGCGAGTGTGCGGTGTCCCTTCAGCAGGGCTTGTACGCCGCCGGCAGCCATGACTCCGGGGAGGTCCCAACCGGGGACGGGCAGCTGGCGGTCGTACCCACCTGGACAGAGAATCAGCCGGGCGGCGACGACGAGGCTGGGCGTCGCCTCAGCGGCGTCGACGCCCTCGATCGTCGAAGTGAGGTGGAGAGTCCAGCCTCCTTCCCGGTCATCGGCGTCGGTCGGCGCCGCGGGCTCCACGAACCACACCTGGGCATTGGGAAGGTGCACCACCGCGCCCATCTGCCGGTGTCGGCGCAGCTTCTCACGAAGCTCGGTGAACAGCTTCCAGTCGTGATGGCCTTCCGCCTCCGGCCCACGTGGGGTGCGCTCGTCCGGATGACGCCAGTACTGGCCGCCGATCTGGGCACCAGCGTCCACCAGCACGACGGTCTTGCCCCGGTCCGCCGCAGCTACTGCGGCCGCAAGGCCGGCTGGGCCGGCACCGACGACGGCTACGTCAAACGTGCCGACCGTTTGTCCACAAGGGGTCGGGTTGGTGCTCATGGCTTGGTCCCTCCGTCGTTGGGAGCGTCAGTTGCCGCACCGACCGGCGCAGCAGTCGTGCTCAGCTGCATGCCTTCGCGGACGGGGACGAGGCAGGCGCGCTGGTTGGGTGCGCCGTCGACGGTGATCAGGCAGTCGTAGCAGATCCCGATGCCACAGAAGAGGCCTCGGGGGCGGCCGTTCTTCCGGGTGGTGCGCCAGGACTGGATCCCGGCGTCGATGAGTGCCGCACCCACGGTCTGGCCGGGGTGGGCGAGGAGTTCCTGGCCGTCGAGGGTGAGGTGAACGATGGACGTGCCGCCGTCCTCGACTGTCCGCGGACCGGCCTGGGCTTTCGGATGTCTAGTCATGCGTGGTCACCAGCCGAGAAGCGAGCGGGGGCGAAGGGGGTGAGGTCCAGATCGGGCGACTTGTCGGCCATGGCCTGAGCCAACAGCTTCGCGGTGCCGACCGACAGCCCTATGCCGGCGCCCTCGTGCCCGGTCGCGTGCCACATCCCGGTGAGGCGGGAGTCGTGGCCGATCACGGGCAGATGGTCGGGGCAGTACGGCCGGAACCCCAGGTAGGTGCGCATGATGCGGACCCGGGCCAGCGACGGGAACAACGCCAGTGCCTTGGCCGCGATCTCGCGCAGGACCGGCAACGATACGGTGCGGTCGAACCCGACCCGCTCCCGCGAGGACCCGATCAGGATGGTCCCGGCCTGCGTTCCCTCGATCACGGTAGAGGTCTGCAGGCCTTCGTCGGAGGAGTGCGTCGAGGCGACGTACTCGCCGGCATACACTTTGCGGTTGATCGTGGGCGGCAGCGGCTCGGTCACCAGCACGAAGCCACGCCGGGGAAGGACGGGTACGTCGACCCCGGCCATCGCCGCGATCTCGCTGGCCCAGGTGCCGGCGGCGTTCACCACGTGGTCGCAGGCGATCGTTCCTCGACTGGTGCGGACGGCTTTGACCCGTCGTTCGCCACCCAGGTCACGGTGCTCGATCCCGGTGACTTCGATACCTGTCGAGATGACAGCCCCCATGCCGCGTGCCAGCCGCAGCAGATGGGCGGTGAGAAGCATGGGTTGCACCTGGGCGTCTTGCGGGTAGTACGCGGCTGCCGCCAGGCCGGTGCGGATGTTCGGCTCGTACTGGCGGATATCGGCTGCGTCGACGTCCACGGTCTCGATGCCCGCCAGGCGCTGACGGGTGCCGAGTTCCCGTAGCGCGTCAGCGCCCTCGGGGCTCGACGCGACGACGAAGCCGCCCTTGGACTCGAACTCCCATAGCTGACCGAACTCGGCCAGGTCGTCGTGCCACACCGAGTGCGAGTACAGAGCCAGGTCCAGCTCGTGGCCGGCCTCCTTGTCCGACACCAGCAGGTTGCCCTCACCCGCGCTACTGGTCCCCGACGCAACCTGGCCCTGCTCGAGCACCTGCACGCGGAAGCCTTCCCGCGCCAGGAAGTACGCGCAGGCCGCGCCGACCGCACCCGCGCCGATCACCACGACTTCTGCGCCCTTGGGCAGGTGATCGCTCATGCCACCCTCCCGGGAGGCCCGGAAAGCGCGGTCACAGCAGGAACCCCGCGGGGAACGGGTCGGTGGGATCGAGCATGTACTGCGCGGTGCCGGTGACCCATGCCCGTCCGGTGATGGTGGGTACGACGGCACGAATCGTCTCGCCGTCCTCGGTGCCCGGCAGCTCGACCTCCTCGACGAGCCGGCCGACGAACTTGGACCCGATGAACGACTCGTTGACGAAGTCGGTGTGGAGGTCGAGCTCGCCGCGCGCGTGCAGCTGTGCCATCCGGGCACTGGTGCCGGTGCCGCAGGGCGACCGGTCGAACCAACCGGGGTAGATCGCCATGGCATGCCGGGAATGCTGGGCGGTAGCACCCGGCGCCTTCAGGTACACGTGGTGGCACCCGTTGATGTCCGAGCGTTCCGGGTGCACCGGCCTGGCCTGCTCGTTGATCGCGTCCATGATGGCAAGCCCCGCGTCGATCAGCCGCTGCTTCGCCGCCCGGTCGAACGGCAGGTCGAGGTCGTCGAGGTCGACGATCGCGTAGAAGTTGCCACCGAACGCGATGTCGTAGCGGACGTCGCCGTACCTCTCGACCTTGACGACCTGGTCCAGCGCGAGGCTGAACGACGGCACGTTCGTGATGGTGACCGACTCCGCGTGCCCGTCTCGTACGGCGACCTCGGCGACGACGAGACCGGCCGGGGTGTCGAGGCGGATCGTGGTCACCGGCTCGACGACGGGGACCATCCCGGTCTCGACCAGCACAGTCGCCGTACCGATGGTGCCGTGGCCACACATCGGAAGGAGCCCCGAGACCTCGATGAAGAGCACGCCGTAGTCGGCATCAGGCCGGGTAGGGGGCTGGAGGATCGATCCGGACATGGAGGCGTGGCCGCGCGGCTCGAACATCAGCAGCGTGCGCAGCTCGTCGTTGTTGTCGATGAACCATTGGCGGCGCTCCGCCATCGTGGCACCGGGGAAGACTCCGACGCCGCCGGTGATGACGCGCGTAGGCATGCCCTCGGTGTGTGAGTCCACCGCGTGAATGATGCGTGTTGTCCTCATGTTGCCCTTTCTCGGATGCTCCAGCGGTGCGGATCAGCTCAGCTTCCCGTCAACTCTGCGTGGTACGTCGGCGTCATCGCGCAGCTCGCTCGGAAGCAGGAAGTCGGGGAATCCTTGATAGGCCACCGGCCTGGTGAACCGATCGATGGCGGCGGTGCCGACCGAGGTGGTCCCGGCAGCGGTGGTTGCCGGATAAGGGCCTCCGTGCTGCTGGGCGTAGGTCACCGAGACGCCCGTCGGCCACTGGTTCCACAGCAGTCGGCCAGCCTTCGAGGCCAGTATGGTCGTCAGCCGCCCGACGATCTGGTCGTCCTCGTTCGCCACCAGGGTCGCGGTGAGCTGTCCCTCCAGCTGCTCTGCGACCTCGACCAGCTGCTGCTCGTCGGCGTACTCGACGATCAGGACGGTCGGGCCGAAACACTCGGCCAGCAGCGCTTCCGGGTCGGCCAACAGATCCTGCACCGAGGTGGACAGGATGGCCGGAGCGGGCGGGTCGTTGAGCGGATCCTCCCCCTCGGCGACCACAGTGACAGCGGGGTGCCGGCGCAGCTGTTGCTGGCCACTCAGGTAGCCGGCCGTGATCTTGTCGTTGAGCAGCGGCGCGGCCGACGGCAGCGCGCCGGCGCGCAACGATGCCAACAAGTGGGAGCCGCCGGGTGCGAGGACCACGCCCGGCTTGGTGCAGAACTGGCCCGCGCCCAGCGTGAAGGACCCGACCAGCCCGGCGGCGATGTCCACGCCGCGGTCGGCGTCCGCGGAAGCAGTGACGAACACCGGGTTCACCGACCCGAGCTCGCCGTAGAACGGGATCGGCTCCGGGCGCGACGACGCCAGGTCGAACAGCGCTCGCCCGCCGGGGATGGAGCCGGTGAACGCCGCAGCCTTCACCTGCGGGTGCGTCAGCACGACCACCCCGGCCTCTTGGCCGTAGACGATCTGCAGGAGCCCGCTCGGTGCGTCGAGCTCGTCGAATGCCTCGGTCACCACCTGCGCCGTCGCGGCGGAGAGCCCGACATGGCCCGGATGTGCCTTCACGATCACGGAGCATCCGGCAGCGAGGGCAGAGGCGGTGTCGCCGCCGGCCACGGAGAACGCGAACGGGAAGTTGGAGGCGGCGAACACTACCACCGGGCCGTAGGGGACGCGGGTACGCCGCAGGTCCGGACGCGGCCCCATCGACCACTCCGGATCCGCGTGGTCCACGCGCGCGTCCAGGTAGCCGCCCTCGTTCACGGTCTCGGCGAACAGCCTCAGCTGGAACGTCGTACGCGCCAGCTCGCCGCGGAGCCGTTGCTCGGTGAGGTGCGTCTCCCGGATGGCGAGCGGGACCAGGATGTCGGCGGCACCATCGAGCCGGTCCGCAACGGCCCGCAGCACTGCGGCGCGCTCGGTGCGGGTTCGGCTGGACCACTGCGTTGCGGCCCGTTGCGCACCGAGGACGATATCGTCGATGCGGTCGGTGCGGGTGTCATACATCATTCCTCCAACGTCGACAGAGATTGTGGTGCGTCACGTGCGTTGCCGGTAGCGGTCGTAGGCATGCTGCGCCACGACCAGGTCCTCCCAGGCCATGCCCACTCCGGAGAAGACCGCCGGGCGACCGGGCGACGGGGTGAAGCGGCCGGTCACCAGTTCGGTCAGGTTGGCCAGCGGGTGTCCTCGCTCAGCGTCCGCGACCCACTCGGTCGCTGGCCGGGCAAGGAGCAGGTTGCCCGACTCACGCATCGCCGCGGCACGGCTCTCCACCACGACGTCGGCATTGAGCACCAGCTCCGCGGGGAGTTCGCGCTTGTCGGGGCCGTGTACGCCGATCGCGCAGACCACGGCATCGCCGGGTACGTCGCCGGCGTCGAAGAGGGGAGTGCGGGAGGACGTGGCACAGACAATGAGGTCCGCCCGCGACAGGTCCCGCGCGGCGTCGGCGGGTCGGACAGGAGCGCCGAGAGCGGCCGACCGTGCGACGAGCGCGTCTACCCTCTCGGGGCGGCGTCCCACCACGGCGATGTCGTCAGGGTGTAGGACGGCGTTGAGGTACGCGATGTGACGCTCAGCCTGCGGGCCGGTGCCGAAGACCACCACCCGCTGTGCGCGTACCGCGGATTCGGGGTCTACGCCGCGGTGGGCGGCGATGAGGTGTTGGGCGGCCATCACCGTAGTGGCCGGGGTGCGCACCAGTGTCAGCTCCGCAGCGTCGAGAACCGCCAGTGGCGCGTGGTGCTCGGTTTCGAACAAGACGTAGACGCCTTGGACGTTCGGGTGTCCGTCCTTGGGGTTGCCCGGCGCGAGGGTGAGGACCTTGACCCCCGACGCGCCGCCGGTAGCGCTGGGCATCATCAGGAACTCGGCGCCCGGCCCGGCGGGAGCGAAGAGCCTCGGGCTGTCCTGTTCGGGATCGATGCGTCCTGATACGAGAGCCTCGGTGAGGACGCGGACCGCACTGGGTCCGTCGACGAGGTCCGCGATGGCGACTGCGCTGAGGTGGGTCGGACCAGTCCAAGGACCACCTGGGCCAGCAGACTGCCCACTCGGTGCCATCATGATCTCTTCCTCTCCGAGGCTCTCGCCCCTCATCAGCAGCACGGGATCGTTCGAATGTGATCCTGGGCTGCTTGCCTAGAGTGTGTCTCTCGATGCCGGCCGGCTAGTTCATGGCATGGGATCGACAGACACGCGCAACTACGATCAGCGGTAGCCCTTGGCCAGAGCGGCCTCGGTGTCGCGGCTTATCGCCTCGGTCTGCTCGGCGGTCAATGGGCTGCGCGGCGGGCGGCACTGACCGCCCTTGCGGCCGGCGATGTCCATCGACAGCTTGATCGCCTGGACGAACTCGGTC
Source organism: Nocardia sp. NPDC005998 (assembly GCF_040614395.1). Taxonomy (NCBI): domain Bacteria; kingdom Bacillati; phylum Actinomycetota; class Actinomycetes; order Mycobacteriales; family Nocardiaceae; genus Nocardia; species Nocardia sp. NPDC005998. Next base: position 33,987 of record NZ_JBEXUI010000049.1, on the reverse strand, counting down.
TTCGAGTCCCACCGCAGCAGGGAGTGCAGGTCGCGGTAGAGCGGCATGGCCTCCTTCAGGTCCTCGACGTTGCCGGAGGTTGCCAGCCGGTACAACTTGGCGGTGGCCTCGGGAATCGCGTTGGGGTAGCCCGCGATCCAGCCGACCGCGCCGGCCAGGCCGAACTCGACCACGACGTCGTCGGAGCCGATGAGGATGTCCAGATCCGGTGCCAGCTCCTGGATCTCGTAGACGCGGCGAACGTCGCCGGAGAACTCCTTGACCGCCTTGATCAGACCCTCCGAGTGGAGTTCGGCCAGCAGGTCGGGGGTCAGGTCGACCTTGGTGTCGTAAGGGTTGTTGTACGCCACGATCGGAAGCCCGACCTTGGCGGCCTCGCGATAGTGGTTGAGCACCGATTGACGGTCCGCACGGTAGATGTTCGGCGGAAGCATCAGCACCGACTGGGCGCCCGCCTCGGCCGCCTGCTCGATCCAGCGGACGGTCTCCCGCGAGCCGTACGCCGCAACGCCGGGCATCACGCCGAACCCTTCGGGCGAGGCCTGCACCGCCACCTCGACCACGCGGGCGCGCTCTTCGGGGGTCAGCGTCTGGTACTCGCCCAGCGAGCCGGACGGGCATACGCCGTCGGTGCTGTTGGCGGCCAGCCATGCGACGTGCCTGGCGTAGCCGTCGTAGTCGACGCTGAGGTCGTCGTTGAACGGCAGTGCGGTCGCGGTGTAGAGGCCGCGCCAGGGGTTCTCTTTCGAGATGGTCATGTTGTGAAGTCTCCTGGATCAAGGTTGCGCACGAATAGAATGTGATATTGCACTGCGATTCGCAAGAGGCTCGGTCGGTTTGCCTCCGGGTCGCCGGCTTCAGTCTGCCTCCCGTCTGAACTTTATGCAATGTGCTATTGCACTAGCCGATTTCGGTCTCTACGCTAAGCCTCGGTTCCAGCAAAGTCACACCGCAGTCGCAGTGGTTCAGCGCCGGATACCTGACGCCTGAGGCGTTGACCAGGAGTGGAGATACACATGATTCGTAAGACGTGGATCGGCGCCACGGCGGCTGTCGCTCTGACTTTGACCCTGTCTGCCTGTGGCGGGGGCGGTCTGGCGTCGAGCGGCGGAGGTGACGGCGGAAAGGGCGACATCCGGCTGGGCATGGCGGCGCCGCTGAGCGGCAGCAGCTCCGCGATCGGGCCGTACATGACGAACGGCGCGCAGCTCGCGATCGACGAGATCAACGCCTCCGGCGGTGTGCTCGGCCGCAAGCTCGCGCTCGTCCACGAGGACGATGCGTGTGACCCGAGGACAGCAGCGTCGGCGGCCGCCAAGCTCGTCACGGAGGGCGTGACCGTGTCAGTCGGCGGCTACTGCTCGTCGGCGACCCTGCCGACGCTCTCGATCTTCAACAAGGCCGACGTCCCGATGATCATCCCGGCCGCGAACTCCAACGACCTGGTCAAGAGCAAGCTGCCGAATGTCTTCCTGCTCAACGGCACCGGTGCCCAGCAGGCCCAAGCGGCGGTCGATTTCATCAAGTCCTCCGGCGTCAAGGCCGTTGCGCTGGCAGACGACAACACGTCGTACTCCAAGGACATCAGCACCCGCACCGGGGAGAAACTCGGGGCAGTCGGATCGGTCAAGGTCGTGGACCACGAGTCGGTGACCGCTGGCGAGTCGGACTACTCCGCTGCGGTGACCTCGATCCTCAACGCGAAGCCGGACTTCGTGTACTGGACCGGCTACTACCAAGAGGGCGGGCTGCTCATCAAGCAGCTGCGCGCGGCGGGTTACACCGGCAAGATCATGGTCGCGGACGGATCCGTCGACGAGCAGATGATCTCCATCGCCGGTGCCGCCAACGCCCAGGGCGTGTTTGCGACCATGACGCAGACGCCGCAAACGATTGCTGGCGGCGAGAAGTGGATCGCCGACTACAAGGCCGCCTTCAAGGCCGACCCCGGGCCCTACTCGACGCAGTCGTACGACGCCGTGCGCGTGGCAGCCCAGGCGATCAAGAACGCCAACTCGACCAAGGGCAGTGACATCGTCGCCGCGCTGGAGAAGATCGACGGGTTCCCGATCTTCAGCGGCAAGCTCAAGTTCACCCCGGAACACACCCTCAGCGAGGGCGGCTTCGGCATCCTCGTGGTCCAGGGCAACACCTTCGCGCTCAACAAGTGACCCTCGGCTCGCGGGCGCCGATGGCCCGCGCCCGCGAGCCGCGGCCGCATCACCCTCTCCTGCTGGCCCCGCCGGCTCCCGGCATTTAGGAGTGTGCCATGGACCTGCAATATCTCATCCAACTGATCCTGAACGGCCTATTCATCGGCTCGTTCTACGCCCTCGTCGCGCTCGGCTACTCGATGGTCTACGGCATCATCAAACTGCTGAACTTCGCCCACGGTGACATCTACATGATCGGCGCCTTCGGAGGCTATGCGCTGCTGACCGCGGCAGCCGGCTCGCTGGGCGGCGGCGCCTCGATCGTCGTACTCGTCCTGATCATGGTGGTGGCAATGCTGGTCACCGGCACCGTCGGGCTCGTCCTCGAGCGGGTCGCCTACCGGCCGCTGCGCGGAGCACCGCGATTGTCGGTGCTGATCACAGCGGTCGGCGCCAGCTTCGCGCTGGAGTACGGCATCGCCGTCGGGTTCGGCCCGAACCCGCGTGTCTATCCTGTCGGCTTCGGCAACGGTGCCATCTCCGTGCTGGGCGCCCGGGTCACCTACGCCCAGCTCGCCATGATGGTGATCGCGGTCGGCCTCATGGTCGCCCTCGACCAGCTCGTCAACCGGACCCGGACGGGTCGCGCGATGCGCGCGATCTCGCAGGATCCGAAAGCCTGCCTGCTGATGGGCATCAATGTCGACCGCGTCATCTCGCGCACCTTCTTTATCGGCTCGGCGCTGGCCGGTGCGGCCGGAGTCATGGCCGGCGCATATTACGGCAAGGTGGACTTCCTCATGGGCTTCATCATCGGCCTCAAGGCGTTCACCGCCGCAGTGATCGGCGGCATCGGCAATCTGCGGGGCGCCGTTCTCGGCGCTGTCGTTCTCGGGCTGCTCGAGTCCTTCGGAACCGCCGCGCTCGGCAGCGAGTGGCGAGACGTCTTCGCCTTCGGCTTCCTGATCCTGTTCCTGACCGTCCGACCAACCGGTCTGCTCGGCGAGCGAGTGACGGAGCGGGTCTGATGAGCAACGATAACTCGATCCCGGCCCGAGACGGGGCCGTCGACGCCCCCTCCGGCTTCGTGCAAGCCGTCGACGGGACCGGCAACTCCACCGTCGGTCAGGTCGGCTCCGGCCTCGCGCCCGCAGATGCAGCTGGCCGTGTAACGCCGGTAAGCCGCGCGATCAGCCACCCGCTGTTCGGCTGGGTCGTGATGGCCCTCGCCATTGCGCTGCCTTTCGTCAACTCCTCGTCTTACAGCATCCGGATCGCAACGGACGCGCTCATCTTCGTGATGCTCGCCGTCGGCCTGAATATCGTCGTGGGCTACTGCGGTCTGCTCGACCTGGGCTTCGCCGCCTTCTTCGCGATCGGCGCCTATACGTCCGGCATCCTCACCACGTCGCTGGGGTGGCCCATTCTGCTCACGATCCCAGTCGTCGTGATCGCAGCCGTCATCGGCGGGGTGGTGATCGGCGGCCCGACCTTGCGACTGCGCAGTGACTACCTCGCCATCGTCACCCTCGGATTCGGCGAGATCATCCGGATCACCGCGAACAACCTCGATATCACCGGCGGCCCGAACGGGATCTTCGGTATCCCGGACTTCGGCGACTTCGGCCTGCGGTCTGACATCACGACCTACTGGATCGTCGTCGCTGTCGTTGCAGCAGCGGTGTTGGCTTCCGCACGGCTCGGCAAGGGACGGCTGGGCCGGGCCTGGCGGTTCGTGCGCGAGGACGAGGACGCCGCGGAGGCGATGGGCATCCACACCTACCGGGTGAAGTTCGCGGCGTACATCACCGGAGCGATCTTCGGCGGGATCGCCGGTGTGCTCTTCGCGGTGCACCAGACGGCGATCTCACCAACCAGCTTCAACTTCCTCTGGTCGGCGCTCATTCTCATGGCGGTGGTCCTCGGCGGGATGGGCTCGACGCCCGGCGTCGTCGTCGGCGCGCTCGTCATCTCCCTACTCCCCGAATTGCTACGTGGCGCGGAGAACTGGCGCTATCTCGTCTTCGGCGTCCTCCTCATCATCGTGATGCTGTTCCGCCCGCAGGGCATCTGGCCGCACCGGGGCGACGAAAAGCCGTCGCGGATCGAGAAGCGACGAGCCCGCACGGCGGCAAAGGAGGTCGCACCATGACCGCGACACACGGCGAGGTGACAAGGAAGGGCTCGTCGGCCACGGGGCTGCTCCAAGTCCGTGACATGACAGTGGCCTTCGGCGGAGTCACTGCCGTCAACGGCCTGACCTTCGATGTGCGCGAAGGGGAGGTCCTGTCGGTAATCGGCCCGAACGGTGCCGGCAAGACCAGCGCCTTCAACTGCATTACCGGCTTCTACAAGCCGTCGGCCGGGCACGTCACCTTCGACGGCAGCGATATCACCGGCAAACGTCCCGCGGTCATCGCCGCGCGCGGGGTCGCCCGCACGTTTCAGAACCTGCGCCTGTTCGGCGAGCTCAGCGTCCTGGACAACGTGCGCGCGGGGATGCATGTGCGGATCCGGCAGAACGCCTTCGACGCCATCCTGCACACCCCCCGATACCACCGCAGCGAGCAAACCGCGACCGACGAGGCGCACCGCTGGCTCGACTTCGTCGGAGCGCGCGGGAGCCGGGTCCACGAAGTGCGCAACCTGCCGTACGGCGAGCAGCGCCGCGTCGAGATCGCCCGGGCCCTGGCCCGTGAACCGAAGATGCTCCTGCTCGACGAGCCCGCGGCCGGCCTGAACCACAACGAGAAGGAGGAGCTCCTCGGCCTACTGCGCCGCATCAGCGACCTCGGGACCGCGGTCGTGCTCATCGAGCACGATATGGGCCTGGTCATGGAGGTCTCCGAACGCATCGTCGTCCTCAACTACGGCAAGGAGATCGCGGACGGCACACCCCACCAGATCCGCACCGACCCCAGGGTCGTCGAGGCCTATTTGGGCACCGACGACGCCGAGGCCGAAGCGGTGGCCGCCGCGGACGAGGAGATTTTCAGCGATCACACCGCGGCACCGAGCGAGAAGGGCGAGTCGTGAGCACAGTTACCCCTGTCCTCGAGGTCGAGGACCTCGTGGTCAACTATGGACGGGTCGAGGCGCTGCGCGGTCTGTCGCTGACGGTCGGTGAAGGCGAGACGGTGTCGCTGCTCGGCAACAACGGCGCTGGCAAGTCGACCACCGTCTCCACGATCTCCGGTCTGGTGCGCGCGAAGTCGGGACGGATCAGGGCGTTCGGCAAGGAGATCACAGCGGCCAAGCCCTGGGAGCTCGTCGAGATGGGCATAGTCCACGTGCCCGAAGGTCGACGGATCTTCCCTCGGCTCAGCGTCCACGAGAACCTGCTCATCGGTGGTTACACCGTCCGTGACAGCAAGGCGATCGAGGAGCGGATCCAGGAGGTGTACGAGCTTCTACCGCGGCTGCGCGACCGCCGCAACCAGCACGGCGGCACCCTGTCCGGGGGCGAGCAGCAGATGCTGGCGATGGGGCGCGCGATGATCGCCGCGCCGCGCCTGCTCATGCTCGATGAGCCGTCCATGGGACTCGCCCCACTCATGGTCGCCCAGATCATGCAGGTCGTGCGAACCATCAGCGAGCGAGGCACCGCCGTACTCCTCATCGAGCAGAACGCCCGGTCCGCGCTCACCGTGGCCACCCGCGGCTATGTACTCGAGGCGGGCGTGACCAGCCTCGAGGGGTCCTCGGAGGAGTTACGGACCAATCCCCGAGTAGTGGAGGCCTACCTTGGCGCCTGAGAGGTCGTTCAGCTTCGAGACGGTGGACTACCACACCGGCGGTGAGCCGTTCCGGATCGTCGCCCACGGAGCGGTCCGGCTCGACGGCGCCACCGTGGCGGACAAGCGGGTCCGGGGAATCGCGAGCCCGGAGGTGCAGTATGCCCGCGCGCTCCTGTGTAGCGAGCCACGCGGCCACGCGGACATGTACGGCGGCTTCGTCACCGAGCCCGATGACGACGGCGCCGATCTCGGGGTGCTGTTCTGGCATAAGGACGGCTTCTCCACCGCATGCGGCCACGGCACCATCGCGCTGGGTGTGTGGGCCGTCGAGTCCGGCCTCGTGCCGCGACTCGAGCAGGGCACTCGCGACGTACGGATCGACGTACCCTCCGGGCGGGTCACCGCCCGCGTTGCCTTCGAAGCGGGCGAGATCGCCCACGTCTCGTTCGTCAACGTCCCGAGCTGGGTGCACTCCACCGGTGTCGATGTCGAGACCGACCGTGGCCGCGTCACGTGCGACATCGCCTTCGGCGGTGCGATGTACGCCGTGGTGTCCGCCGCGGACCTCGGCCTGGCTGTTCGCCCCGCAGACCTGCCCGACCTGATTCGGATCGGTCGTCAGATCCGGGATGGCCTCAACGCCGCCCGCGCGGCGGAGCACCCGAGCGACCCGCGCCTGTCCGGCGTCTACGCAACGATGTTCACCGAGGACGTCGACCCCGACGGCGCGACCGCCGCCCAGGCGTTCGAGGGACTCAGTGCCGAGGGTGCGCTGCACCAGCGCAACGTCGTGGTGTTCTCCGACGGCGAGGTCGATCGGTCCCCGTGCGGGTCCGGCACCGCGGCCAGGGTCGCGCATCTGACCAGCCAGGGACGTCTCGCCGACGGTGCGGTCCTGGTGCACGACTCTATCGTCGGCAGCAGATTCCGTGCTCGGGCCGTGGCCCGAGTCCAGGCCGACGGTCACGACGCGGTCGTGCCCGAGGTCGTCGGCACGGCGCACAAGTTGGGAGACAGCCGCTTTGTCGTGGACCCGCGTGACTCGCTGGTTCCCGGCTTCATCCTCAGGTGAGGATCCACGGATCGATGGGTTGTCAGGGAACGACCTGGCATCCCTGACAACCGTGACCTGCGGCGGACCAGATCGCTACGCCGCCGGCCCGGCGATTCGGTCCGTGGCGTACGTAACATGTGATATGTCACTGACCGTCTAGCTTGTAATATAGCAACTGACCAGATCACACGCGCCGATCCCGCGGTCGCCACTCATCCGCCCACATCCAACAAGAAGGCAATGATGTCCGCCACCGATACACCGGTCTCGACACTGACGTCGTTCCTCCCCCGGAAGAGCATGCGCGACGAGATCATCGAAAAGTTGCGCGGGGCGATCATCACCGGGGAGTTGCGCCCCGACGTCGTGTACTCGGCCCCCGGACTGGCCGAACAGTTCGGCGTGTCCGCGACTCCGGTCCGCGAAGCAATGATCGACCTGGCCAAGGAGGGCTTGGTCGAAACCGTGCGCAACAAGGGCTTTCGCGTTCGCGAGCCATCCGAACAGGAGCTGGACAACCTCGCCGAGGTCCGCCTGCTCATCGAGGCCCCCACCGTACGCAAGATTGCCGACGCCGGCATCGACCCCCAGCAGCTCGCCGAACTGCGCACCCTGGCCCTCGGCATCGAAAAGGCCGCGACCGAACACGATTTCATCACCTACATCTCCATCGACACCGAATTCCACTGCCGCCTCCTCAGCCTCGCGGGCAACAACGAGTTGGTCGAAACGGTGCGGTCGCTGCGCTCCCGCTCCCGCCTGTATGGCGTCCGCCCACTCGCCGAACGCGGGGAGCTCATTCATTCCGCCCACGAGCACGTGGAAATCCTGAATCTCATCGAACAGGGAGCCGCGGAATCGGCCGAACAGCTGATCCGCCGCCACATCGGCCACGTCCGAGGCATCTGGGCCGAATAGATCGGACTCGACGGACGGCGCGCCCGCGTCGATCGCATTCGCCCGAAGTCGTGAAAGTGCGGTTGAGCGGCGGTAATACGCGCAGGTCGGCTCGTTGGCCTGGTCGTTTTCCAAGGCACCCAATGGGTTTCGATTCCCAAGGCGGCTCCGGATCAGAGGCCATTTCCATGGTCCGCGTACATTGCGCGGGACGCCCAATGTGGCTCGTCGGCAGTTGCGCACGTTCGTGAGATCGGCTGGCGGCCAACGGCTTTGCAGGCATGATGGTCGTATGGTCGATCGTGGAGAATCGCAACTCGGGCTGGCTCTGACCGCTATCGATCCGAATGTGCTACTGGCACTGGCTGATGAGCATCATGCGCGTACGGTGCGGCCACTGGGCAGCCGTTCGGTCGCTGGGCATTTGGTGAAGCCTTACGTGATCGAGGCGCCGGGGCGGCGGGTGAGCGACCAAAACGTGCAGGCCGCGCTGCGGATCGCGGGTGATCACCTGTCGTCGGCGTATCTGCGAGGTTCTCTTGGGCTCGCTGTGCTGCTCGTCCACGCCGGTGGTGACGGTGACTACATCCTGGTCAACACATGGATCGAGGGGTACATGTCCGACCTTGCTGTCTTCGTTGGTCCGGCCGACGATGCCGCCCAGCTCCGGCCCGGACGGGCGGGTCTGGCCCCCTGTGTGTGGGAAGCGGCGGTTCTGGCCCACGAACGAGATGCCTTCACCCGGCATGTCCTGGACGGCCACGGTGTGATCGATGAGCGGCTGGCAGCGTGGCGCGGCGATGTGTTGGAAGGCAAGGTCCGATGAGGGGCACCGTATCGGTCCGGGTGCGCCACGCGCGTGTGGCCGATCTACCCCATGTTGCCCAGCTGGCTGCAGAGCATGCCGCGTATGAGAAGGCTGCGCCCCCGCCAGCCGATTTGGCCCGACGACTGCAGGCTCTTCTGTTCGATGCAGAGCAGCCCCGATTGCGCTGTTTCGTCGCGGAACTGGACGACGGCGAGATCATCGGGTACGCCTCGTGCGCGCCGGAGCTGTCCACATGGGACGGAGCGGAGTACCTCCATATGGACTGCTTGTTCCTGCGCGAGGGCCATCGAGGCTTGCAGGTCGGGCCCATGTTGGTGCAGGCCGTGGTGACCGAAGCCCGTGAGCTCGGGCTCGGGCAGGTTCAGTGGCAAACTCCGCCGTGGAACACCGACGCAATCAGGTTCTACGACCGGTTGGGAGCCCAGGCCACCGAGAAGAGGCGCTACTGTCTCATGGCCGATTGACCCGCCGATGATTGCACCGCAGCGAGGGCAGCGCTGAGGCCGACGGTGACATCAGGTCACCCGCACCAGTTGGACCCGAGGGATTCAGGCCTCGCGGCGCAGGGCGAACGCCTGGTCGATGTTGTTCTCGACCCAGGCGCGCAATTGATTGAGCGGGACTGCGGCGCTGCGGCCCAGCGGGGTAAGTGCGTACTCGACATGCAGCGGGACCGCCGGGTAGACGGTGCGGTCGACCAGGCCGAAATCTTCTAGGCGGCGCAGGGTTTGGGTCAGGACCTTCGGGCTGACACCTTGGAGTAGCCGCTGCAGTTCGCCGAATCGTTGCGGGCCGTCCTCGAGGATGCCGATGGCGAGTGCGGACCATTTGTTGGCCAGCAGATCGAGCATGGCGCGGCACGGGCACTGTGCGGCGTAGACGTCGTGGTGGACGTGCTGACCGGTCGGGCAACTGGTCGGCATCAGCAATCTCCTCACCAGGCAACTTTCCTCGAGGAAAGTTGGCGCTCTTGATGGTAACCACCCCTGCGGGGCTAGCTTCCTCTGCGTCAACAGGGAGGCCGGTCCGGGTCTTCCGGGATTCAGGAGGTGGTGTTATGTCCGCAGTCACGATGCGCGCGGTGACGCAGGAGGCGTTCGGCGGTCCGGAAGTGTTGCGAGTCCGGGAGGTGCCGCGCCCGGAACCGCTGCCCACCGAGGTGCTGGTGCGCGTACACGCGGCAGGAGTCAATCCGGTCGACTGGAAGACTCGGTCGAATTCCGGTGTGGCGGGGGTGCTGGGCGAGCCGCCGTTCGTCCTGGGGTGGGATGTGTCCGGGGTGGTGGAGGCGGTCGGGTTCGGGGTGACCACCCTGCGCGTCGGCGACGAGGTGTTCGGGATGCCCTGGTTCCCGCGTGCTGCGGGTGGTTACGGCGAGTATGTCACCGCGCCGGCTCGCCAGTTCGCGCACAAACCGGGCACGATCGACCATGAGCACGCGGCAGCCGTGCCGCTGGCCGCCCTCACCGCCTGGCAGGCGCTGATGGACACCGCCCGGGTGCAGGCCGGACAGCGCGTACTCGTGCACGCGGCCGCCGGCGGTGTCGGGCACTTCGCGGTGCAGTTCGCGAAACACCTTGGCGCGCACGTGCTCGCGACCGCGAGCCAGGGACATCACATGTGGCTGACCGGCATCGGAGCCGACGAGGTCATCGACTACACCACCACCCCGTTCGAGCACAGCGCCGCCGATGTGGACGTCGTCCTCGACCTGGTCGGCGATATCCACGACAACACCTCGATCCGGTCGCTGGAGGTTCTGCGGCCCGGTGGGCTGCTGGTGTCGATTCCCACCGGGGTTTCCCCCGAACTGGCCGCGGCGGCCCAGCAGCGCGGCGTGCGGGTCAGCTCTTTTCTGGTCGAGCCCGACGGCCCGTCGTTGACCCGGATCGCCAACCTCATCGACAGCGGGCAGGTGGAAGTCGCCGTGGCGGAGGTCTTCCCGCTCGAGCACGCCGCCGCCGCCCACGTGCGCGGCGAAAAGGGCCGCACCCGAGGAAAACTCGTACTCCGCATCGTCTGACACCGTCATCCGGGCCCCAGCGAAAGATCGGAATTCCCCGTGTTCTATGAGATCCGCCGTTACCAGACCCCGGCCCGAACGCCGCGCCGAATGGGTCCGCTAGATGGAGGAGGTGGTCGTGTCCTTCCAGTCCGGGCCTAGCCTCGGCTGCCGCTGAGACGAAGCGCAGCCGTCCCGCGGGTGTGGGAAAAGTTCGAAGCATCGTTGGAGGGTCGCCGTGGCGATCGTGGGGCTGGATCGGTGAATCGTGACGTCATTTGTCGATGAATCCTGACAGCGGGCAGGACACGGCACTTGACATTGTCACTGTGTGAAGGCCTTCACTGGCTGTCGGAGGTGGTCCCCATCAACTCGACACACAGCAATCCACAGGACACGCGACTGCTCGACGCACTTGCCGCAGCGAACTCGTCGACGCGGCTGGCGGCGGCTCTGGCAGTCGGCACGCATCCCGAGCCCGGTTTCGTCGATGCGCTCGTAGCGCGGTGCGCGATCGAGCCGGACTTCTTCGTGCGCGACATGCTCACCTGGGCGCTGACCCGTCTACCGGCGCAGATCACGGTTCCGAAACTGCGCGCGGAACTCCGTTCCGAGCGGGCACAGGCCCGCAGCCAGGCATTGCACACGCTGTCCAAGATCGGCGATCCGAGCGCGTGGTCGGCGATCACGCGGTCGTTGCTGCACGATGCCGACGACGAGGTCGCGCGGAGTGCATGGCGTGCTGCCGTCGTTCTCGTGCCCGAGGGGGAGCGGGAAGGGCTGGCCGCGGAACTCGCCGGGCAATTCGGCCGTGGCGATCGAGAGGTACGGCTGAGCCTGAGCCGTGCTCTCGTCGCGCTCGGCGACGTGGTCGAGCCGGTCCTTCGGACGGCGATGGCAAGTCACGACCCGACGGTGCGTGTGCATGCCAGCGCCACGGAGCGGCTCTTGCGCGATCCCGATGCCGGATTCGACGTCGCCGTCGATGAGGCAAGACGGGTCCTGGCGCTCGGTCCGGACCGGGAGGAGCGAACGGCATGCTGATCGGCGAGGTGGCGCGCCGCTCGGGGGTGAGCGCCCGAATGCTCAGGCACTACGACGCCCTCGGGCTGGTGCAACCGACCGGCCGTACCGTGGGTGGCTACCGGGAATACTCGCCCGAAGACATCCGCCGGATTCTTCATGTGGAGGGGCTGCGGTCGCTGGGACTGTCGCTGAGTCAAATCGGACGCGCTCTCGACGATTCCGGATTCAGCGCGACCGCACTGGTCGGCGACCTCATCCGCAAGACCGAAGAACGGCTGAACCGGGAGCAGGAACTCCTCGAGCGGCTCCGTACGGTCGATGCGGCCGAGCCCGCCGGCTGGCAGGACGTCCTGCGCATCGTCGAGCTGCTGCACGGGCTCGGTTCGCAGAGTGCCGCCCGCCGCCAGCAGGCCGTTCTGGCCCCGGCCGAGGATGTGTCGGTGCCCGCCGAACTACTGGCCGAGGCGGTCCTGACCGAATCCGATCCGAACGTTGCCGGCGCCCTGCGGTGGGCACTGGCGCGGGCGGGCGGTGACGGTGTGGCGAGCGTGGCATCCGGCATGGGCTCAGCAGACGTCGACGTTCGGCGGCGTGCGGTCCTGGCCATCGCCGAGCTACCCGGCGGCGAGGCGACCGCGGTGCTCACCGACGCGCTCGACGATGCGGACAGCACGGTCCGCAGAACTGCGGCACTCGCACTGGGTGCGCGGGGCGTGACCCAGTCTGTACCAGCACTTCTCGGCATGGTGATCGAGGGCTCGAACGATGTCGAGGCGGCCGAACTCTTGGGATCGTTGGCACGGGACGCGAACTGGGCAGACCGGATCATGAGTGCGTTGATAGATGAGCTCACCGAACAACCAGCGGACTCGGCAGTGCGGATTCGACTGACCCAAGCACTCGCCGAGATGCCGGGGACCATCGCGCTGGACATCCTGCAGCAACTGGTGCACGACGATGAGCGGGCCGTGGCCCTTATCGCCGAGACCCTTGTCACGAGGATCCAGCAACGGTCCGACAATCCAAATCAGTGATCACGGCGAATGTGGCTCAGGGCCCGGAGCAGACTTCATTGCCGCCCAAGTCTTTTGGCGCACCACCGCCAGGATCATATGCGGTGGGTGGACGCATGCGCAGCTGGACGAGCATCCAGCCCAGCGGTTGATGAATGTCGTCGCAATGGCGAGACGTTGATGGATGGATAACCATTCGGCGAGGTATCAGGTACTACGACGCGCGTGCCGACTCGACGACTTCTGCCGGTCCGGCAAACTCGGCGATCACGCAAACGTCATCTGCAGCCCAAGCATTGAGCAGACATTGGAAGAGGAATTCACTGTCTCTAGATTTTCGCGAACGAAGCCGCCTCCTGGATTTCTGTGATCCAACGGCCTTGTGAACCCATCGACGATCCGGGAAGTCCGGCGTCAGCGGTTGGCGGTGGTTCGGGCCCGAAAGTGGATGCGTTCACCGTGTTTTCCGAAGAGGCTCAGCAACTCGACGCTTCCGTGCCCGGCCGCGCCGAACCAGTGCGGGATCTGGCAGTCGAACTCGGCGGCCTCTCCGGCACCCATGACGAAATCGTGGTCGCCGAGCCGGACACGCAGTCGGCCGCGCAGCACGTAGAGCCATTCGTACCCTTCGTGGGTCCGTAGGAAGGGCGCTTCGTCGTGGGCGGGGATGATCATCTTGTACGCACGGGGATCTCCTTGGTGGCGCGACAGCGGGATCAGCACCCGGCCCCCCTTCTCACTGGGTTCCTGCGGCACGCGAGGGTCGACGATTCGGGGCGCGGCGACGATGTCGTCGAGTGCGATGCCGAGGGCCGCCGTAATCGGTAGGAGCAATTCGAGACTCGGTTTGCGCTGACCCGATTCCAGCCGGGACAGCGTGCTGGTCGACACGCCGGTGACCCGAGCGACATCGGCCAGGCTGAAGCCCTTCTTCTCCCGGGCGGTCCGCAACCGGGGAGCGATCTGCTCGATCACGGCACCTACGCTCGGCTGATCGTCCATGGGAGCCACTCAATCAGTATGTCCCGGAATCGGCAAGGCTCCTTGCTGGTTCTGCACAGGCGGCCGGATGCTCGTCTCGGAGGTGGTTCGAGATGGACACAACAATGGATCCGGCGCCGACATCGGTGCCCGAAGTTCAGTTCTGGGACGCGATCGTCATCGGCGGTGGGGCCGCCGGGCTGTCGGCCGGTGTCGTGCTGGCGCGGGCGCAGTTCGCGACGGTGGTCGTCGACGGTGGAGCGCCGCGAAACGGGCCTGCCGGTGCGATGCACGGCTTCTTGACCCGCGACGGTATGCCGCCGGCCTTGTTCGTCGCGACCGGAGCAGCTGAATTCACCCGATTCGGCGGGACATTGGTGCAGGCATCGGCAGTGCAGGCCTGCCGGACCGCGGACGGCAGCTTCGAGGTGCGGCTCGACGACGAGCGCGTGCTGCGTGCCAGGTCGGTGCTCGTCGCCACCGGGTTGACCGACGAACTCCCCGATATCCCAGGACTGTCCGAGCGATGGGCCTCGGTAGTGCATCACTGCCCGCACTGCCACGGCTACGAAGTGCGGGATAGGAATGTGGTGGTCATCGGCAGCCCGATGGCGGCGGTTTCGATGCATCTGGCGGCACTGATGCGGCGCTACACCTCGTCGGTGACGTTCTGCACCAACGGTATCGAGGTCGGCCACACCGAACGGCAGCGGCTCGCGGCTTATGGCGTGCGGATGATCGACGGGCGTGTGCGCGAGATCGTCGAAGACGACTGTGCCAGTGGGGAACTGGCTTCCATCCGCCTGGAGAACGGCGAAACTCTGCTGTGTGACGCTATTTTCGTCGCGCCGCGACCGATCCCGCACGATGCGATCTTGACCGCGCTGGGCGCGACCGCAGACCCGGCAAGCGGGCTTATCCCGGTCGATTCCCAGGGAGCCACCGGCATTCCGGGGCTGTGGGCAGCCGGGAACGTCGTCAATCCCCGGGCACAGGTGATCACCGCCGCGAGTGCGGGCTCGGTCGCCGCCATCGGTATGACCGGCTGGCTGCTGGCAGGAGAACTGTCGTCTGCTGTCGCACACAGCGCAGTGATCGGCGGAGGTGATCGTTGATGAGCACCACGCAGCTGGCCCGCGGCAGCCGCAGTGACAGGTTGCCTGCGGGCGTATACCTGCTGGGCTTCAGCCTGTTCGCGATGGGAACCGCGGAATTCCTGCTCGCCGGTGTCCTGCCGGACGTCGCCGCCGACCTCGACGTCCCGCTCTCCTCGGCCGGGATTCTCATTACCGTGTTCGCATTGGGCGTCGTATTCGGCGGACCGCCCTTCGCGGTCCTCAGTCTGCGATGGCCACGCCGCACAGCTCTGGTGGCCACTCAGGCCGCCTTTGCCGCGAGCGTTGCCGTCGGCCTGCTCGGCAGCTATCCGGTGCTGCTGGCCTCCAGGGTCGCTTCCGGCATCGCGTACGCGGGATTCTTCGCCATCGCGTCGGTGACCGCCATCAGCCTGGTCACGCCGGACCGCAATGCCCGTGCGTCCGGAGTCGTGGTCAGCGGCCTGAGCGTGGCCATGGTCGCAGGCGGTCCCGCAGGGACACTGCTGAGCCATTTCACCGGGTGGCGCGGCGGGTTCTGGGCCGTGGTGCTGCTGACGGTCGCCGGGATGGTCGGTTGCATCCTCGGAATTCCAGCTGCCGCAACGGATACGAAGCCGGTCGCGGACCCGGACGTGGCGCGTGAACTCGCCACTATGCGTCGACCGATGCTGTGGGGCATCTACGCGATCACGATCCTGACCACCGCGGCATACATGATCACGTTCAATTACCTGGCCGCCATGCTCGCCGACATCACATCCGTCCCCGAGGTCTGGATCCCGGCCGTCCTTGCGCTCTTCGGCATCGGTGCCTTCGCCGGACTGTCCATCGGCGGCCGCATCTCCGACCGGCGCCCGCACACGGCGCTGCTCGCCGGCACGGTCGCGATCGTGATCCTCTCGGTCGTCCTGGCGGTGGCGATGGAGCATGTCTGGTTGATCGTGCCCACCGTTTTCCTCCTCGGGATCGCCGCGTTCGTCCTCAACCCCGCGCTGTACGGTCGGGTATTCGCCATCGCCGCAGACGCCCCGACCCTCGCCGGCTCGACCACGGTGTCGGCCTTCCAATTGGGCATCAGCTGCACTCCTGTCCTGGCGGCCGTCACGCTCACCCAGGGCGCCGCGCTGACCTCGGTATGTCTGATCGGAGCAATCCTCGCCGCAGCCGCCATCCCGCTGATTCGCCTCGACAATCGCAGCGGCAGGTTGGGGATGCGATAACCAGCAGATTGCAACCGGCATCGGCGCGGAGAACGATCGGCATGGTGTTCTCCGGGTCGATGCCGCGCCGGTTCTCCGAGGCGATGCGCGCCCATCTGACGGCCCCGACTCCTGGCGCTCGAGTCGTGAACAGTTGATATCGACTGGTGATGTGTTGCAGGAGAATGACTTTCGACTCGGCTGCACGATGCTGAACGGACGAGCCGGAATTGACGAGAGCGTTCAACACGGTCGAGCTGCGGCGACGGGCTCCGACGCGGTGTGCCTGCACGTCCATCTACCTGCAATCCGGGCTGCGGTCTGAACCTGGGAACGGTGCTGTTGATTTCGGTCGCGCTCGCGGCCGACGTAGCTAGTGCAGGCCAGCAGGCGAGACCGACGTCACGACCGCTGGCCGGGGGGCTGCAGCAGTCGTGTTTGCAGTGCCAGATACAGCAGTGCCGCGTCGGCGGGCACTGCGAACACCGAGCCGGTGAGCTGTTCTATTCGCTTGAGACGGTGCAGCACGGTGTTGCGGTGCAGGTGCAGGTGCGCGCCGACGGCCGAGGTAGAGCCGCCGAGCTCGTACCAGGCCAGGGCGGTCTGGATGAGAGCGTCGGCGTCGGTGGGGTGGAGTTGGTCGAATGCTGCGAGTGTGTCCGAGAAGATGTCTGTGGCGAGTGCGGGGTTCGCTGCTATCAGGGCACGCGCCGGCGATGAGGCATAGGTGTGGATCCCGGTATCGGTCGGGCTCAGGCACCGGAAGGCGAGGCGCGCTTGGTCCAGCGCTGCCGGCGCGGAACCGAGGTCGCTGAAGGGTTTGCTGGCGCCGGCTCGCGTTCGTGCGCTGCGTAAGGCGTGGTCGAGTTTCACTGGGGTGGCCGCGGTGGCGAGGGTGATCCAGTCGTCGGCGAGCAGGGTGCGCACGGTGGTCACTCCGGTTGCGGCGAGGCGGATTTCGCCGACCAGGACGACGAACGTGCCGTGGGCAGGCAGCCGCATTCTTTTGCCCAAGTTCGCCCGCTGCGCCGGGGGGAGGTCGGGATCGAGCAGCGTCAGCAACAACCGTTGATCGGGCTGGTCGCCCCCGGCAACCAGGGTGCGCCGATAGGTGTCGGCCGCCACGATGGAGTACTCGTCGACGGTGGCCCATACCCGGGTGGACAGCTTGGGCAGGGCGGGACGTTCTTCGGGCTGAGCGCGTTCGACGATGACCTCCCAGAATGCCAAGCCGACGACGCGGAAGGCGTGCAGCAGACTGTCCAGGGGGATTCCGCGCTCGGCCTTGAGGCGTCCGGCTCGGTGCGCGGGTTCGAGCGAGTACTCGTGTCCGGCCATGGCGTCGAGCAACGCGGCGAGGCTGTCGGTGACGAGATCGGTCAATTCGGGGTGACCGAGCGCGGCGTCGCCGTAGTCGGCCTCATCCTGGTTGATTCTGGCCGTTGCCATCTCGGAGATCGCGACCAGATCGGCGCGCAACTCATGCAAGAGGCGCGGGTGGTCTATGTGGTTGTGCTGGGTCACTGCCGCTCAACTTAGCGTCCGTTGTGCGTGCGCACAACGGCGGTGTTCGAAGTGGCTGCGTGCGCCCGTCGCCACAGTGGACGACCTTTGGCGACACTGAATTCCCCACGGTCACATCGACAAAAAATTACGATCGGAGTTGCTCATCATGACCACTGCCACTCGCGAACTATTCGAGCGCTACCACGCGTGCTGGGAAGACCGCGACGCGGACCGAATCGTCGAACTCCACACCGTCGACTCGGTGTTCCACCTGCACGCGGGACAGGAACCCGCCCGCGGGCGGGCTGCCATCCGCGAGGCTGCTGCCGGGACGTTCGCCCTGATTCCCGACCTGGCCTTTCACCTGGTCTCGCTACGCGTCGGGGAGGATTTCTGGGTGGTGCAGTGGCAGCTGACCGGGACCTCGGCAACCGGCAATCGCGTATGCGTCGACCTCGCGGACTATGTTCTCGTCGAAAACGGCGCAGTCAAGGAGAAGCACTCCTACGTCGACGGGGTCGCCATGCAGGCCGCCCTGGGGTGAACACCCCCTCGAGGTCGGTCGCCCTCTCGGAAAAGCTTGTGCCTCAACAGAATTGGCGTAAGTAAGAGTGCCCCGCCGGTGCGGGCGGGGCACCTCGACACACCCGAGAATGGTCAGGGGATGTGCGGCCCGTGTAGGTACGGGTGGAAAAGTCGCAGATCGCCTGGCGCCCCGACACGCCGGTCCCGCACCGTCGGTGTACTGCTGGCGGACTTCTTCGACGCGTTCGCCGATGACACGATGCCGCCAACCCGGGCATTGCGCGGGTAGCGCGCCGACCACGTGCAGTAAGGAGATCGACGCGAGGGTGCGGTGGTCGGGGCGTTGTGCGTCGCGCAGCACCCGTCGAAGTGGTTGGCGCAGTGCGGTTTTGGTTGCGCGGTCGATGGTCGGCAACACCGAAGGGCAGCTCGGCGCGGCCGAGGCGCGGTGATCGGGTAGATCGTTCAGACGTCGGTACGGGGCAGTTCGATGATCGCAATGGCTCCGGTCGGGAGGTTCTGATCGATGCGTACGGTGCCGCGGTGTGCGGTGATGATCTCGGCGACGATGGCCAGCCCGAGCCCGGATCCGCCGGTGCCGCGGCCGCGGTCCTGCTGTGGTCGGTAGAAGCGGTCGAAAATGCGTGCGCGGTCGGGCGCGGCGATGCCGGGTCCGTCATCGGCGATTTCGATGTGGGCGTGGCGGTCGTGGCGTCGGAGTCGGACGGTGATGGTGGTGGCGGCGTAGCGGGTGGCGTTGTCGAGCAGGTTGCGCAGCGCGCGCGAGATCTGAGTGGGGTCGCCGCTGATGCGAGCGGGTTCGACCGCAATGTCGATGGTCAGTGCGGTGGTGGTTCGGGTGCGGGCGACCTCGGCGGCGAGGACGTCGTCGAGGTCGATATCGATGTGCCGCTGGGCCAGGGCGTTTTCGTCGGCGCGGGCGAGCAGCAGCAGGTCGTCGATGAGGTGGCGCATGCGTTGGGCCTCGGGCAGCAGGGTGTCATCGAGCATGGCCGCGTCGAGAATGGTGGGTTGGGCGCGGCCGAGTTCGAGGGCGGCGGTGATGGTGGTCAGTGGGCTGCGCAGTTCGTGGGATGCGTCGCTGATGAAGCGGCGTTGGGCGTTGTGCCCGGCCTCGATCCGCGCCAGCATGTCGTTCATCGTCTCGGCCAGGGCCGCGATTTCGTCGCGCTGCGGTGGTACGGGGACGCGGTCGGTGAGGTCGGCGCTGGTGATGGCGGCGACGCGGGTGCGAATGCGTTCGACCGACCGCAGTGAGCGCCCGACCAGGATATAGGTGGCCAGTGCGGCGAGCGCGACGATGAACGGGGTGGCGAAAGCGACCAGGGCCGCGACCAGTTTGATGGTGCGTTCGATTTCTTCCTGGTTGGTCGCGACCACGATGGTGTAGCGGCCGCCGCGCCCGTCGACGGTGGCCGCGCTGACCCGGCCTTCGTCGGCACGGGTCGCTATGGGTAGGTCATGGACGATGATTCCCGGGGCGGGGCGATCGTCGGTGATCGGGCGGGTGGGGCTGTTGGTGGAGCTCTGCACGACTCGGCCGGTCCGGTCGATGATCTGCACGATAGCGAGCCGGTTGTCGGTTGCCAGCGCGCTGCGATCCAGGTCTGCGGGGGTGTCGAGGGCGAGTTGGGCGGTGACCTGGCGGATCCGGTCGGTGGCCGCATCGTCGGAGGCGGTGACCAAGGAGCGATACAACACGTAGGTCAGCGATAGGGCGGCGATGGCGAGCCCTGCGGTGATGACGACCGTGACGATCAGTGCGGACCGCACCCGCAAACCCCATCGTGCGGGGTGGGTGAGGGTGCGGATCAAGCCTGCTGCGGTGTCGGCGAACCGGCGGCGTCGCGGTGCGGCGGCCGAGGATATGTCATCGGGTAGTCGGTTCATTGTGCCCAGCTTCACGGGATGCGGGCGCGGCGTCGGTGACGGCCGCGCTGATGGTCTGATCAACGCGGTCGAGGACAGCGGACATGCTCCGAGTCTGGGCCCGTGTTGCTGTGGAAACGCTGA
The DNA here is from genome assembly GCF_040614395.1 of Nocardia sp. NPDC005998. Classification (NCBI taxonomy): domain Bacteria; kingdom Bacillati; phylum Actinomycetota; class Actinomycetes; order Mycobacteriales; family Nocardiaceae; genus Nocardia; species Nocardia sp. NPDC005998. The sequence continues at coordinate 13,934 of NZ_JBEXUI010000049.1, read as the reverse complement.
GAGCTGCAGCGATCGCCGAGCGGGTTCGGCTGTAATGAACCTGCGGGCGGTGACAGAAGGGCGGTGGTGGTGCGGGTACTGGTGGTCGACGACGAGATCCGACTGGCCGAGACCCTCCGGCGCGGTCTGTCGGCGGAAGGGTTCGTCGTCGAAGTCGCACACGACGGAATCGACGGGCTGGAACTGGCCGCGACCGGCGACTTCGACGTGCTGGTGCTCGACATTATGCTGCCGGGCAAACACGGTTACCAGATCGTGCGGGAACTGCGCGAACGCCGGATATGGACGCCGGTCCTGATGCTCTCGGCCAAAGACGGCGAATACGACCAAGCCGACGCCTTCGATCTCGGCGCCGATGACTACCTGACCAAACCCTTCTCCTTCGTCATCCTCATCGCCCGCCTACGCGCGTTGATCCGCCGGGGCGCACCGGAACGACCCGCGATCCTCACCGCCGGCAGCCTCGCCCTGGATCCAGCGCGGCGAAGTGTCAGCCGCGCCGGACAGGAACTTTCGCTGACCCCGCGCGAATTCAGCGTGCTGGAATACCTGCTGCGCCACCGGGGCGACGTCGTCACCAAATTCGACATCCTGCGCTCGGTCTGGGACGCCAACTACGAAGGCTCCGATAACGTCGTCGAGGTCTACATCGGCTACCTCCGCCGCAAGATCGACACCCCGTTCGGACTGGCCAGCATCGAAACCGTCCGAGGTGTCGGATACCGTCTCCTCGACGCCACCTGACCAGCCAGTTCGAGCACATCCGCGTGCGATCGGCCGCACGTTTTCAGCGTGCTCTCAGCGGCATTTGGGCAGACTCCGCACCCATGGACGTCGGCACTGGAGAAGGAGAGCACCGATGGTGAAGCACGTGGCTCGGAGTCTGCTCGTCGACTACAAACTTCCCCAGATCACGGTCATGTTCTGGATACTCAAGATCGCCGCGACCACCTTGGGCGAGACCGGTGGTGATCTGCTGGCACAGACACTGAAACTCGGCTATGCGCAGGCATCGCTGCTGTTCCTGGCCATCTTCGCGATCAGTGTCCTGACCCAATTACGGGTCCGCCGATTCCACCCTGCGCTCTACTGGACGGTCATCGCCGCCACCAGCACGGCGGGCACGACCATGTCCGATCTCATCAACCGCGGACCGGGCTCGGACACCTCGACCGACGGCGGCCTCGGCTACGGCGTCGGTGCGCTGCTGCTCATTTCCGGGCTGGCTCTGGTGTTCGCGATCTGGAAGTTCAGCGGACAGACCTTCGACGTCGCCAACATCACCACCTTCCGCGGTGAACTGCTCTATTGGGCCGCGATCCTGCTGTCCAATACCCTCGGCACCTCCCTCGGGGACTACCTTTCCGACAGCTCCGGCCTCGGCTACTGGGGCAGCGGCTTCCTGATCGCGGTCGTCATGGCGCTGATCCTGGCGGCCCACTACCGCACCACGGTCTCCGGCGTACTGCTGTTCTGGATGGCGTTCGTCCTCACCCGTCCGCTCGGCGCGACCATGGGCGACTGGCTGTCCAAACCCCACGCCAGCGGCGGACTCGCGCTTGGCACCTATGGCACCTCCGCCGCGCTCCTGGCAATCCTGATCATCGGCATCACCTACAGCTACCGAAAGAGTCAGCGCACGGCCACACCCGAGCACACGGTGGAGCCCACGCACAACGATGACGCCGACACCGCGTCCGACATCCTCGGTACTCGATAGCCGACAGCCGACAGCCTCCTCCACAGCAGTCGGCCTCGAGCCTTTCGGCGGCGGCTCCGATACAGCTTCCCCAATGGCGGCACATGGCTGTGGTCACCTGCGGCTCCCGGTAGGACTGGAGTTACCACCATCGGTCTAGCACCGAGAGTCCCTGTGCCAGTGCCGCTTACCTGCTCGTGTTCGTCAGATATCGCGTAGCCGTAGGTGATCAGGGTGGCGAGGCTGCGGGTTCGCCCTAGTGAGGTGACGGCGGATGGTGGGTCGGGTAGCGCCGAATTCGGCGTTGATCTGATCGGGCAACGTGTAGTAGGCGTCGGCGGCGCGGAGATCAGCTGCGACCAGCCCAATCGGAGGGGAGCATCGGTTCGTATTCCGCGCGAAGGGAATTGAACTTCGGCCAGTACATGTCGGGTGGGCATGCGGCGAGCCTTGCGCGCAGGATGTCCAGGTGGGTGTGCCAGCCTGCGGCGATATTGAGCATCTCGCCGCGCGTCGGCAGCCTGCGGTGGGTGACCGTCAGGCAGACTTTGTCGCCGGCCTCCTCGAGCGCGAAGGTCACATCCGAGTCGGCGAGGCCGCCGCCGGTGCTCCAGGTGTGGCGGAGCAGGTGCGGGGGATCCCATTCGAGCACCTCGCCGTGCTTGCGGTCGGCCACCTCGGCTGGATCGCCCTCGCCGGTGAGTTCGTGGATCCGGAACACGTGTTCGATCCGGCCGCCGGTGGCCTGTTCGAACAGCCCGCCGGCCAGCCAGGTCGCGCGCTTGTCGATGTCGGTCAGGTATGCCCAGACCCGTTCGATCGGTCCGGGCAGCAGCCGTTCGATGCGGACTGTGCCCGGTTCGACGACCTCGCCGTATTCACTCATCTCGATCCTCCTGCAGCAGTGCGGTTTCCAGGGCGTCGAGGCTCTGGTTCCAGAAGCGTTCGTAGAAGTCCATCCATCCAGCGCAATCTCGGAGCGGGCGCGGATCGAGTCGGCACAGGTGCGTGCGCCCGTGTACGGTGCGCCGCACCAGCCCGGCCCGCTCGAGCACCTTGATGTGCTTCGACGCGGCCGCGAGCGAGATGTCGAACGGCGCCGCCAACTCGCCGACGCTGCATTGGCGGCGCGCCAGGGTGTGCAGCATCGAGCGGCGCGTGGAGTCCGACAGCGCATGGAACACCACGTCGAGCTGTTCCGAAGGATCCTCAACCACATGGTTGACTATCCCGTGCTCCGGACTTATTGTCAACCCATCGGTTGAATATCGCAGCCGATTCATCTACCCCTTCAGGGAGAAACCCATGACCGTGCAGAGCTTCACGACGACGTTCGCCGTGGATCAGACCCCCGAAACCGTCTTCAATGCCGTGCTCGACGTCCCCGGTTGGTGGTCGAAGGCACTCGTCGGACGCAGCGAAAAGCCCGGAGACGTCTTCACTTACGAGGTTCCGGGCGTGCACCGATCCACCATCGAGGTCACCGAGGTGGTCCCCCACGACCACGTCGTCTGGCGCGTCCTCGACGCCCAGATCACTCTCGTCGACGACCAAACCGAATGGAACAACACCGAAATCCGCTTCGAGATCACTCGATCCGCCGACACCACCGAACTCCACTTCACCCACGTCGGCCTCACCCCTGAATTCGAATGCTTCGAAGCCTGCCGCAAAGGCTGGACCTTCTATATCGACAAGAGCCTCCGCGACTTGATCACCACCGGCACCGGTCAACCCGACGAAGACCCCCAAGCCCTCGCCCTCTCGAAGGAGAAAGCCGCAGCGACTCCGCACTGACGAAACTCGCTCCATAACAGCCCAAAACGCGAAACCCGCCCGTCGCCTCCGTCGATGTCACAGGCGGCGCGGGCACAGACCAGTTAGCAATTTACTTCGGCAAACCCTGGCGGCCGACACTTTTCAACATTGGTTTCGACCCGGTTGACGACCGCGTAGCGGGCGTATTCGACTGCTACCACGGAACCAGGCAAAAGCCCGGCAACGGCCGCCGGTAGTTCGCGTCCCTGGTCGCCGAAGCGGGGCACAGGAAGCGTCCAGCCTCGCTAACCGAATTCGCCGAGTTCGCGACTGTCGCCGCCCATCCAAAGCGGCGGCTATGACCGGCACGACCGCGAACCTCACAGGCGGAATCATCCGTCGACGGAATCGACTCTCGAGTTTCCGCACGAAGCAACACCATTTCCAGATAAGTAACGAAAGGTATCGTCAACATGGCGAAAATCGCAGGCAGCGCGGTGCTGATCACCGGAGGTAATCGCGGTATCGGCCGCGCTCTGGTCGAGGAGGCTCTGAAAAGGGATGCGCGACGCGTCTACGTGGGGACGCGAAAGCTCTTCGCGCACACCGATGAGCGTGTCACACCACTGACTCTGGACGTGACCGACCGGACGGGGATTCAGCAGGCGCTCGGCGCGGTCGAATCGCTGGACATCCTGATCAATAACGCTGGCGTCACCGCCCATGATGATCTCAGCGATCAGTCCGTCCTCGAACAGCAGCTCGCGGTCAACCTTTTCGGCCTCCTCGCCGTGACTCGGGCCCTGCTGCCCGCGCTGACCCGCGCTGGCGGAGCAATCGTCAACACGCTGTCATTGGCGAGCCTCGCCCCTCCACCGTTCAGTCCGTCCTACGCGATTTCCAAGGCCGCTGCATTTTCTGCGACCCAAGTTCTGCGGATGCGCCTGGCCGGAGAAGGTATCACCGTCCACGGTGTCCTGCCCGGGCCCGTCGCGACCGACATGAACGCGAACCTCGACATTCCGATTCCGATGGCATCTCCAGAGTCTGTCGCGCACGCGATCTTCGACGGGGTAGAGGCCGGCGACGAGGACATCTTCCCCGACCCTGTGTCGGCGGAGCTGGCCGATGCCTGGCGCAAGGGCGTGACAAAGGGCCTCGAGCAGCAATTCGCCACCCTGCCTCAGAGCATGTAACCACCTCGGCAGCCGGCGGGAGTAACCCCGCCGACTGGGCAGGGAACGGTCTCGGCAGACCTGGAAAGACGCGTTCCCGCCCCGAAAACCGCTGTCAGCGACAGCCTTTGGTGATAGTCGATCAGTTGTACGTTCGCCGCCCGCAGGGTTTCCTCGTTCGAGGTACCGGGCCAGGAGGCGCTACGCCATATCCGTCGTTTTTCGGCGATCACTGCCGGGACTCCGAGAGTTCTCAGATGTGCTCTCGAGCGTGGGCTTCGGCGGTGGCTTTGAGGTCGTTCAACCAGGCTTCGAGGCCCGCTCCGAGGAACGCGGTGGAGGTGGGTACGTCGGCTTCGACCTGTGCGCCGGTCCAGTTCTCTTCGGTGCGCACCAGCACACCGCCGTCGACTTCGGTGAAGTTCCAGACATGGATGCCGTTGTCGATGCGCAGTCCGTCGCCGATGGCGGGTCCGCTCCAGCGGATGCAATTGCTCTGCTGCATTTGCTGGACGGAGGAAGTGATGGTCAGGGTGGTGGCAGGGGTGGTGGGGCTGGCGGGCACCGGAGTTGTCCACCGGAACTGCGAGCCCGCCCGCAGTGGTCCCTGGTCCAGGCGCTTCATGCTGGTGACGGGTTGCTGCCACGAGGGCCAGCGTTCCACGTCGCTCTGCAATTCCCAGATGGTGCTCAGTGGGGCCTTGATAAGGGTCTCGGTCCGGTATCGGATCCGCGCGGCGTCATCGATGCCTGCCCCTTGGCAGGTCAGCGAAGCCGGGTGAGTGGGGTCCCCGGTCGTTGTGGCCTGACTGGTGCTGCCAGTGCGTGCGTCGTTGTCGCTGCTGCACGCGGCCACGGAGGTCATTGCGACCGCGGCGGCCAGTGGGAGCAGGAACAGGGCAGTGCGCGCACCGGCTCGGCGGCGGGGGGTTTGTTGGGTGTTGGACATGGTTGCTCTCCTCGTTCGGGTCTCGGGCCGACTGCCTTCGAGTTAGGCCCACTCGATTTAGTTAGAAGCTATAACCATGAAGATGTGAGTGTCAATAAGGAAAGTGATAAGGTCTAACTCGAAGGTATTGCGGAGCCTGAGAGGAGGCGGTCGATGGGAGCGGCTGGGACCAGTTCGCGGGAGCGCTATCGGGCCCAGGTGTGCGACGAAATCAAGCAGCACGCCTGGGCGCAAATCGCCACGGCGGGCGTATCCGCGCTGTCGCTCAACGCGATTGCGAAACGCGTGGGTATGAGCGGCCCCGCCCTCTACCGGTATTTCGCCAGTCGCGACGAGTTGATCACCGCACTCATCCGCGACGCCTACCGAAGCCTTGCCGACGCTCTGCGGGCCACGTTCGACTCCGGTGCCGACGTGGCAGGGTTGGCCCGCGCCGTGCGGGAATGGGCCTTGCGGGACCCGCAGCGGTACTTCCTCATCTACGGCACACCTGTTCCCGGCTACCGCGCACCCGAGGACACCACCGAGATCTCATCCGAAATCATGACGGTGCTGATCGAGGCATTCTCCGCGCTGTCTCCGGCAGGGCAGTCGACGCCGTTCGACGCCCACCTCGAGAACCACCGCCGATGGGCCGACGGCCACGCGGTGCCGGCCACGACGCTGCACCGTGCCATATCTTTTTGGACCCGCCTCCACGGCGTTCTCTCGCTCGAACTCGCGGGCCACTTCACCGGCATGGAGTTCGATCCCGCTTTACTGTTCGCCGACGAAGTGAACACCCTACTGACCCCCTGACCACGACCGGGCCGAGCGGCGGCACGGCAGCGGCTGCGCCGGCACGATCGCCGCGAATTCGGTCGAACACCCGCGTTGCCACAGCCTCGAAAGGCTGTTATTACGACCGGAACCCACATCGGCCGAGGCGGGCGATCGAGCAGGTCGCAACGACCCTGTCCGGCGAGAGCTGACAAGCGGATACGTCGAACCTCGTCAACCGGGGTGCGTGTTGTGTCATGCCTCCAATATCAGTTGCAGTAGCTTGCGCAAGGATTCGCGCTGCTCGGTGGTGAGTTGAACCAGTGGGTCTGCGGCGAAGGGCATGCGGGTGCGGAGGTCGGCGGCGGCGGCGCGACCAGCGGGGGTGGCGGCGACGAGTTTGATGCGACGATCGCCCGGGTTCGGGCGGCGTTCGACCAGGCCGCGGGATTCCAGGCGGTCGATGATCGTGGTGACGTTGGAGGGCTCCGCGTGCAGGCGAGCAGCGATGCGACGCATCGGGACGGGGTCTTCGGCGGCGAGCAGTGCCTTGACCTGGAGCGGGGTCAATTCATGGGCGGTGGCCGCAGCCTCGGATTCTTGTGCATAGCGGCGAGTGATGGCCGCGAAGAGGCTCAGGACGTCGCTGGCCAGCTCATCCGAAGTGTTCGACATGGAAACCATATCTACCAAGATGCTTGACAGCGCGTAATGTCACCATACATAGTTATGAATCATAATAGTTATGCAGCATAAGCAAGCGAGGGATTTACGAAGATGAGCCCCAAGACCGTCCTGATCACCGGCACCTCCTCTGGCATCGGCCTGGCCACCGCCATCGCCGCCGCAGAGAATGGCTGGCAGGTCATTGCCACCATGCGCGACACCGCCAAGGCGGGCGCGCTGCGCGCGGCTGCGGAGACGGCCGGTGTGAGCGTCGAGGTCCGAGAGCTGGATGTGACCGACCCCGGCTCGGTCGCGGCCTGCCTGGCCGGGCTCGACCGCCTCGACGCGCTGGTCAACAATGCCGGCGCCGGTCATCTGGGCACACTGGAGCAGGAGAGCATCGACGACGTGCGCGCCGTCATGGAGGTCAACTTCTTCGGCGTCCTACAGGTCACCAAGGCGGCACTGCCGCTGCTCCGCGCGAGCGAAGGACGCGTGGTGACCGTCGCCAGCGTGGGCGGTGTGGTGGGGCAGCCGTTCAACGAGGCCTACTGCGCGGCCAAGTTCGCCGTCGAAGGCTTCATGGAGTCGCTGGCGCCGGTCGCGGCGAGGGTCGGTGTGGCCGTCAGTGTGGTCGAGCCGGGAGCGGTGGCCAGCGAATTCGTCAACAATGTGGCTGGCCGGGACACTGTGCTGGAACAGGTGGGTCCGTATGCGCCCGCGCTGTCGGCCTATCTGGACCGCACCCGCAGTGCCTTCGCAAACGCACAGACTCCGCAAGACGTGGCGACGCAGATGGTCGAGCTGCTGGCCTGTGAGCGGCCCGCGTTCCGAACGCTTACTTCGGACACCGCGCGCGCTTTCGTCGGGATGAAGCTCGCCGATTTCGACGGTTCGGCCGTACAGGCGATGACCGGCGCTTGGATCGCCTAGTCACGCATCGCTGTCGGCGGTGAGGATGCTGGTCCGCCTCTCTCACCGCCGACATCGCGTGAACGCCGACAGACGCGATGTATCCCTACTGTCGTTGTCGTTCACAGACTTTGACGCGAGGTCGAGTACCATCGGTGTCGCCTGCGCTGGGGAACGTGACATCTACAGGCTGTCGGCCGACGCCGATGGCACATAGTCGTTAGTCCCGAAAATGCCACGCCGACAGCAATATTCACGTCACGCAACGAGGCATCGTGCTGCCACCAGCAGCCTGACCGCCACCGAAGGTGTTGGCTGACACAGGAAGTTGGCCACCGGCCAGCCCAGCGGCCGGTCGGCCTGGTTGAACTGCGCGAGCAGCCGACGATTGCCGCGCGCCCACTGCACGGTGGCGTCGGCACCAGAGCCGTTGGATCGACTGTCCCGGTGCGGGTTATCGGTCTCTGGATCGGCTTGGGCTGGTGCCGGTGTGGTGGCGGAACCATCGGGAGAAGGCGCTGAGTTCGGAGAATCCGAGTTCGGTTGCGATATCGGTGAGTGTGCGGTCGTGCTGGGTGAGGTAGCGGTGGGCGAGGTCGAGGCGGGTGGCGTCGAGGAGGGTGGTGAACGTTTCCCCGCTGCGGGTGAGGTGACGGTGCAGGGTGCGCCGGTCCATGCCGAGCTGGCGGGCCACGGTGGCGGCCGAGCAGCGTTGGGTGGGTAGCAGGGATTCGATGACGGCGCGGACTTGGTCGGCGGTGGATTCGTCTGCCGGGGTGAGTGTTCGGAGGTATTCGCGAGCGTAGGGGCGAAGCAGGGGGTCGGCGAGGGGGTTCGGAGCGTCGAGGTCGCGGGAGTAGAAGACGATGCCGTCGAAATCCTGGTCGAATTCTATTGCGGGACAGAGAATCTGGTTATGGGTGCCCGGCTCGGCCGGTGCGGCGTGGGTGAAGCAGACCGATACCGGATGCCATGCGTTGCCGAGGAATTCGCGCAGAATCCGGCAGGTCGCACCAACAGCGAGTTCGACGGACTGTCGGCCGAATGAGACCCCGGGAGCTTGTTGGATGTGGATGGTGGTCAGGCCGTTGGTTTCGATGAGCCGGATGCGCAATGCTTCGTTGTGCAGGGTGATGTAGCGCAGCGCGATGCGCAGCGCACTGCGGATATCGGGTTCTTCGCGGGCGACGAGGGCGACCGGGCCGAGATTGGACAGGCTCCGCCGCTGGGCCAGGCGCAGCCCGAAGTCGTCGCAGCCGGTTTCGATGGCGGAGCGTTCCAAGAGTTGGTCGATCGCGGCGGCGGATAGCCAGGTGTCGCTGGCGGTGAGTCCCGCGGGACCGATGCCGACCGATCGCAACAGCAGCATCGGGTCCAGTCCGAACGACAAGGCCAGATCGACGTAACCGGACAGTACGGCACTGCGCACCATCGTTGTCATTGCTCACATCCGCCCATCGTGTCCCATATTGTCAAAAGGATAGACCCATCTAGTCAAGCCTCCTCTGATTTGTGCGCATACCGTGACCGCTATCACATTCCGCGCATCACAGGAGCCGCCGTGACAATCGAGTCCGCACCGTCGTCCCCGTCCACGCCGACCGTCGATGCCATGCGTGCCGGGAATAGTTGGAACCCATTGTGGGACAAGCTGTTCGAGTGGGATCCGGAATGGACCGAGCAGTTCATGTCGATGGGTAGTCTGCCGATTCGCCGCGGCGTACTGACTCCACAGTTCGTCGAGTTGTTGAGCATCGCGGTCGACGCCGCGTGCACTCATATGTACTCCCCGGGAGTACGCCGACACATCCGCGCCGCCCTCGAGCTCGGGGTCTCCCGTGCGGAGATTCTCGCAGTGCTCGAGCTGACCAGTGTGCTGGGCATTCATGCCTGCAATGTCGGTGTGCCTGTTCTTGCCGAAGAGTTCGACGCGTTCGAGCGTCGCCGCGCGGAGCAGCGGTAAAAACCCGCTCCGCACAACCGAATTCGATCACAATCCAGAAAGGACGATCATGCATTTTCTCGACGATTCGCTGCTACCGGAGAATCAGGAAAAGCTTGTTATTCAGGTGGCCCCCTACGGTCCGGAGTTCTTGCCGGGGGATTCCGATGACATTCCGGTGACGATGGACGAGCAGATCCAGAAGGCGGTGGACTGCTACAACGCAGGCGCGCAGGTGCTGCATGTGCACGTGCGTGAGGCCGATGGTCGGGGTTCGAAGCGATTCGAGCTGTTCAACGAAATGCTTGCCCGGCTCCGCGAAGCGGTGCCGGAGATGATCCTGCAGGTTGGTGGGTCGATCTCGTTCGCGCCGCCGGAAGGCGCCGACAAGGCGAAGTGGCTGGACTACGACACCCGTCATATGTTGGCCGATCTCGATCCCGCACCGGATCAGGTCACCATCGCTATCAACACCAGCCAGATGAACATCATGGAGTTGCTCAGCGACGACGATATCGCGGGGACATCGCTACAGAACCCCGTGCTGTACCAGGCATACCGCGACATGGTGGTCGAAGCAGGTCCGGAGTTCTATATCGAGCATCTGCGCCGTTTGACCGCTGCGGGCATCCAGCCGGCATTCATGCTCGGCGCGCTGCCTCAGCTGGAAACGGTGGAGCGTTTGATTCGCCGTGGCATCTACACCGGCCCGCTGGTGCTGAACTACGTCGCCATCGGCGGTGGTGCCGCGGGCGTGCATCCCGCAGATCTGATCGAGTTCATTCGCCGGACGCCGGATGGTGCGGTGCTGACGATCGAGACGATCATGCGCAACGTGACGCCGATGTGCACGATCGCGATCGCGCTGGGCCAGCATGTGCGGGTCGGCATCGAGGACAACCTGTGGGGCCGCAAGGGCGAGCGGCGCACCTCGGTGGAGCAGGTGGAGCAGATGGTCCGGATCGCCGACGAGCTGGGCCGGGGCGTGGCTTCGTGTAAGGAAGCACGCGACATCTACCTGTTCGACGAGGTCTACGCCGACACCGACGAGGCGTTGGCGAAGATCGGATTCCCGCCCAACCGCAAAACCGGTCAGGTCGGATTCCTGCACCACGCGTAATCGCGCCGGGCAGCGCGTCGGCTCGCGCGCTGCCCGCTCGCCGCATTCGTCATCGTTCGTACCGGCCCGGGGCCGGTACGCCAGTTCCACCAGGCTCGAGGAAGCGCCATGGATCTCCATACCACCCCCACCGACCGTTCCACAGATACACCCGCGGCCTCGAGCGCTCGTTCCCGGATCTTTCCGTGGATAGTGTTCGGGTTGACCTTCGGTTTGATGGTGTCGGACTACATGTCCCGCCAGGTGCTGTCGGCGGTGTTTCCGCTGCTGAAATCCGAGTGGGGGCTGTCGGATTCGCAGTTGGGCTCGCTGAGCAGTGTGGTGGCGTTGATGGTGGGCCTGTTGGCATTTCCGCTGTCGCTGGCGGCCGACCGGTGGGGCCGTGTGCGCAGCATGCTGGTCATGGCGACCGTCTGGAGCCTGGCCACCCTGGTCTGTGCGCTGGCCACCGGCTACGGCCAGATGCTCGGCGCGCGGTTCTTGGTCGGAGTCGGCGAAGCCGCATACGGCAGTGTCGGAGCCGCGGTGATGCTATCCGTGTTCGCACCCCGCTTGCGGGCCTCGCTCAGTGGAGCGTTCCTCGCCGGCGGCTCCTTCGGTTCGGTCCTGGGTGTCGCACTGGGCGGCATCGTCTCGGCACACATCGGCTGGCGGTGGACCTTTGCCGTCATGGCCGCGGTGGGCCTGCTGCTGGTGGCCGCGTTCCGAGTTCTGATCACCGAATCCGTCCTGAGCCGCCACCAAGTCGCTGAGGCACCGGCGACGGACCCGGGTTCGGCACCGCACAACAGTGCTCGTGCGCCGTTGTCGAGCCTGTTCTCGTCGGTGTCGGTGTGGTGTGCCTACGTTGGCGGCGGACTGCAGTTGTTCGTCGGGGCGGTGCTGATGGCCTGGTTGCCCAGCTTCTTCAACCGCTCCTACTCGATGCCCGCGGACCGCGCTGGGCTGGTGGCCGCGATATACGTGCTGCTCATCGGCACCGGAATGATCGTGTGCGGCATCATCACCGACCGGATCGGTCGCACCGATCCGGCCCGCCAGTGGAACAGTGCACTGGTTTACTGCACGATCTCGCTGATCCTGCTGACCATCGCATTCAGTCTCGACACCGGTACTGCTCAGCTGATCGTCCTAGGGTTGGGGGCATTGACTGCCGCCGGTTCGGCCGGAGCCACGTCCTCGATGGTGGCCAGCCTTACCCACGCCAGCTTGCGTGCCACCGCGTTCGCAACGGTTACCTTGGCCAACAACATCTTCGGGCTCGCACTCGGCCCGCTCGTGGTCGGCTTCCTCGCCGACCGCTACGGACTGGCCAACGCCTTGCGACTGGTCCCTTTGACCTACCTCAGTGCGCTCATTGCGCTGGGCATCGGCCGCCGTGCCTACCCGGCCGGATTACGCCGCCTGGCCGGGCTCGACGCCCAGCTCACCACCGCCTGAGCGCACCACGCCCGCCCGGCCGACCAGACGGCCGTCATGCTCGCCGACACCCCCGATCGAGGTCCCTCCATGCTCAATCTGTCTGTGCTGCTGGAAGATACAGCCCGAAACAATCCGCATCACGACGCGATTGTCGCCGGCGATGACACGCTGACCTACGCCCAAGTCGACGCCGTCACCAACCAGGTCGCCCACCTGCTCGTCGCCCACGACATCCGGCCGGGTGACAAGGTCGCGCTATCGTGCCCGAACCTGGCCTGGTTCCCGATCATCTACTACGGCATCCTGAAGGCGGGTGCCGTGGTGGTCCCGCTCAACGTCCTGCTGAAAGACCGCGAAATCGCCTACCATCTCGACGATTCCGGCGCCAAGGCCTATTTCTGCTACCAGGGCACCCCCGAGCTGCCGATCGGCGACTACGCCCGCGCCGGTTTCGACCGGGCGCCGAGCTGCCGTCACCTGTTCATCATCGACTCACTCGCCCCGCAGTCCGGCCAGATCGCCGGCGACCTGTCCACCGCCGTGCGGGCGCAGCCCACCGAATTCGACGCCCGCTTGCGCGAATCCGGTGACACAGCGGTGATTCTCTACACCTCCGGCACCACCGGCACACCCAAGGGTGCCGAACTGACCCACGCGAACATGCTGTTGAACGCATTCACCGCCAACCGGCAGTTCGACAACAGCCCGGCACGGCACGACCGGCACCTTGTGGTACTGCCGTTGTTCCACTCCTTCGGGCAGACGGTGAACATGAACGCGGGGTTCTCCGTCGGCGCGACCCTGGTCCTGCAATCGCGTTTCGACGCCGCCACCACACTGACGTTGCTGCACAGCGAACGGATCACCCTGTTCGCCGGTGTGCCGACCATGTACTGGGGGCTGCTGCAGGCCCTCGACGGCAGCGTCGAAATCCACCCCATGCACGAGCACCTTCGGTTGGCCGTTTCCGGCGGCGCCGCGCTGCCGGTCGAGATCCTGACCCGCTTTCGGCAGCGGTTCGGAGTGGATATCGCCGAAGGCTACGGGTTGTCGGAAACCTCACCGCTGGCCCTGTTCGCCGACCCCGATCACGAGCCGCGCCCGGGGTCGATCGGCCGTCCGGTCTGGGGAGTGCAGGTCCGACTCGTCGATGCGGACTGGAACACCGTCACCGGCAACGATGCCGTCGGTGAGATCGCCATCCGTGGCCACAATGTCATGAAGGGCTATCACAACAGGCCCGATGCCACCGCCGAGGTCATGTGCGACGGCTGGTTTCGTACCGGTGACCTGGCCCAGCGCGATACCGATGGCTATTACTACATCGTCGACCGCGTCAAGGACATGATCGTGCGCGGTGGTCTCAACGTCTATCCGCGTGAAATCGAAGAGATCCTCATGACCCATGAGGCGGTCTCGCTCGCCGCTGTGGTCGGTATCCCACACGAGAGCCACGGCGAGGAAATCAAGGCGTACATCATCGCGGCCCCGGGAACCGCACCGACCGAGGACGCGCTCATCGGATGGGCCAG
>NZ_JBEXUI010000048.1:0-62290 GCF_040614395.1 Nocardia sp. NPDC005998 | reverse complement strand
GGTGAATCCGTCGCTGGGCAGGTAGTCGGCATAGCGACGCGGCATGCCCTCCGCACCCAGCCAGTGCTGCACCAGGAAGGTGGTGTGGAAGCCGACGAGCGTGGTCCAGAAGTGCCATTTGCCGAGTCGTTCGTCGAGCAGCCTGCCGGTCATCTTGGGGAACCAGAAATAGATGCCAGCGAATGTCGCGAACACGATGGTGCCGAAGAGCACATAGTGGAAGTGCGCGACCACGAAATAGCTATCGGTGACATGGAAATCGAGCGGTGGGCTCGCCAGGATGACACCGGACAGACCGCCGAACAGGAAGGTCACCAGGAAGCCGACCGAGAACAACATGGGCGTTTCGAAGGTCAGCTGCCCGCGCCACATGGTGCCGATCCAGTTGAAGAACTTCACGCCGGTCGGGACCGCGATCAGGAAGGTCATGAACGAGAAGTACGGCAGCAGCACCGCGCCGGTGGCGTACATGTGGTGCGCCCACACCGCGATCGACAGCGCACCGATGGACAGCGTCGCGTACACCAGGGTGGTGTACCCGAACAGCGGCTTGCGGCTGAACACCGGGAAGATTTCGGTGACGATCCCGAAGAACGGCAGCGCGACGATGTACACCTCGGGATGTCCGAAGAACCAGAACAGGTGCTGCCACAACAGGATTCCGCCGGTGCCCGGATCGTAGATATGCCCGCCCAGATGCCGGTCGAAGGCCAGCGCCATCAGCGCCGCGGTCAGAATCGGGAAGGCGAGCAGGATCAGGATGCTGGTGACCAGGATGTTCCAGGTGAAGATCGGCATCCGGAACATGGTCATGCCCGGACACCGCAGGCAGATCACGGTGGTGATCATATTGACGCCACCGAGGATGGTTCCGACACCGGAGACCGCAAGGCCCATGATCCACAGATCCGCACCCGCGCCCGGCGCGTGCTCGATGGTGCTCAGCGGGACGTAGCCGGTCCAGCCGAAGTCGGCCGCGCCGCCGGGGGTGACGAAGCCCGCCGTGGCGATCGTCGCGCCGAATAGATACAGCCAGTAGCTGAGCGCGTTGAGCCGGGGGAAGGCCACATCCGGCGCCCCGATCTGCAGCGGTAGGACACAATTGGCGAAGCCGAACAGAATCGGCGTCGCGTAGAACAACAGCATGATCGTGCCGTGCATGGTGAACAACTGATTGAACTGTTCGGTCGACAGGAACTGCATGCCGGGGCGAGCCAGTTCACCGCGCATCAGCAGCGCGATGAGACCACCGATGAAGAAGTAGGTCATCGCGGTGGTCAGGTACATGACCCCGAGCACCTTCGGATCGGTGGTCGTGATCATTTTCCAGAGATAGGAGCCCTTGGGCCCGACCCGCCGCGGATAGGGCCGAACAACTTCCAACTGAGTTGTAGTCACGGCCGTCGCCACCTTCCGATCGCCGAGCAGCCTTGTCCGGATTATGCGCCTATCCGATCACCAACATGCCCGCTTTGACCCCATTGACGCCGTTGCGTCTGGGTCTACGGTAGGAGCCGCATCTGCGACGACGGTGCGATTGCGGTCGCCACGCGCGTCTTGGCGACTGCATGGCTACCAGCACATTCCGGCTGCGCTGGGCTCGGCTCGCGCGCGAGTTTCCGCGGACCCGGCGAGGAGTGCGGCACCGCACGCCGGGGCGGGTCAGCGGACCGTTGTGACGCGATCTTCGACCGGCTGGTCCACCGAGCGACGCAACTTCACCGCGGCCGCCGCGAACAGCGCGAGTGTCAGCCAGATGTAGCCGTTGTGGAAGAACACGGTGAGGTGGCTGCCCGGGGGATAGTCGAAGATGCTGACCACCGTGGGATCGAAGAGCGAGATCAAACCGCCCGATGCGGCTGCCAGCGCCACCAGAAATCCGAGCGGTGCGGCCACCCCGCCCCGGCGCAATGCCAGGTCGGCCAGGTACACCAGCAATGGTGCGAGCCAGACCCAGTGATGTACCCAGCTGTACGGGGACACCGCGGTGGTGGTGAGGCCGCACAGTACGACGGCGGGCAGTTCGTAGCCGGTCAGCGACAGCCGCCGCGCCAGCAGCAGGCAGCCTGCGGCGATGGCGAAAGCACTTGCCAGCCACAGCAATTGGTGCGTGCCCTCGACGCCGATGGTGCGGGCGAGCAGGCCGCGCAGCGATTCGTTGCGCGGGTTCTCCGGTACGCCGACGCGGGTGGGATCGGCAAAGGCGCCGCTCCAGAATGTCAGCGAATCCTTGGGCATGGCTGCGAGGCCGATGAGAACAGTCGCGACGCATGCGCCGATCGCGGTCACCGCGGCGCGGTACCTGCGGGTGATCAGTAGATAGAGCACGAAGAATGCGGGAGTCAGTTTGATTCCGGCCGCGATCCCGGTCAGCACGCCTTTCCAACGCGACGAATCGGGCAGCGCCATATCCGCGAGCACCAGCAACAGCAGGAAGATATTGATCTGCCCGAAGGCCATGGTTTCGCGCACCGGCTCGCACCACATCAACAATCCGGTGATCGGCAGACCCACCAGCACCAGCCGCCGGTCACGCCGGTAGCCGAGCATCGACAATGCGGCCCAGACCGATCCGGTCAGCATCGCGAAGTTCCCCAATGCGCCGATATAGGTGTACAGATCGCCATGCAGGTCGACCAGCGGTACGAACAGCAGTGCGGCGAACGGTGTGTAGACGAACTCCCAGACGCCGCGGGTGTTGCCTAGCAGTGGGGTGTCATAGACGGAAACGCCGTCGACCACTCGGTTCCCGGCGATCTGGTAGACGCTGAGGTCCATCAGATGCATCATCACCTGCGGCGTACCGAGAACCTGCACGAGATAGCAGATACCGGCTGCCGTGCCGAGCACCGAGATCGCCAGAAAGGCCGGGGTTGGGATGGTGCGGCGCTGCGGCGCGGTGGTTACCGCGGACGGCACCGCCGCAGTCTCGATCGTCGACAATGGCACGCTCATCTCCCAGCGATCGGGTCCGGATTCGCCGCCCCACGGTAGTGGCACTCGTCGTGAGCCGCACACCGCAGCCGGGCCCCGGCCGGCGCGGGACCGATATTGTCCTCGGGTGACTGCTGGCCCACCACCGCGGATGTACGACGGACGACCCGTCGCGGACCGGCGGGCGCAGCGGCGCGCGGAATTCCTGGCCGCCGGAGTGGCGGTATTCGGCGAGCACGGATATCAGGGCAGTTCGATCACCGCGCTGTGCCGAGCGGCCGGGTTGGCGCGCAGCCAGTTCTACGAGCACTTCGACAATCGCGAGGATCTGCTGATCGCGGTCTACGACATGATCCAGGTCGAAACCAGGCAGGCGGTCACCGCCGCGACGGCCGCGGCCGCACCGGATGATCCGGTCGGCCGGGCCCAGGCGGCGGTGCGGGCCTATGCGGAGTCGATCGGTCGCGACCCGCGCCGGGCCCGGATCGCACATATCGAGATCGTCGGCGTCAGCGAACGGGTCGAGCGGCGCAGGCTCGAGCAGCGCAAGCTGTGGATGGCACTCTTCGAAGACCAGATCCGGCGGGCGCTGGGACCGGACTTCGTACCGCCCGGTGGGTTCGATGCCGCCGTGACCGGATATCTCGGTGCGCTGCTCGCCCTGGTGCAGCAGTGGACTACCGGAGATCCGCGCACCGACCTGGCCGGGATCACCGAGGTACTGACCCGTTTCCTGGTCTGCCTGATGACGCCGTGATTCAGCGGCTCGGCCGAATATTCTCCCGGACCGCGGCGATATCCGGATACCCGTTGACCGCCATCAGCAGATCGGCCTCCGCCAGCAGCATCCGGAGCACATGCACCAGACCCGAAACCCCGCCCAGCGCAAGGCCGTACACGTACGGACGGCCGATGCCGACCATGGTCGCACCCAATCCGAGCGCCTTGATCACATCGGTGCCCGAGCGCACGCCGGAGTCGAACAGCACCGGTACCCGATCGTCACAGGCTTCGACCACCCCGGGCAGTGTGGCGAGCGCGCTGAGACCGCCATTGGCTTGGCGCCCACCGTGATTGGAGCAGTAGATGCCGTCGACGCCCGCATCGATCGCCCGGCGCGCGTCATCGGGATGGGAGATGCCCTTGAGAATGATCGGCAGTTCGGTCAGTGATCGAAGCCAGACCAGATCGTCCCAGCTGAGCGGGTTGCCGAAGGTCTGAACCCAGTGCAGCACCATGGACTGCGGATCATTCGAACCGACCATCTTCTGGAAGACCGGATCGGTGGTGTAGTTCTTCAAGACGTGCCCGCGCAGCTGCGGAAAGTTGCCGCTGGACAGATCGCGCGGACGCCAGCCCGGCACCCAGGTGTCCAAGGTGACGGTGATGCCGCGATATCCGGCCTGCTCGGCCCGGCTCACCAGACTCGCGGCGAGGTCGCGGTCCTTGGGCGTGTACAGCTGGAAGAAGCTCGGCGTGCTGCCCGCATGCCCGATGACCTCCTCCAGCGGATCCTCCATCAGCGTCGAGAAGAACGCGGGCACACCGGTTTTCGCGGCGGCCTCGGCGACCGCGATATCACCGTGCTTATCCCCGACCAACCCGATCACCCCGACCGGGGCCATGAAGATCGGACTCGGAAAGGTCAGCCCCCACGCGCTGACCGACAGGTCGCGCTGCGTCGCGCCGACGAGCATCCGCGGCACCACACCCCAGTCCGCGAACGCCTCGACATTGCGCCGCTGGGTCAGCTCGTCACCGGCACCGCCCGCGATATAGGAGTGCAGCGATGCGGGCAGCGCGGCGGCGGCCTTCGCCTCGAGCGTCGCGTAGTCCATCGGGAAATCCGGGGCGTGCCCGCCGAGTGCGGCGAAGTAGATCTCGTTCTGGTAATCGGCGAACGCCACTGTCCTGCCCTTCGGTAGGGGTCGATCGGAGGGGTGGTCTCCGGTTGCCCGAATATTAGACGCTAATGTCCATGATCGAGTCCGGACGAACCGCGAAACATTCGACCACGGCACAGCGAAGGAGTCTGTGCGATGTGCGTCACATGCCGGGGTGGTTCGTACCGGATGACCTGCGCATCGGGTCCGACGGCCGTACCTGCTGTAGCGCGAGC
This sequence comes from Nocardia sp. NPDC005998, assembly GCF_040614395.1. Classification (NCBI taxonomy): domain Bacteria; kingdom Bacillati; phylum Actinomycetota; class Actinomycetes; order Mycobacteriales; family Nocardiaceae; genus Nocardia; species Nocardia sp. NPDC005998. Next base: position 57,237 of record NZ_JBEXUI010000048.1, on the reverse strand, counting down.
AACCGCTGTAGCGACGGGTAATCCGGAACAATTGACAGATTGCGAGAACCGCGCCGTGAATCTCGACTACCTGCCCAGATCAAGTGACCACGACCTGCTGCTCGCGGATCAGATCATGAGTAGTCCACTAAGCCGCCTCTTACATCTGGCGCTCGGCCTGTCCACGGAGTCCATGGACCTGCTCACGGCACTGACCGACCGACTACGGACCGCCGAGGGCGCGCTACCGGATCCCGCGACCTCCGGTGAGTTCTAGTCCTTCCGTACCTCCGGCACCGCCTCGACAATCGAATACGGCCCGGCCGTCGCCACCACCCGACGCAGCCGGAAGTCGCCGCGCGCGATCAGGTCGCGGTATTCGGCGGCACGTTCCCGGCGCCGATGGACAGCAGCACCTGCAGATCGAGCCAGAGGCTGAAGTGCGCCCGGTTGCCCGGCGGGCCGCGCAGGAGACGACTTATGCTGTCCTGCACCGGAATTCCTGCCAGACGGTGAACACCCTACTGGCCGCTGGCGACCGGATACGCAGGCGCCAACGTAGCCGATGCGGCGGTACTCGCCGTCGACGGTCTGTCGGACCGCAATTTCGTCCGCGCCACAGTCACTGGATAGGCCGTGCGCCAGCGCGCCAGAGCCAGCGCCAGCGCGGCAACTCCGCGATCACCGTGAGCACCGCGAGCACTTGGACGAGCACGGCGATCCAGGTCGGCAAGAGCACCCAGGTGCTCATGACGGCCGCGACCACCTGCAGCACGACCAGGGCGATCGTGACCCACCCCGGCACCGGGACCAGAATCTGGTTCTTGTCCCCCGGCGTGGCGAACACCGTGGGCAGACCGATCAGCACCACCACCGAGAGCACCGCGAGCAACGCCGAATGCCCGGCCAGCGCCCATGGTGTCGCGATCCAGGCGATGAGTTCGACCGCAAAGCGCAGGCCCGACGCGACTCTGCCCTGCCCGGTCCGATTCGGCGATTCCAACATGCATGCAGCGTGCCATGCGATGGATACGGACGCAGAGCGAAGCGAAGCCCCGGACCGAAGGGGATGGTCCGGGGCTTCATGAGATGTATCGCGCGCAGCGGCCGCCGAGTTAACAGCGTGCAATGACGGTCACATGCGGACGATATCGCGGCGACGGTGTGTCCACCAACCGATTCGGTCCGGTATCGGGCTGACGCGTAATGCCGCACTAGTGGCCGTGCGTGGGCGCGACCAAACCGTGTTGGTGTGCGTAGACGACCGCGTGAATGCGATCGCGCACACCGAGCTTCGCGAGTATCCGGGATACATGCGTTTTCACCGTTTCCTCGCCGACCCCGAGGGCCGCCGCAATCTCGGCATTGCTGCGCGCATCGGCCAAGAGCAGCAACACTTCTCGCTCTCGCGCGGTGAGTTGTTCGACCTCCGGCGGGGTGCGCGGCGGTGCGAGGCTGCCAGCGAAGCGCGATATCAGGCGTCGCGTCATCGACGGATCGATCAGGGCGTCGCCGCGGGCCGCGATGCGAATGGCAGTCACCAGTTCTTCCGGCGGCAGACTTTTCAGCAGGAATCCGCTGGCCCCCGCCTGGAGTGCGCGATAGAGGTTGGCCTCGCTGTCGTAGGTGGTGAGCACCAGGACGCGGGTGCCGCCCGCCGCGACAATGGCCGCGGTGGCCGCGAGCCCGTCCAACTTCGGCATCCGCACATCCAGAATTGCGACATCCGGTCGCAGCCGGGCGGTTTCGGCGATCGCATCGCGGCCGTCGCCGACCTCGGCGACACATTCGAGATCGGCCTGACTGTCGACCACGGCGCGCAGTCCGGAGCGAAACATGCTGTGGTCGTCGGCGATCAGCACGCGCACCGGTGCGTTCACGCTCCTCCGATCGGTAGGTAGACCCGGGTATGCCACCGGATTTGGGCCTGGTCCGGGCCGAATTCCAGTTCGCCGCCGAATAATTCGGCGCGCTGACGGATTCCGCCGAGGCCGCGGTGCGCGGTCGCGTCATCGACGTCGGCGGTCGCGGCGAGTGGGTTGACCGTCTCCAGCACCACTCGGTTCGGCTGGTAGTCGACGAGTAGTTCCGCATGTGCGCCGTCGCCGTGGCGCAGGGCGTTGGTGAGCATCTCCTGCACGATGCGGTACAGCGTGAGGTTCAGCGAATCCGGCAGCTCGACCGCGACACCGCGCACGGTGTATTCGACAGCCAACCCGGCCGCACGCACCCGTTCCAGCAGGTCATCGATATCGGCGAGGCCGGGCTGACGCTGACCGTCCTCCTCGCGCCCGTGCAGCAGGTCGAGTTGGCGGCGCAGGTCGACCATGGCCGCGCGGCTGCTCGATTCCACCGCGGTCAGCGAGCGGGTAGCGGCGGCATTGCCGGTGTCGGCCATGGCGATTCGGGCCGCACCGGCATGGATGCCGATGGCGCTGACGTGATGGGAGATCACATCGTGCAGATCCCGGGCAATGGCGGCGCGTTCCTCGGTGAGCGCCCGGGCGAGCGCGGTCCGCTGCTCCTGCTCGCGCAGTTTGGCCTGCTGTTCGAGATCGGCGATGTACGCACCGCGTGCCGCCGTATACCGCCCGACCAACCACGGCACCACACCGGCCGACACCGTCGACGCCAGCAGGAGTCGCCAATCGTGCGAGGTATTGCTACCGACCAGCAGATGTGCGGCCGCACAGCCGGTAGACATGGTGATGACGGTCGCCACCGATTTCGGGCCGGTCATCCACGCTCCGGCCCGATATCCGGCCACCAGAAATCCGACATCGGCGAAGCGGGCGGCGAAACCGTGCCGGTGCAGCAGCACGGCCTCGGCCAGCCGCAGCGCCACCTGGACAATGGCAACCACACCGGCAGTGCGCGGCGGCGCGGCCAGCGCGAGATCCGCCGCGACGATGCCGATCAGCACGGCACTCGCCTGCCACGGTGCCACCGAGAAGATCCCGTTGAGCACCAGCATCGAAGCATCGATGGCCGCGGCCACCACCGCGACCACGAGCGACTGACGCGCCAGCGACCTGCTCACATCCAATAGTTCGCCACCACCTTCGCACCATCCCAGAAGTCCGGTTTCGAGCCATCCGCGGGCGATCCTACCCAGCATTCACCCGACCGCTCCGGACCGACTCTGCCCGCATGCGCGGCCCGGCACATCCCCCGCGCGAGGGACGGCCGATCCCTCGTCAGCGCGATGTTTGCGCAGGCCAGCGGCCGTAACGTGGCGGTGAGCACAGAGCGGAGGAGACATAGTGATCAGTGGGCAGTTATTCATCTACGCCATACCCGCGTTCGCGGTACTCATGTTCGTGGAGTGGATCGGCTATCGCCGCGATCCGGATCGCCCGGCCAATGGCCACTCCGGGCGGGATATGGCCGCCAATATCACCACCTATCTGCTCGGCCGATTCCTGAAGCCGGTGACGCAGTATCTGATTCCGTTCTCGGCGGTGGTGCTGGCCGCCGCGATCACGCCGCTGCATCTTTCGCCGCACAGCTGGTGGGTGTGGGTGCTCGGGCTGGTCGTCACCGATTTCTGCTACTACTGGGCGCATCGCGCCGACCATCGGGTCCGGCTGCTGTGGACCTCGCACAGCGTCCACCATTCCAGCGAGTACTTCAATCTCTCCACCGCCATCCGCCTGCCGTGGGTGCATCCGGTGGCCGCCATTCTGCGCGGATTCGCCTGGGTGCCAGCGGCTTTGATCGGTCTGCCGCCGTGGATGATCTTCCTGCTGCAGACCATCGGGCTGCTCTATCAGTTCCCCATCCACACCCAGCGCATCGATACCCTGCCGCGCCCGATCGAGTTCCTGTTCAATACCCCGGCCCACCACCGGATCCACCACGGTTCGAATCAGCCCTATATCGACAAGAACTACGGCGGCGTCTTCATTATCTGGGACCGCATGTTCGGCAGTTTCGCCGCGCGGAGCGAACCCATTCGCTACGGCCTCACCAAGAACATCGGCACCGATAACCCGCTGAAGATCAACTATCACGAACTCGGCGCACTGATCAGCGATGTGCGGCACGCGAATACGTGGAAGGGCCGTCTCGGCTACATCTTCGGGCCGCCCGGATGGTCCGAGAACACGCAGCCCGACATTGCGCCCGCGCTGCCCACCGAGTCAGCTACCCAGGGATCGTTCGCCGCCTAGCGTCGTGACCAGTAGCGGCCGCAGCAGCTGCGCGCCCTTGCGGGTCAGCCAGGTGCGCAGGCTCATCAGGCCCGCAGCCAGGTAAGACGCGGTCTCAGCCCGAGTGGGTGAAGATGCGGATCGCGGTGATGCGCCGGGTATCGGTGGCGAATTCGACGAAGGCGACGCCGTTGGCCGAATCGAGCCGGACGCTGGCACTCACCGTTCGACCGGCGGCGATCAGCTTGTCCCACTGCATATTTCGGGTGCGGTTGGTGAACTCCTCCAGTGAGATCCTGGTGCCCGCGGGCAGTTCGATGACGGTACGGTCGCTGAGCAGTCGCCGCACCCGCGCGATATCGGTTGCCGCCGCAGCCGAGAACACCTCGGCCGCAGTGCGTTTGCCCGCGCGCCCGACCCCGCGCAACGCCCGCATCATGCCGAGCATGCCGCCGAAGCCCTGGTTGGCGATCAGCTGTGGGCCCAGCTTCAGTGCCGCACCCAGTCCGGGCAGGCCGGTGCGCAGCAACTGCACGATCATCGCGGCCAATTCCCAGTGCGCGGCCAGCCGGACGATCTTCCAGACGCCGTCTTCCTCGATGAGGTCGTAGCGCAGATGCATCGGGACGGCCACGGTGGCGCCGGTCGACATGGTGGTGCGGATCAGCAGGTCGCGAACCACCGTCGACGGGCCGACGAAGTCGTGGTCGATCTGGAATGCGATGGTATTCGGGCCGATGAAGGTGTCGTAGAACCGTTCGATCGCGACACGGCCGATATGCGGGCTCGATCCGACCGGATCGTTGACGGTCGCGTCGGCGGCGAACAGGCCGACCCAGGCCGCCTTATCGTGTGCCGCCACCGCGCGCGGCGACGCCTGGACGGCCGCGAGCAGGTCCTTGGCGGTGGAATCCAGCGGCATGACAGTTCCTCCTAGTTGCTGCGTCACATGGTAGAACATGTTCTAATTTCGGCGCCGCGGGTTCGGCAGAACTGCCCGGCGTCCCGCTCGACAAGGACTCCCATGGACTGGTACACCGGCAATACCGCCTACGACACCGTGCTGACGATCGCCTTCGCCTTCGCCGCATTCGTGCTGATCGGCGGCCTTTTCGCGCAGAGTCCCTATGGCCGCTTCGGCACCACCGAGCTCGGCTTCAACCTCAACCCGAAGCTCGGCTGGTGGTTGATGGAGATTCCGGCGACGGTGGTCTTCGCGGTGTTCTATCTGACCGGCCCGGACCGGTTCGAACCGACCGCACTGGTGCTGGCCGCGATCTGGGTGCTGCACTACGGCAACCGCGGCTGGTTCTTCCCGCTGTCCATCCGCCAGGTCCCCGGCAAGCGCAGCAGCTTCAATGTATCGGTGATCGCCGCGGGCATGTTCGTCACCGCGCTGCACGGCTACCTCAACGGCGCCCTCTTCAGCCACGACTACCTGCACCAGTACGACACCGACTGGCTGACCGATCCGCGCTTCCTGATCGGTCTGGTCGTCTACCTCGGCGGCTTCGCGCTGCTGGTCCGCTCCGAGTCGATCGTGCGCAATCTGCGCGATAAGGACAATCCGGGCGCGACCGAGTACCGGATTCCGCACGGCGCGGGCTTCCGGTTCGTCACCAGCCCGGCCTATCTCGCCGAACTGATCGCCTGGGCCGGATTCGCACTGCTCACCTGGTCGCTGGCGGGTGTGGTCATCTTCTTGATCACCGCGGGCAATCTGGTCCCCCGGGCCTTCGCCACCCACAAGTGGTACCGGGAGAAGTTCCCCGACTATCCCGCCGATCGAAAGGCATTGATCCCCTTCGTCCTGTGAGGAGTCATACAGTGGCGTAATGGCGATCATCGATGCTTGGGCCCAGCATCCGACGGTGCGGCTGCTACAGCACGAAATGCTGGACTCACTGCGCCGCTGGACCGGTGACACCATCCCGACCCAGCCGCCGCCGGTCTCGACGACGCTGGCGGCCATGGACGCGGGCGGCGTCGACACCGCCTTGATCAGCGCCTGGTACGGCCCGGAGGGCGTGCTCATCTCCAATGACGAGGTGGCCGGTTTCGTCGCCGAATCCAACGGCAGACTGGTCGGCGTAGCCTCGGTCGACCTCCGCAAGCCGATGGTCGCGGTCCGCGAACTGCGCCGCGCGGTAACCGAATTGGGTATGAAGGCATTGCGCATCGTGCCATGGCTCTGGGGTCTGCCCCCGAACGACCGCCGCTACTACCCGCTCTACGCCGAATGCGTAGAACTCGGCATCCCGTTCTGCACCCAAGTCGGCCACACCGGCCCGCTACGCACCTCCGAAACCGGCCGCCCCATCCCCTACCTCGACGACGTCGCCCTGGACTTCCCCGAACTGGTCATCGTAGGTGGCCACATCGGCTACCCCTGGACCACCGAAATGATCGCGGTAGCAACAAAATACGAGAACGTCTACATAGACACCTCCGCCTACACGATCCGCAGATACCCACCAGAACTGGTGGCCTACATGAAGTCCCACGGCCGCACCAAGGTCCTCTTCGGCACCAACTACCCCATGATCGCGCCCGAACAGGCACTGGTAGGCCTCGACGACCTCGCCCTGAACGCCGAATGCAGCGACCTGTTCCTCGCCACCAACGCCACCCGCATCTTCAACCTGACCAGTCCCCCGAACAACACCCGTAGCTGAGCCCACCAGAGCGGTCACGGTGGTGCAGGTAAATGTCGAGTGCTGACCGGCACCAGCGCATTTCCGCGGGGTGGGCTTTACTGGGTGCCCCATACGGCGTGGGCGCCGGAGTCGCCGACTCGGTAGGTCTGTACCAGGGCTGCACTGCCTGCGAGGATCGCTAGTGCGGCGACGAGGGCGGTGAGCGTGCGGCCTACCGGTTTTCCGCGTTCGTCGCGCAGGTGGACGATGATCAATAGGGCCGTGACCAGTAGGAGACCGACTGCGAAGTAGATCATCGTGTTGCCGAGGTTTGCGTGCTTATCGATTGCGGGGGAGCCGCCCAGTTTGTGTTGTAGCCACTCGCCGGCGTCGGTTGTGATGGGGGTCAGTGCGACGGTGGTCGCGGCCAGGGCGGTGATCAGCCAGATCAGGCGGCGGCGCGCGGCGGGCCAGAGGGCGGACATGATCAGTAGGACCGCGGTCAGCGGGACGAAGACGACAATGATGTGGACCAGCAGCACATGGGCGGGTAGACCGTTGATCGTCGACATGAGGCGCACTCCTGGAGTTCTCGACCACCTGGGCAGATCCGGCCCAGGTATCTCCCTCACCTCACGGTTTACCGCGCCGACAGGTTCATTTCACGAATGTTCGGCCGCCCTTGGTCGGCCGCACCGGATCGGGCATCGGAATGCGAGCGGTCAGGCGGTGCCGGTATCGCTCAGAGGCAGGTGCAACCGGACCTCCGCGCCGCCCTCGGCCCGGTTGACCGCCTCGGCCCGCCCGTCGTGCAGTGCGACAATCGAGTGCACCAGCGCGAGCCCGAGTCCGTGGCCCTGTCCGTGGCCACGCGCGAAGCGTCGGAAGACGTGCGGCAATACGGCGGGATCGAATCCGGGCCCGTCATCGGTGACCGTCACCACGACCTCCTTGCCGTAGGTCGCGACGCCGACCCGCACATGGGTGGCGCGGGCGATGGCATTGCGCACGACGTTGTCGATGGCCTGGCGCAGCAGAATATCGTCGCCGTCGACGACCGCCGGGCGGGCGTTGGTCAGCTCGACCGCGGCGCCGCCGGCCGCGGCGGTCGCGACGATCTCCTCGGTGAGCAGGTCGACCCGCAGCGGCATCCGGACCGGTTCGACCGTGCCCGCGTCGAGCCGGGCGAGGTCGAGCAGCTGCACGACACTCTCCCCCGCGCGTTCGGTGGCCGCGCGGATTTCGGTCAGCGTGCGCACATACTCCTCGGCTTCGCGCGGCCGGGACAGGGCCTGACTCGCCGTCGCGCGAATGACCGCGATCGGCGTGCGCAGCTCATGGGCGGCATCGGCGAGGAAGTCACGCTGGAACTGCTGGGCGCGCACCGCCGGTGCCAGCATGCGCCCGGCGAGCAGCCAGGTCAGCCCGGTCAGGAGGGCGGTCACGCCGACCGCGACCAGCGCGACATACCAACGCTGCCTGGCGATTTCGGCGTCGGTATCGTCCAGCGGGGTCGCGGTCACCACCACTTGGCCGTCGGGCCGCAGCCGGGCCGCGCCGAAGTAGTGCTCATCGTCGCTCCACAGCTCACGCAATGCCGAACCGGCACCCCAGTCCGGATCGCGCGCCTGCTCGGCCAGATCCTGTACCGGCGCACCGACATAGACGTCGCCGAGCGGGGTGGTCACGCCTGCCGCGTCGACCACCCAGGCATTCTCGCGCAACCAGTCGGGGGCCTTCGCCGGATCGGGCTGGGCCGCGATATCCGCGACCTGTTCGGTCGCAACCACCCGCGCCTCGGCCTGGCTGCGGTCGGCGAGCACAGCCGCCAGATAGACCGCACCGGCACCGACCAGCAACAGCGCCGATAGCGCGGTGGCGAGGGTGAGTCGGATGCGAAATCGCCTGAGATACATCGTCATTCCTCGGCGTACAGGTGGAAGCCGACACCGCGCACGGTATCCAGGCGGGTCCGCGCGGTCGGCAGATCCAGCTTGCGGCGCAGCGTCGAGACGTAGACATCGACCACATTCGAGGTGCCCTCGTAGTGCAGATCCCAGACCTGCTCCAGCAATTCGGTACGGCTGACCGTCTGCCCCGACTGCTGCATCAGATACTGCACTACCGCGAATTCCTTGGCGGTCAATGGAATCAGCACCTCGGCCCGCCATACCCGATGGGTTGCCATATCCAGTTTCAGATCGCCGACCCGCAGTAGCGAACCGCCCTGTGTCACCGGCCTGCGCAGCACCGCGCGCACCCGGGCGGCGAGCTCACCGAAGTCGAAGGGTTTGGTGACATAGTCGTCCGCACCGGTATCCAGACCGGTCACGCGATCGGTGGCACTGCCGCGCGCGGTCAGCACGAGTACCCGGGTGCGGCCGTCGGCCTTGAGCTGGCGGCACAGGCTCAGCCCGTCACCGTCGGGGAGGCCGAGATCGAGGACGACCAGCGCGTAGTCGTTATAGGAGCACAGATCGTCGGCCTCGGCCAGGGTCGGGGCGTGGTCGACCGCATGCCCCTCCTCGCGCAGGCCGCGCACCAGCACCCTGGCCAGCCCCGCGTCATCCTCGACCACCAGCAACCGCACCGACACAGTCGATCACATCACCGGTCGACAATGATGCCGGGGACGGGTTTCGGACGGCCCGGCAGGACCAGTTCGGCCGGGACGGTGAACCAGCCCTCGGCAATGGTCGCGTAGAACTCGGACATATCGACGGTGGCCTTCAGGTTGTCGTCACGATCGAGGGTGCGCAGTGACGGCTGCTCGCCATGGCCACCCGGGCGGACCGGACCGAATAGCAGTGCGGTCGACGCGGCGCCGTGATCGAGGCCGCCGGAGTCGTTATCGGGAACGCGACGGCCGAATTCGCTCAGCGTCGCGATGAGTACGCGAGAGCCTAGGCCGCGGCGGTCCAAATCGGCGCGGAAGGCGCCGATGGCGGCGTCGAATTGCCGCATGATGCTCGCGTATCGGGTCAGGTGGTCGGTGTGGGTGTCGAAGTCGTCGGCCATCGGTACGTGCACGATGCGGATGCCGTGCTGATCGTCGGCGAGAACTCTTGCCGCCAAGGACAATTGGGAACCGAGATGGCTGTCCGGGTAGCCGTCCGTCGCGGCGGGCAGTGCGGCCGCGACAGCACCGAAGCGCAGTGCGGTGCGCGCGCTGTCGCGGGCGGTCGAGAGCAATGCGCCAGCACCCCGATCCGGATGATTCATTGCGTGCTGGGCCGCGAGCCAGGCCGCCGCCAGGGCCGGATCGTCGGGCATCGGAAAGGCGCCACCGGTATCGGGATCCATCGACAGCGTGGTGCACCGTTCGGCGCTCAGCGCGGGCGAGGGCCCGCCGCCGAGCGATACCCCAACGGCGGGCGCGGCCGGATCGCCCACGACATCGCAGAGTCGACCGAGGAAGCCGGTGGTCGGCCGTAGCGTGCCCGCGGGATCCCCGGTCCACCAGCGCTGCAGCATTTCGAAGTGCGAGAGATCGGGCGCGGCGGTGCCGACACCGGCGAGGACCGCAGCGCCACCGAGCGCCACCTGTTCGAGTTCGGGGTGCAGGCCGAGCCGATCGTCGATCCGGTGTACACGCGATGCCTCGATGGCGGTATTGCGGCGCAGCGCGTAGTAGCGGTCGTCGGTGTAGGGAACGACCATCGACAGTCCGTCATTGCCGCCCGCCATTTCGATGATGACGAGCTTGCGCTGGTCGGGTGGGGCGGCCACCGGCGGCGTCGGCGCACGCAGCGGCGTGGGCGCCGGTGCGAATTCCGTGCCGAGCTGCCATGCCGCGTAGCCACCGACGGCGGCGAAAGTACCTGCGGCAGTGAGACCCAGAAACCTGCGGCGGTCGAGGCTGATCATGACAGGGTGAACTCCGGTGACGAGACGACGCAGGCCAGAATTGCCGCGGCGCGGGCGCGCGGGTCGAGGCCGGGGGTGGCGGCCAGGGCCGTCACCGCATCGCGAGTGGTGGGTGTCGGGTCGTAGATGGCCGCGCGTTCGAAGGCTGCGGTGACCGGATCGGCGGCAGCGGCCAGCTGCGCCAGCGGTGGCGCCTCGATCGCCAGCGCCGCACGGGCCATGGTGTGGCTCGGCGACAACCAGCGCGAACCGCTGGGCCATCCCGCCACATTGGGCGGTTCGAACGGCACCTGGCCGAGCCGCTCGACCGCCTCCCGGCGCGCGGCGATGTCATCGAATCCGAAGACCGCGCTGGCAGCGGTCACCCATTCGATCGGATAGCGCGGTCGAGCCGAACGCGAGCCGAGAAATTCTGCACTGTAGAGGATTTCGGTCACCAGCGGCCGAATCTCCAAGCCGCTGTTGACAAAAATGTCCGCCAGCCGACCCAACGTCGCAGGCTCCGGATCCGCGCCGCACAGGAACCGGAACAGCTCGGTCACCAGGAACGGCGCACAGGCAGGCTGATCGCAGACCGCATCGATCACATCATGCGCTCCGAATACCTTCCGGCCGAACAACTCTCGCGGCTCACCATTGACCGCATCAGAATCGATGACCACATCCCCGTCGTCATCGATATCCATGCCCGCCAATGCGATCGCGGCTGCGCGCACATCGCCCTGGGTGTAATTGCCGCGCCCCAGCGCGAACAACTCGAGCAGCTCGCGCCCGAAGTTCTCATTCGGGGCATCCGCGCGCGAGCCTGCGCCGTCGAGATAGACCAGCATGGCCGGATCCCTGGTGATCTCGTGCAGCAACGTCCGGAAATTGCCGAGGGCATGCCTGCGCAGCAGCAGATGCTGGCGCCACAGCAACCGCCACTGCCCGACCTTGTCGTAACTGGTGGTCAGATGCCCGTGCCAGAACCACACCAGCTTCTCGTGCAGCCCCGCTGCCGGGTCGGCCAGCACCGTCAACCAGCGTTCGATGGGCCCATTGCCCGCATCCGCGTCGTCATCGGACAACTCCGGCGTGCCCGGCGCCATCGGCTGTGCGGTGAGCACGGCCTCGACCACCGCGCCGATATCCCGGCCGACCCACTGTTCGGTCTGTCCGGGAAACGGCCCGAAGGTGGTGCGCCGCAGCACATGCGCAATCAGCGCCCGCTCATCGTCCACGACACTGCTTGCCATGCGCCCACGGTCGCACTGGGCGCATTAAGGGATCGTGAAATTCAGTCCGCCTCGACGACCTCCACCGCCTCGGCCACCGGATAGAAGCGGTGCACCGTGAGCGCCGCGGCGAGCAGCCGGGAGCCATTGGGTTCACTCGGATCGATGCCGGTGAGTTCGGCTATGCGCTTGAGCCGGTAGCTGAAGGTATTGGGGTGCACGTGGACCTCGGCGGCGGCCGCCTTGCGATCGGATCCGTGCCGCAGGTGCGCATCCAGGGCCTCGAATAGGTGCTGGCGCAATAGCAGTGGCGCGATGCGGTCGGCCAGGCGATCCCGGGCCGGACCAGGGCGGGTGAGTTGATACTCGAGCAGCAGATCGTCGAGGTCGTACAGCCCGCTCGGCCGGTTGAGCAGCCGGGCAAGTTCGGCCAGATCGGATGCCTCCTGGACCGCATGCGGAAGCAGATCCCGTTCCACCGCGCGGCGTTCGGCGAGGAACACATCGACACCGAACTGTTCGGTGAGGTCGGCGGCCAGCCGCTGGTACTCCGCGGAGTCGGATCCGCTCGGCAGCAGGGCGATTCCGGTCGTGCCGTCGAAGGTGCTCAGTGCCTTGGTTCCGGCGATCCCGTCCAATGCCCGCTGCAGCACCCGGATGCGGCGGCGGGTGAGCAGATCGGCTACCACGATCGGATGGTCGTCCGGGCGGATGTGGATGGCGAGCACCGTATAGCGTTCCGCGAGCACGACATCCGCGCGTGCGGCCAGTTCCTCGGCGGGCTGGCCGCGCAACAGGGCCGAACACAGTGCCCGGCGCGCCTCGCGTTCGGCGTGATAGATCGACTGCTCGACATCGGTATACGCCTCGACCACCGCGACATTGATATCCCGCAGCAGGTCGAGCAGTCGACCACCGAAGGCGATCAGATCGTTCATATCCTCGGGTGCGGCCACCGCCGCCGCCTCCTGGAGGATCGCCTGACCCGAGCCGTGCACCGCATGCATCAGCAGTCCGAGCGGGATGCGGTCCTCGGCATGCCGCTCGGCCACCGGGCCGACGAACTCGACCACCTCGGCCCCGGTGAACGTGCGTTGCTCCTGCAGCGCGCGCAGGAAGGCGCGGCCGCATCCGGCGATCGCGGGCAGCACCTCATCGGTGAAATGCCCGTCCGGCAGATCGGCGGCCGGTGGCGTCGATCCGAGGCCCGCAGCCAGCATGCGTTCGGCGATTTCGGGTAACCGACGGACCAGTCGGGCGATTATCGGGGCGTCTCCGGACAACGGGGGTAGGGCAACGGGCATGACTTGCACGGTACCCAACGATGCCATTTATCAATAAATCTCGTAACCACCGGCCAGTTGTCTTCGAACACAAACTTTCCGCGGATTCTTCTCGCCCGGGTGCAGTGACAACATGGCTCGAATGACCGTGCTCACCAGGGCGTTCCGCGTGCTACCTGGTGACGCCGGTCACCGTCAACACCGTCCACCGGAGAAAAAGACCCGACTCAATTGTGTTTCGGGACAATTAATTTCCGCCACCGCCGTTGCTACCTTGATAACCAGGATTCCGGCGTCATTTCAAATAAACACCGTGCCGGTGTGCCGTTCGAAAGGATGTACAGGAATGACCGTGCCTGCCGACACCGAGATGGGCCCGGCGCGTCCGGTTGTCGAAATATTCCCATCGGAGCGGGCACTGCCGCCGGAACTGGATCGGTTCTATCACCCGCCCGCCGGATTCGCACGCTTCGCCCCCGGCACCGTGCTGCGCACCCGCAGGGTCGAACTGGCACTGTTCGGGCGTGTGCCACAAAAGGTTTCGGCCTGGCAGCTGCTCTACCGGACCAGCAACCTGCACGGCGGTGCGGAGACGGCCGCAACGACGGTCCTGCTGCCGTGGGGCGCCGATCCGCATCAGCCGCGGCCGCTGGTCTCGTTCCAGTGCGCCATCGACGGCGTCAGTTCCAAGTGCCTTCCCTCCTACGCACTGCGCCGCGGCGCACGGGCGCTCGGCTCGATTCCGCAGGTCGAACTGCCGGTCATCGCGTACGCACTGGCTCAGGGCTGGGCGGTATCGGTTCCGGATCACGGCGGGATGGCCGGACATTTCGGGGTGCCGCGCGAACCCGGCTATCGGTCCCTCGACGCGATCCGGGCGAGTCTGACTTTCGCCCCGCTCGGATTGACCGATTCGACTCCCATTGCGCTGTGGGGTTATTCGGGCGGCGGACTCGCCACCGCCTGGACGGCGGAGTTGGCCGCCGAATACGCACCGGAGCTCGATATCGTCGGTGCGGTCGCCGGTTCGCCGGTCGGCGATCTCGGCTCGGCCTTCGCGCGATTGAACGGCACCTTCTTCGCGGCCTTCTCGACGATGGCCGTGGCAGGGCTGCGGCGGGCCTACACCGATCTGGATCGCATCTTGCGCACACATCTCCAATCCGAATTCCTGGAGATACTCGCGGATGCCGAATCGCGCACCACATTGCATTTGCTGTTCCGGTTGATGGGCAAGAACATCGACAACTACAGCCACCGCACGTTCGCCGAACTACTCGCCGAACCCGACCTGCAGCAGATCCTGGACGATATCCGGCCCGGTGTGCAGGCACCCGCCATGCCGCTGCTCGTCATCCAGGGTGTCAATGACGAACTCATCGCGGTCGCCGATGTCGACCAGCACGTGGCCCGATATGCGATCCGCGGTGCGCACGTACGCTACCTGCGCGACCGCCTGAGCCTGCATATGCCGCTGCTGTTCATCGGCGCACCCGCCACCATGAACTGGCTGGCGGATCGATTCGACCAGCGCCCACTGCCCGCGGCGGGCACCGAAACCGTGTGGTCGGTCGCATTCACGAAACGAGAGGCGTTGGGCCACTTACGTTTCGCCGGATTGCTGGCACGCATGCTCACCAGCAGGCCGATCCGGCAGTTCCGCCGCTCCGCCTGAGCCCGGTCGCACAGCACTCAGCGAAGTCGTCGCGGGGCATGACAGTTGTCATGCCCGAACCGTGATGGTTGGCAGATTCGCCGCCCCGCGCCGGTCCGTAGCGTCATTTCTCGTAGTGCACAGCCGAATACACCAGGAGCACCCGAGATGACGACCACCGCACCAGCGGCCGAGCCGACCGATACGGTTCGGACCCCGGCGCCGCGCTTCAGCCCGATTCGCGTGCTCGGCCCGATCGCGCGCGATATCGCGGTGCCCATCGGCGCCTACTTCCTGCTGACCGGCCTCGGTTACAGCGACTTCGCCGGACTGCTCGCCGGAACCCTGTTCTCGGGTGCGGTCCTGATCATCGAGACCGTCCGGTCGCGCCGCCTCGAACCCTTCGCCGCGATCATGCTCGGCGTCTTCGTTTTCGGCTTGGTGGGCTCGCTGATCAGCGGCGACCCCCGGATGATGATCGTCAAGGATTCCGCGGGCACCGCGATCGTCGGCATCGCCTTCCTGATCAGCACGGTGGTCGGCAAACCACTGACCTATCTGTCCGCACGCAAGGCGATCTCGGCCGCTGGACCGGCCAAGCTCGCCGAATTCGAAGAGTCCTACAACGCTGATCCGGCCAAGCGCCGCGGCTTCACCATCCTGGCCGCGGCCTGGGGCTTCGGCCTGCTGTCCGAGGCCATCGTCCGAATACTGCTCGCCTACCAGCTCCCGGTCCACACCATGGCCTGGCTGTCGGCGGTCCTGTCGATCATCTTCTTCGCCCCGCTGATCGCCCTGAGCGTCCGCTTCGTCAAGCGCGCCCGCCGCGTCTGAGCGTCCTATCCGCGCCGCCGGTCCCGATATTCGGGGTCGGCGGCGAGGTCTTCCCAGAACTCGACGTAGGCCTGCTCGTGCAGGATGCCGAGCCGTATGATGCGGGCGCGGGAAACCGCGCGGACCTGATCGGCCGGGTCGATATCGGCTTGCAGTGCTCGATACAGCTCGAGCAGCCGACGGTGTTCCGCGGCTTGACCGTTCGCCAATGCGACCACATCCTCCGGTGCGCCGAGATCGGCGAAGAAGAGTTTCAGCTGTGCCGGATCGCGGGTCTCGGCGCGCGGGTTCCGCGGGTCGGCGAGCCAGCGCCGCAGTTCGGTCCGACCCTTTTCGGTCAGGTGGAAGAGTCTGCGTCGTCGCCCACCCTGTTCGGCCTCCTCGTCGAGCAAACCGCGCTCGGCCAAGCGCACCGGAATCCGATAGAGCTGCGCATGCGGCACCGGCCAGAAGTAGTCGACGCTCTCTTCGAGTCTGGTCTTCAACTCATAGGGCGTGAGCGGCCCGTGCCTGGCGATCAACCCCAGCACGATGTGGTCCTGCGGCCCGAGATCCGGCATGCCTCCTCCATCGCATTGACACCGTCTCACTGAGACTATATGTTAGTGCCATCGAGACCGTATCAATGAGACTATTGAGGAGTGACAATGCGCGATTTCGGCATCACCCTGTTCGATGAGTGGACCGCGATGTGGAACGGCGATCTGACGCTCGCGGAGCGAATCATGGCCCCCGAATTCACCCTCCGCTACGCCCAGCCGAACGCCGGCGCGTACGACGACATCCACGATCCACAGGCCCTCGCCGCCCAGATCGCCGAATTTCGTGAGCAGCGTCCCGGCATCCGATTCGCACCCCAAGGTGAGCCGGTCGTCGAAATGGATGACACCCGAACCGGATTCATCGCACGCCCGTACGGTGCGGAGTCGACCGGTCCCGATGGCGCGGCCATTGCCATCAGCGGCACCGATATTCTGCGCACCGTCGCGGGAGTCATCACCGAGGTCTGGTCGGTTTCCGGTGGCCCCGCCGGACGCAGTTTCTACTGAGCGAGGGTCATCGGGGGCAGGTAGTCGCCGACCAGCGTGCGGTGCCACCACGTTCGCTCGTGGCGCAGTTCGGCGGGAGTCGCGAAGCGGTACAGGTAGATTCGCGCTCGCACGTAGGTCGGTGGTGCGTCGGGGAAGGGACAGCGGCGCAGCAGCCGCAGCGTCGCCGGATCATTGCGCAGCAGCCGCTCGACGAAGCCGAGCAGCCAGCCGCGGGCGTAGGCCGGGGAGATCGCGGCGAACCACATCAACCAGTCGAGCCGCAAATGGTAAGGGGCCCATTGCCGTGGCAGTCGGTGCGGATCCCCCGGCTTACCTTTGAATTCGTACTCCCGCCAGTGTGTTCGCTCGGTGATCTCCGCGTCATCGGTGCCTTCGAACACCACCTCCTCACGGGTCCGGCCGATACTTCCGAACGCACCATAGGTATTGACCAGGTGCAATGGGTTGAAGGACGCGTTCATTCGCTGCTGCCGGGATATCAGATTGCGCACCGGCCAGTAGCTCAGGATCACCACCGCGACGGTGCACGCGATCACCAGGCCCGCGAACCACGGCGGTGCGGCCGCCAACGACGGCGGCTCCGGCACCGGCAAAACCGCGGCGGCCGAGGATCCGTCGATCACGGTGGTGGCCAATAGGATCGTCACCCAGTTCAACCAGGCGAAGTTCCCGGAGAGCACGAGCCAGAGCTGGGTGACGATAATGAGCGACGCGGCCACACTCGCCACCGGCTGCGGCGTGAAGAGCCCCCACGGCACGACCAGTTGGGCAAAGTGGTTGGCCGCCACCTCCACCCGATGCAGCGGTTTCGGCAGGCGGTGGAAGAACCAGCTCAGCGGACCGGGCATCGGCTGGGTCTCGTGGTGGTAGTACAGGCAGGTCAGATCCCGCCAACAGGAGTCCCCGCGCATCTTGATCAACCCGGCGCCGAACTCCACCCGGAACAGCAGCCAGCGCATCAGCCACAACACCAGCACCGGCGGCGCCACCCGATCGTTGCCGAGGAAGATAGCCAGGAATCCGGCCTCCAGCAGCAGCGACTCCCACCCGAACGAGTACCACGCCTGTCCGACATTGACGATCGACAGATACAGCACCCACAGCACCGCCCACATCAGCATCGCCCCCCACAGCGGCACCAGATGCAGCGCCCCGCCCACTATCGCGGCGGACAGCGCCGCGCCGGACCAGGCGACGGCGGCGAAGTAGCGGTCCGAGTAGTGCAACTGGAAGATGCTCGGCGCGCGGCGGAAGGAAACCCGCCGGACGTACTGCGGCACCGGCAACATCCCGCGTGCACCGATGAGTGCTCGAAATTGCCGCGCCGCCGCCGAGAACGCGATCAGATAGATGACCGCGAGGCCGTGCTGAAAAACCAGTCTGCCCAACCAGTACTCGGATTCGGTGAACGCCATGCCCGCTCCTTCGTACCGCTACCTACGGTGTGGTGCCCGCCCATCGGGTAGCTGCGGCTCGGCTCGGTCGGCACTTATCGCTACTTTCCCGAGTTCGGCCAGATCGGTGACGACCACATCCGCCCCGGACCGGCGCAACGCCTCGGCATGCGCGGCATCGCGATCTCGATCGACGCCGACGACGTATCCGAAACCAGCGGCTCGACCAGCCGTCACCCCGGCGACGCCGTCCTCGAACGCCGCCGCCTGTTCCGGCTTCGCGTCCAGGGCTTGCGCGGCCGCGAGAAATGCGTCCGGCGCGGGTGTGCCGCGCAATCCGCGGCGCGCGATCTCCAGCCCGTCGATACAGACATCGATGAACCGGCCCAAATCCGCGGCCGACAACACCGCGGCGGCATTCGCCGATGCGGTCACCACACCCGTCTTCACCCCGGCCGCACGCAGCGCGGACAGATACTTCACCGACCCCGGATAGGTATGGACGCCGTCACGTTCGAGGAACGACAACAGCAGTCGATTCTTTCGATTGCCGAGCCCCGCGACGCTCGGCTCCCCCGGCAACGCATCGGACTCGCCTTCGGGCAGGGTGATCCCCCGCGACTTCAGGAACTCCCGGATACCGTCCGCCCGCGACCGGCCATCGACATAGCCCAGATAGTCCTCATCGGAGAACGGCCAGAACGCGCCATGGCCGCGACCGGCCAGGAATTCGTCGAATACCAACTTCCACGCCCGCCGGTGCACCGCCGCGGTGTCGGTCAGCACGCCGTCGAGATCGAACAGCGTGGCCGAGATCGACTCGGGTAGCCCCAGCCCCCGGAGGTCATGGATGGGCGTCATATCACAGCGGTACCCGGGAGCCGGAGTGGCAAACTCGGCGCTGAGCTGCGGCGACGTTCGAGATGGTGACGGCGGCGATATCGTCGATCGCCGCTGTGGCCATGCGGCTATTCGAACAATTGGTCGTCGAGGATATCGGTATCGGCGCTCACGGATTCCAAGCGCAACCCGACGGCGGTGACCAGCGCGTGCACGAGCCCGGTGAATGCGGTGAGCGAACGCAGCACCGTGACCGAGCCGGTTTCGACGTAGAACGTCAGATCGGCAATGCGGGCCAACGGGGAGGACGGATCGTCGGTGAGCGCGATCGTGGTGGCACCGCGGCGGCGCGCGTACTCGACCGTGCGCACGGTATCGCTGCTGTACCGGCGGATCGACACCGCGATGAGCGCATCGCCTGGCTCGATATCGCGCAATTCATCGGTCAGCAGGCGGGCCGAGGCCCCCAGTTGCCGGACCCGTGGCCGGATCATTCGCAACAGATGGTCGGCCGAATAGGCAACGGCCAGACTGCGCCGCAGACCGATGATGTGGACGGCCGACGCGGTCGCGAGTGTCTCGACCGCCCGGTCCCAGTCGTCGCGATCGATCCGCGCGAAGGTGCGGGTCAGATTGTTCGTATCGTATTCGGTGATCGCATCGAAGAATTCGTCGTTCGAGGAGGGCGGCGGTGCGCCAGCGGGCCTACGCACCAGATACGCTTCCGCGGCCAGTTGCCTGCGGCATAGCTCGACCAGGGCCGGATAACCGGGTAGTCCGAGCATGGTCGCGAACCGCACCAGCGAGGAGCGATGCACGCCCGCGAGTTCGGCGCTGCGGCCGATGCTCCGGAAGGCGGTACCCTCCGGATCGTCCAATACCAGCCTGGCTATGCGCTGTTGGCCGTCGGCTAGTTCGGGCAATCGCTGCTGTAGTAGGGCACGTAGTTCCTGAAAGGTGGTAGGTGCCCTGTCCTGCACAGTGAACCTCACGAACATTCGGGTACTCGAACGATAGGCCCACACAATAACTGACGAGCCGTAAGGTTCTAGTGCCCAACAGCAACCGCCGCCAACCCTCGGGGTTACTGCACACTTCGCCAGCTTCGCTGCGCGAATGGGTCATCCGGTTGGATGTTCAGGTTCCGCATCCGCAGGCCGCCCCACGGATCATTCACCAGGCCATCGGTGAGGCCATCGAACATGTGCGCATGCTCGTGTGCGTCCACGGCGGCGGCGAGATTTTGATCCGTCATGTTGAACGCCCACGTGTTCACGGCCTCGTAGGCGTTGTTCGCGAGATTGAATCCGATTGTTTGCAGCGTCGCCTTGTCCGCGTCTGCCCAACGATCCGGAGCGATGGCCTGGTCGAGCCTCTGGCCCCGCTCGATGGCCGTGTTGACGTCGTCGATAAGGAACTGGTCGACGAGCGTGTCCCGCATGGGCCTTGGGGCGTTGTTGCGGAAGTTATAGACCGCGACATGCGCCTGGCCAGCCAATTCTTCCATGATGCCCGAGCCGGGACGATTCACCGCCGCCTGCAAGGCGGCGTTCGCCTTCGCCCGCGGCGCGAACTCGTACGTGTTCGGCGGCGTGCTCGCCTTCTGAATCGCGTGAACGGACGCGATATTGCCGACCCTCGTCTCGTCGACACCGAGCCGGTTCATCGAGCCCATCTTGCCCTGGTAACTCGCATCCATATCGCCGAGACCATCCCACCCGTGGGCGCGACCCACATAGTGGTCCATGCCACCGTAATCGGCCGCGCGCGATGCGGCCTTGGTGTCGAGGACGTTTCGCGCGGCCAACAGTTCCTCCTGCTGGTGGAGCGTCATACGCGATGCCGCGATCTGCATATTGACCAGCTCGGCTTGCTTGCGCAGTCGCGCGTTGGGATCCAAGGGCCTGTTGGTCCGCATCGCCAGCCAGGCCACCACCGGAGAGGTGTTGGCGGTGTTGATCGCGGCCAGGCCGGACATCAGTCCTGACCCCGACCCACCGCCCCTGGCCTGCATGGTTCCCATCCCCAAAGCCGTGCCGCCGCTGCCACCCCCGGGCGCGCGGCCACCCTGTATCGCCAGCGCGAACCGGTTGGCGATCCAGTCATTGCCCCGATCCAGGCCGCGGCTCAGGCGTTTCAGCTGCGAGACGGCCACGATCTCGGCGGTGCCCGCGATCACGATCACCGCCATGGTCTCGCCCTTGGCCTGCGCGAACAGATTGCCCATGAACAGCACATAGACGCCGAGGAAGATGGTGTAGGCCGTCATCTTGGCGGCCCCGACAATGCTGTCGACGAGATTGCGGACCAGGAAGGTCTGCGTCGGTCCGTATACGAATCCGCCTGCGGCGAAACCGAATATCGACATGAACCCGTGATAGATCGTGTCCAGGGCGGCCTTGATCACCCTGATCCCGAGCACCACCGCGAAGACCAGCAGGATGCCACCGCAGATCAACAGCATCAGGCCGGTGCCGACCTGACCCATGCTCGGATTCTGCGCCTTGGCGTAGGCGGCGGAGTCGCCGCAGGACTGCATGCCCTTGCGGACCCGATCGTCGTCACCGGCGGCCATCCCCGCGGACCATGCCGAACGGCAAGCTGGTTGCTCGTCGACCACATGCCCGAAATTCCACACCTGCACCGGACGGCGCGCGAAGTTGTCCGCTAGATCACGCTGCATGGTGGTGACCAGCTGATTCGGATTCGGATTGTTATTGCCGTTCAAACCGGCGGCGACCGAAATGCCCAAATCCCGGCCCTTGGAGAGCAATCCGTCCGGGGACAGCACATCGGCGAGCGGTTCGGCCAGGAACACCGGGCCCAGGACCGCCACCCCGAGCATTGTCACGATCTGCAGCACCGCCTTGGCGTGATAGCCGCGCATCCAGAACCAGGCGACGCAGAACGCACCGATCGTCGCCGCGGTGATCAGCATCATGGGTGTCGCGATCTGACCGGTCAGCCGGTCCGCGACGCCGGTCAGCGCCGAGCTGAACATATTGAGCCACTGGAAGCTCAAGGCATTCCCGATCAACCAGATCGCGGTCGTCACGATGGCGATGTAGCCGATGAACAGGAAGCCGAGGATGGCCCAGAGGATGGTCGCGCCCGGGTTCAGCACCCCGCCGTGGTCGGTCGCGAACGAATAGTTGGCCAGTGGCACCCCGGACGAGTCCCGGATGTGCATCCAACTGAGCCCGTCGATTTGGGAAACGCCGCTGCCGGTGGCGGCGGCCTGGTACTGCGCACTGGCCACCGCGCCGACGAGGCCGGGAAAGACGAAGAGCACGAAAATGACTGCCAAAAACCACCCGATGCGCCGCCGCCAAGGACTCGCACCGAATCGGCGCAACAATTGAACGGGGCGCGGACAGCACCCCCATGGATCCTCTGATCCCCACCTTGGCCGACTCGGCCGCATCTTCGACCGTGTGGCCATGCTCTCAGCATGACGCAACTATTGTTGCGCGGCAACACTTCTGAGAAACCAATTGTTCACCTAACGTCCACTTCCGTCGATTTCCCATCACCGAGAAGGGATATCGGCGGAAGCGATTGCGCCGCAGTACAATACGGCCGATGATCAGGACGTGAGCGGCAGGCTGAGGTCGTAGACCGTGGTCGTACCGACGGTTATCGCCGTGAAGTTGGCCTTGACCCATGCGGCGATTTCGCTGGCACTGCCCGATCCGCCGCCCGGGCCCATGCCGCCGCCCGGAGCGCCCATGCCGCCCGCGATGAAGTAATGGATCTCGCCATTGGCGACGTACTGCTGGAACTGGGCCAAGGTGGGCGAATTGTCGCCGCCGGTGAAGCCGCCGATGGCCATGACCGAAGTGCCGGTGGACAATTCGAGACTGCCCGCCGATTGGGCGCCCACTGTTGCCGCGACCCAACGATTGTCGGTGTTGTTCAGCAGCTGTTGCAGCGCCGTGTTGTTCGCCGTCGAGCCGCCAGGTCCGCCGCCGTCACCAGGGCGGAACCCGTCGGCATCGCTGCGTCCCGGTGTAGCGGCATCGGAAGTTGTTCCAGCCGTGGCCGATTCGGCTCCCGCGGGCGCCATATCGCCGCCGCCCATGGGGCCGCCCGGTCCGCCACTCATTCCGCGACCGCTATTCGGCCCCGAGGTCGGGATCGAACCGTTGTGCGGTGTCGCCGCGGTCTCGATGGTGTACGCCGCGGTACCGGCCGATCCGAACAGCAGACCGGCAATGGCGACCACCGCGGTCGACCTGCCGAGCTGGTGGGCGCCGACAATCACGATCGCGGCGATCACGATCGATCCGATCAACACGATCCAGCGCAATGCCGGATACCAGTCGGGTGTGCGGTCGAGCAGGAGGAAGTTCCAGACGCCAGTCGTCGCGAGCATGACACCGAGCGCGATGCGCGCCGTCCGGAATCGCCTGCCCCGCCACAGCTCGGTCACCGAGACCGCCACCAGTGCGGCGATCGCGGGCGCCAAGGCCACGGTGTAGTAGGGGTGCATCGTGCCTTGCATGTAGCTGAATACGACGCCGGTCACCAGCAGCCAACCACCCCACAGCAGCAGGGCGGCACGGGTCCGCCCGGTGCGCGGCGTGCGGCGGGTGAACCACAGGCCCGCGATCAGACCGATCAGCGCGGCGGGCAGCAGCCAGGAGATCTCGGTTCCCATCGCATCCCCGAACAGCCGCGTAATGCCGGTGCTGCCACCGAAACCGGTGTTGGCACCACCACCAGGGCCACCACCAGGGCCGGATCCGCCGAGTACCCGGCCGAGGCCGTTGTAGCCCAGCGCGAGTTCGAGCAGGCTGTTGTCGGTTGATCCACCGATATACGGCCGAGAATCACTCGGCCACAAGCTGACCAGTGCGACGAACCAGCCACCCGAGATCACCATGGCCGCGAAAGCGCCGAGCAGCTTGCCGATTCGGCGCCAGCAGGTGATCGGCGCGGCGACGAGGAACACCAGGCCGAGTGCTGGCAGCACCAGGAACGCCTGCATCATTTTGGTGAGAAAGCCGAATCCCACCGCGACACCGGCGAATGCGAGCCATCGTCCGCTGCCGCGCTCGGTGGCACGCACCGTGCAATAGGCCGCGGCGACCAGCAGCAGCACCAGCAATGCGTCCGGATTGTTGAACCGGAACATCAGTGCCGCAACCGGAGTCAGCGCCAGTGTGGCCCCGGCGAGCAATCCTGCGGCCGGACCGTTCCAGCGCCGGACCGCACCGTACACCAGCCCGACCGATGCCACACCCATCAGCGCCTGCGGCAGCAGCATCGAGAAGGAACTGAATCCGAGCAACCGCCCCGACAACCCCATGACCCACAGCGCGGCCGGCGGTTTGTCGACGGTGATGGCATTACCGGCATCGAGCGAACCGAAGAGCAGCGCCTTCCAGTTCTGGGTGCCCGCCTGCACGGCTGCCGCGTAGAACTCATTGGCCCAGCCCGATCGGCTCAGCCCCCACAGATAGAGGACGGCGGTCACTGCCAGCAGTGTCCACCGGCCGGGACGGGCCCAGCGGGGCTGGTCGCGGGAGCCGAAGAGCAGTCGGGTCCATCGGGTTTGCTGCCGTACCGAGCCATCCGGCTCGGCGCGGTCGGCACGCCATACGGGCGCTTCGGTAGCGATAGTCATATTTCCGATCCTGATCTGCGGACGTGGGTCCGATATTTGCGATTGCTGTGCACTGTCTGTGCGGGCTAGGCGCTGTTGCCCGTCAGGTCGTGGACGGTGACGCCATCGATCTGGCGGGCGGTGAAATTCGCCTCGACCCAGGCGATGAAGTAGTGGATCTTGCGTTGCGCCACATACTCTTTGAATGCGGCCGGAGTGGGTGCGGGATCGGTACCATTGAAGCCGCCCACGTCCATCACCGGTGCACGGGTGGCGAGCGAGCTGATAGCCGGCGGCATTATTCGAACCGACCGCGGCGGCGACCCAGATGTAGGTGCTCGCATCGGCACTCGATGCCGCGGTCAGCATCGACAGCGACAGCCGCCGCCACAGCCGGGTGCGGCCGGATGACATTCTTCGCGGCACCGCGGCGATGCCGTCGGGAGGTCCCAGCAAAGTCGTAGTCACATATCGAGCGTGACGACGCGATGTCGTTCCAAGCTCTGCCGCGGCTGTGGATTCGCTGTGAGCCCATCGATCGGAGGTCCGGTACTGATCGCCGCCGGATCCGCCGGCAACCGCACGGTGAATTCGGTGCGGCCGGGCATGCTGTCCACCGTGATCGCACCGCCGTGTGCCTTCACCACCGCGGCCACGATCGCCAGACCGAGTCCGGAACTCCCCGCGCGCCGCGAGCGCGACGTATCGCCGCGGGCGAATCGCTGAAATATCTCCGGCTGCAACGCTTCTGGAATGCCGGGCCCGTCGTCGACGACCCGCAACACCGCACCGCCGTCGCCATCGAAGGCCAGCGCCGTGACGACCGTGGTCCCCGGACCGGTGTGGACCCGGGCATTGGCCAGCAGGTTGGTCAGCACCTGATGCAATCGGGCGGCGTCGCCGACGATTACCACGGGTTCGCCGGGCAGGTCGAGATCCCATTGTTGCTCCGGTCCGGCGATATGTGCGTCGCTCACCGCGTCCACGGTGAGCTGGGTCAGATCGACCGCCTCGTGTTCGAGCGGGCGGCCGGAATCCAGCCGGGCGAGCAACAGCATGTCCTCGACCAGCGCCGACATCCGCCGGGCCTCGGAGTCCACCCGGCCCATTGCATTGGCCACCGCACCGGGTACCTCCGCCCGTTTGCGTTGCGCCAGTTCGGCATAGCCGCGAATGGCGGCGAGCGGAGTGCGCAGTTCATGGCTGGCGTCGGCGAGGAATTGCCGGACCCGGGTCTCACTGGCGTGTCGGGCCGAGAGCGCGCCGGTGATGTGGTCCAGCATTCGGTTGACGGCCGAGCCGAGCTGCCCCACCTCGGTATGCGGATCGGCATCGTCTCGTGGCACCCGCACCGGCAGGGTGACCTCCCCGCGATCCAACTGCAGATCGGCCACGCGCGCGGCGGTGGCCGCGACCCGGTCCAGCGGCGCCAGCGCGCGGCGAATCAGCCAGATACCCACCGTGACCGCGAACACCAGCACGATCACGGTAACGATCGCCAGCACCCACAACACCCGCATGAGCGTCTCGTCCACGGATGCCAATGGCAGCCCGGTGACCACCGTTGTGCCCTGCCAGGTCCGGTCCGCGATCACGCGATAGCGGCCCGCACCGTCGATATCGACGGTGGTCGCCCTGCCGTTGGCCGCCATCGCGGCGAGCTGTCGGCGGGCGGCATCCGATAGCGCGTGCTGTATGCCGTCACTGCCGATCCGGCCCGCGGCGGTGACCGTGCCCCGATCGACGATCGCACCCACGGCATCGGGCTGGATGCCGCGCCGATCGAGGAATTCCGGCCCCGGTCCGGTGCTCTGCGGATGCGGCGGCGGGGGCGGGGGTGCGGACTGGTTACCGGAAGACTCGCCGGGCGGCGGCCCCAGGCTGGGGCCGCCACCGGAATCGCCGAGTGAGCGCTTCTGCGCATCGATCAGCTGGGTATCGAGTTGATGCACCAAGAACTGTTGCAGCGCGAACTCGGTCGCGGCGCCGATGCCGACCACCACGGTCACCAGGAGCAGCGCCTGCCCGACCAGCAGCCTGGCCCGCAGCGACCACCGTCGCGGCGACCGCAGGCGGCGCACCTCAGCCCGCGGGCTTGAGGACATATCCGGCTCCGCGCAGGGTATGGATCATCGGCGCCCGACCGCTATCGATCTTCTTGCGCAGGTACGACACGTAGAGCTCGACGATATTGGACCGGCCGCCGAAGTCGTAACTCCAGACCCGATCCAGAATCTGCGCCTTGCTCAACACCCGCCGCGGGTTGCGCATGAAGAACCGGAGCAGTTCGAATTCGGTGGCCGTCAACACAATCGAGGTACCGGCCCGGGTGACCTCATAGCTGTCCTCGTCGAGGACCAGATCACCGACCACGATCTGGGCGCCGCCGTCCTCGCTCGCCACCCCGGTGCGGCGCAGCAGCGCCCGCAACCGCAGCACCACCTCTTCGATACTGAACGGCTTGGTGACGTAGTCGTCACCGCCCGCGGTGAGCCCCGCGATCCGGTCCTCCACCGAATCCTTCGCGGTCAGCAAGAGCACCGGCAGATGCGGAACCTGCGCGCGCAGCTTGCCGAGCACCTCGAGTCCGGTCATATCGGGCAGCATCACATCGAGCACCGCCACATCCGGCCTGGTCTCGCGCGCCCTGGTCACCGCCGTGCGCCCATCACCGGCCGTGCCGACCTCCCAGCCCTCATACCGCAGCGCCATCGACAACATCTCGGCCAGGACCGGTTCGTCATCGACGACGAGCACATTGATCGGACTGCCGTCGGCGCGCCGCATGGCAGTCCGGTTGGCCGGGCTGTTTGCAGAGGTCATCGTGGACATGGGCCTCATACTCCGGGCGGCGGCTCGGCAGCGGCTATGGCCCGGCTGTGAACTTGCTGTGCGCCGAATCGGACATAGCCGATCCTGACCTCGCCCACAGCTCGCACCTAATTTCGCCGACGACGGTTGACCCCGAACAGGACTACCCGGACCGACGCGCACCGGCCGTCACCGCAGAGGAGCACCCAGCATGACCACCCTCATCCACCAGCCCCCGCCCGACCAGGACCCGACCTGGGGCGCGCCGACTCCCCCATCCTCGACCGGCTGGTCGACCCGAAAGACCCTGGCCGCCGTGGGTATCGCCGGTGTGATCGCCGCGGCGGGCGGCGGCATCATCTATGCGGCGTCGTCCAGTGACAACGGTGGCAATCGCGGCCCCGGCGGACCGGGGATGAGCATGAACGGCCAGTTCGGCGCCGGTCCCGGCGGTGCCACGACCGGCCCGCCGCTGCACGGCCAAGTCGTCGTCTCCGACGGCAGTGGCGGCTACCGCACCGAACTGACCCAAACCGGCACCATCACCGCACTTTCCAGCACATCCGTCACCGCGAAGAGCGCCGACGACTACACCCAGACCTACACCATCACCGCAACCACCACCGGCGCGACCAGCGTGAAAGTCGGTGACACCGTGACCATTCGAGGCACCCAGACCGACGGCACCAATACCGCGACCGCCGTCGGCACAACCACCGGCGCACCGAACGGCATGAACGGTGGCCCCGGCCCACAGGGCGGCGGACCCGGCGGCAGCACCAACGGCCTGAATGGATCCGGTATGGGCAGGCCCATGGACGGTCCGCCCACCCGCCCAGGCAGTTGAGCCGCTGGAAGCCCGCCCGCCGGACTAGGACTGCGCCGCGCCGAGTCGTCGGTCGATAACGGCGAGCGCCAGTTCCGCCCAGCGGATGTTCTCCTGTTCGAAGGACACACCGCGCATCAGCGTGAGATATGGGCCGATATGGTCGGCCTCCAGCAGATATCCCTGTTCGCTGCGGCCGTCGAGCAGCCGCGTCCGAAGTCGTTCGTAGCGGGCCAATTTCGCCGCGGCCCACTGTTTGCGCTCGGCGATCGCGGCGCGCACGGCCGCCCCGTCGCCGACATCCACCGCCTGTACCTTGACCATCAGCTCGTCCCGGATGGCCGTGGGCTTCGGCTCCTCGGCGGTAAAGGCCCTTAAGGCTGCCCACCCCGCCTCGGTGAGCGAGTGCAATCGTTTGTTCGGCCTGCGCTCCTGTTGCACGACCCGCGTTCGGATCAGCCCTTCCTCGGCCATCCGGTCGAGTTCGCGATACAGCTGCTGTGGAGTGGCCATCCAGAAGTTGGCCACCGACGCGTCGAAGCCCTTGGCCAGGTCGTAGCCGGAGGCCTCCCCTTCGATGAGCGCGGCCAGCACCGCATTGCGTAATGCCATCGGGTCAGGTTATCACCTCGGCGATTATTCAAAATATTGTCTACTCGGCTATGGACACTCGTGCCTGTTCCTCGCTAGTCTTTGAGCCACATAGTCAACAAATTGAGTATGAAGGTGAGAGATGCACCCCTTCCGCACGGCCGTCGAGGCCCGCGACGCGGCTGCCATCGAGGCGCTGCTGGCCGACAATGTCGTATTCACCAGCCCGGTCGCATTCAAGCCCTATCCGGGTAAGGCGATCACCGCCGCGATCCTGCGCGGCGTCCTGCGAGTATTCGAGGACTTCCACTACGTGCGCGAGATCGCCGACCCGAACGGGCGCGATCACGCGTTCATCTTCGAGGCGAAGGTCAATGGCAAGCAGCTCACCGGCTGCGACTTCCTGCACTTCGACGCCGACGGCAAGATCGATGACTTCATGGTGATGGTGCGCCCGCTCTCGGCGGCGACTGCACTGGCCGAGGCGATGGGCGCGCAATTCGAGCAGATCCAAACCGAAGCCTACGCCGCCACGCGGCCGAAAGGCGCAGACGCATGAGCGATTTCGACGCCATTGTGATCGGCGCGGGCAATGCCGGTCTGACCGCGGCCGCCACGCTGCAGCGGGCGGGCGCGCGCACGCTGCTGGTGGAGCGCCACAATATCCCGGGCGGCTGCGGTACTTCGTTTCGGCGCGGGCGCTTCGAATTCGAGGTCGCACTGCACCAGCTGTCGGGGGTGGGCGCCGAGGGGCAGCCGGTCTCCTTGCGCGAGGGCCTGTTCCAGCAGCTCGATATTGCCGACAAGCTGGAATTCGTGCAGGAGCACGACCTGTACCGGGCGGTGATTCCCGGGCAGCTCGACCTGACACTGCCCGCGGACTGGGAGGGCGCCATCACCACGATCGAAGAAGCGTTCCCCGGCAATGGTTCTCGGGCTCGTGCTTTCTTCGATCTGGTCAAGGCGGTCGCCTTCTGGCAGATCGCAGCCAGGCGCGGCATGCCCGCCGAGGAGATCGATCCGACGCTGTTCACCTACGGGCTGCGCCCCCTTCGGCAGGTGCTGGATGAGTATTTCGAAGACGAAGCGCTCAAGTGCGCGCTCGGTATCTATTGGACCTACCTCGGCCAGCCGCCGTCGAAGCTGCCCTTCCAGGATCTGGCGCTGACGCTGTTCGCCTATTTCGAATTCAAGCCGTGGCATGTGCGCGGCGGATCCCAGGCCATGTCGACCGCCATTCTGGATTCGTTCCTGCGCGCGGGCGGTGAGGTCCGGTTCAATACCGCCGTCGACGCCATCCTCACCGAGGCGGGCCGGGCCATCGGCGTCCGGCTGGAGGACGGGCAGGAGGTCACCGCGCCCGATATCGTCTCGAATGCTTCGCTGCCGGTCACCTATGCGATGCTCGGCGATATCGTGCCCGCGGCCGTCCGCGATGATCTCGCCAGCCGCCGCATCGGCGTCTCCGGCTTCGTACTGCATATGGGATTGGCGGCCACCCCAGCGGAATTGGGCTTCACCGCCAGCACGAGCTTCATCAATCGCGACGCCGATGACGACCGCACCCAGGCCTCCTGGCACACGCTCGAACCAGCACGCGGGGTCTGCGTCTCCTCCTACGACGTCGCTCCCATCGGCTTCGCCCCATCCGGCGCGACCCACATCAGCCTGATGACCCTGCAGTACGCCGACGCATGGGACAACATCGCGCCGCAGGACTACGCGAGGACCAAATTCGCCTATGCCGAGACCCTGCTAGATGTGGTCGAACACATCACACCCGGCATCCGCGACGCCATCGAAGAGGTCGATGTCGCAACACCTTTGACGATGATGCGCTACCTCGGCCACCCTGGCGGCGCCATCTACGGCTATGACCAGGACGCCACCGAGAGCTGGCTGTTCCGCAACAGCGAGCGCCGGACCCACGTCCCCGGACTCCACCTGGCCGGATCCTGGGCTGGCATCGGCGGCTTCCAGCCCACCCTCGAAGCCGGTGCCCGCGTCGCCCGCCGCCTGCTGCGCACCAAAGCCGCCTGAAGGGAGCATCTTTCGTGACACACCCACTTGCCGACCGCTTCGACGGCACCGCCGAAATCCTCGCCGAGATCGCCGCACGCACACCCGACGCCCGCGACTATCACGGCGAAACCCACCGGACCGTCGATGCACACCACCCCAAGCGGTTGCGGGTGGTGATCACCGATGTGATGGCGGAAACCGCCACCAGCAAGACCTTCCGGATCGCGGCGGCCGATTCGGTTCCACTCCCGCCATTCCTGGCCGGACAGTACGTCAACGTCTTCATCGACGGCACCAGCAGGCCGTTTGCGATTTCCTCCAGCCCGGCCCGACTCGACCACTACGACCTGACCGTGCGCCGGGTACCCGGCGGCCGGATCAGCAATCTACTCATCGACACCGTCGAGGTCGGACACCGCCTCAGCACCACCGGTCCGCTGGGCACCTTCCACCACAATCCGCTCTTCCACGGCGATGACGTGGTGTTCCTGGCGGGTGGATCGGGAGTCGCCCCGGCGCTGAGCATGATTCGCGATATCGTCGACAATGAGCTGGGCCGTGGCTTCCACCTCGTCTACGGCTCACGGTCGGCCGATGACATCATCTTCCGCGACGAACTCGACGCGATCGCCGCCGCGCAGCCGAATATCCGCGTCGATTACGTGATCGCCGAACCGAATCCCGGCTGGCACGGACGGACCGGATTCCTGAGCGCCGAGACGATCACCGCGCTGGTCGGTGAACTGCGCGATCGGATGGTGTACGTATGCGGTCCGCAGGCGCTGTATCCCTATGCGCTGCAACAACTCACGTCGCTGGGACAGCGCCGCCGCCGGATTCGCTTCGAGGCCAATGGCGCGCCCGCCGACCCCACCGCACAACCACACTGGCCCGCCGGACTCGATGCGACCGAAGAAGTGACCGTCACCGTGGGCGCCACCTCGTTCCGCACCCCACGCAACCGACCGTTGCTGGACGCGTTGGAAGATCAGGGCATCCGGCCCGAGGCTGCCTGCCGGTCCGGCGAGTGCAGCCTGTGCCGCGTGCGGATCTGCAAGGGCGAGATCCACAATGCCGAGGAAGCGCGGCTGCGCCTGTCCGACAGCCGGTTCGGCTACACCCATTCCTGCGTCGCCTACCCGCTCACCGACGTCGAAATAGATATCTGACCCACCCCGCCTGGTGCCGCGAGCAACCCGCTGAGCAGTGCGGTAACGGCGGGGTCGAACAGCCGCCGAGCCTGGGGCGCGGATTCCAGACCGATCACCATGGCGATACAAATATCGGCGGCCGCCGCGGGCGACACCTGCTCGACGGTGCCCGCCGTGGTGAACAGTCCGACCAGCAGTTCGTGCAGGTCGGTGGTGAATGCGGTGCAGATATCGCCGAACAGGCGTGCCTTGTGGTCGAGCAGTTCGGTCCCGTGCGCAGAATCGCCCTTCAGTTGCAGCACCAGCTCGAGTTTGGCCGCCAATACCCCGCGAATGCGTTGGGCCGCAGGACTTTCCGTGGTGGCGGCGGTCTCGGCTCGCGCGAGCGCCCGAGTGTGCAGGCGTTCGGCGAGCCGCCGGACGGCGTCGTCCTTACTGCGGACATATTGATAGACCGCCGACCGGGACACCCCCATGCTGGCGGCGATGTCGTCGACCGTGGTGCGCCGCACGCCGTAGCGGGTCAGGCACGCATAGGTCGCGTCGAGCACCTCCGCGAGCCGGTCGGGGGCCATGATCAGGACAGCTTCTTCAGCAGTTCTTCGGCGACACCGGCCGAGGACGCCGGATTCTGGCCCGTGATCAGGTTGCGGTCGACCACCACATTCGGGGTCCACGGATCGGCCTCGCGGAAATCGGCGCCGATCTCGACCAGTCGGTCCTGCAGCAGCCATTTGGCCTTATCGGCGAAACCCGCCTGGGTCTCTTCGGCATTGGTGAATCCGGTCAGGGCGTAACGGGCGACGGCATTGTTGCCGTCGGCCTTGGTCGCGGCGAGCAGCGCGGCGGGCGCGTGGCACACCACGGCCAGCGGCTTACCAGAATCCAGTGTGGCGGTGAGCAATTCGCCAGAGGTGGCATCGACGGCGAGATCTTCCATCGGGCCGTGGCCACCGGGGTAGAACACCGCGTCGTAGTCGGCGAGGTCGGCCTCCGCCAGTTTGATCGGGTTGTTCAGCTCGGTGCTGGTGGCGAGCACGCCCGCCCGCTGGTCGGCGATCTCCTGACCGCCGTTGACCTCGGGTGCGAGGCTGCCCTTGTCCACCGTCGGCACTACGCCGCCGGGGGTGGCCACCACGATCTCGTGACCCGCGGCCTTCAGCGCCTGGAAGGGCACAACGAACTCCTCGGCCCAGAAGCCGGTCGGGTGCTCGGTGCCATCGGCCAGCGTCCAGTAGTCGACGCCGGTCATCACGAAAAGGATCTTCGACATGGGTTGTCTCCGTCGTTCTGAGCCCGGGTAGCGGGCTCGCTCTCCGAGTTGCCGTCGCGCTGGTTCGAGTCCTCCACGCAGTGGACGAGCTGACATTCTGTGCTCGATTCGTCAGCGGCGACATGGTCGAAGGTAGACCCGCCCGATCAAGGTTGACCAATAGAATCGGCAATTCGAGACATCGAAATTCCGATGGCTCGGCACCGGATGTCCACCGGCGGCCGACAATGGGTCCAGACCCGGTATCGCTGGAAGGGCCGAGCGCCCGTCCCAGCTGTCAGCTGCCGGGCACGCGGTCGCCGGATGCCATGGACGGGACAGCCCGCGCCCCCGCCGAACGACCCAGTCGGGCAGGCATGTGCTGGTAACCGCGCAGGGTGGACAGGCCGCGGCGGCTGGGTTCGCCATCGAGGCGCAGGTCGGGGAAGCGTTCGAACAGGGCAGGTAGCGCGTGGGCCGCTTGCAGCCTGGCCAGGCTCGCGCCGATGCACGCGTGGATGCCGGAGCCGAACGAGAGGTGCTCCTTGGCGTTGGTACGGGTGATGTCGAATCGATGCGGGTCGGGGAAGTGCGCGGGATCGCGGTTGGCGCCTGCCAGGGACACGATGATCGACTTTCCTGGCTGAAGGTGAACGCCCGCACCGAGATCCACCGGTTCCAGGACTCGGCGAGCGGCTATCTGCACCGGCGGGTCGAACCGCAGCACCTCCTCGATCGCGCCGGGCCAGCGCTGCGGCTCGGCGCGCAAGAGGTCGAGCTGGTCGGGGTGGGAAAACAGGAGCGGGATCGCGTTGCCGATGACGTTCACCGTGGTCTCGAAGCCAGCGGCCATCAGCAGGTTTGCGTTGGCTATCAGCTCGGTGGTGCTCAGATCGCCCGAGGACACCATGACGCTGAAGATGTTCTCGCGGGGTTCGCGGCGCAATTTCTCGATGTGGGCGGCGAGATAACCATTCATCGCCGCCGTCGCGTCTATCGCGCGTCGGTGCGTCCGCCGGGAGATCCCGACGTCCAGCAGCGGAGTGACCACATCACCCCAGCGCAGGAACAGCTCGCGGTCGGCAGCGGGGAAACCGAGCATCTCGGCGATGATGGCAATGGGGACCTGCGCGGCGAAATCGCCGATCAGGTCGGCCGATCCGCGCGCGGACATGGCGTCGAGTAGTTCGGTGGTGACCGCACGCACCCGGTCGCCCAACCGGGCGACGGCGCGCGGGGTGAACGCGGAGGCGACCGGCTTGCGCATCCGGCTGTGCTCCGGTGGGTCGAGCATCAACATCGATGGCGCCTCGGTCAAGTTGGGCGGCAACACGACTCGCTCGGCATTGCGGCGCAGCGGGCCGGGCACGGCGGGGTCGATCGGAGTGCGCGCGCCGAATCTTCTGTCGCGCAGGATCGCCCGGCACAGCCGGTAATCGAAGGTCGCGTAGCCAACCGGGCCGGTATGCACGCTGCCGGTCCCACGCAGCTGATCGATCAGCGAATACGGATCGCTGCGGCCTTCCGCGCCACTGAGCAGCCGGGCGAACGGGTCGCCCAAGCGGCGCTGCGCGCGCAATGCCAGCCGCGGCACCCCGTGCTCGGCTGCCCACCTGACCGCGTACCGTGCGTTCATCAAAACCCCTGTGTGCAATGGCGAAAACATCACAGTACGTGGCGTTGCGAGAGTTCTGAAATACGCGTGGCTCATAATCATCTTTTTTGTTTTGCTGTGCAAGACTGCATTGGTGGCCGAGACCGCTGAACTAGTTGCCAATGTTTCCGACACCGCCCGCTGGGTGGCCGCCTACCGGGCCGCCGAATCCGCGCGCCCCGATGCCCTCTTCCACGATCCCCTCGCCGACCGGGTCGCCGGAGAGCGGGGCCACGCCATAGCCGCCCGCGCGCCGCGCTTGATGCGCAATGGCTGGAGCCTGGTCGCCCGGACCAAGCTCATCGACGACCTGATCCTGAAGACCGTCGCGCAGGGCTGCGATCTGGTGGTCAATATGGCCGCGGGTATGGATACCCGCCCGTACCGGCTGGAGCTGTCCGCCGAATTCCCTTGGATAGAGGCCGATCTCCCCGAATTGGTCGCCGAGAAGAACAAGCTGCTGGCCGGGGAGTCGCCGCGCTGCGCGCTCACCCGCACGGCGGTGGATCTCGCTGATCCCGAGGCGCGGCAGCAGTTCCTGGACGGGGCCCTCGCGGGTGCACAGCGGGCGCTGGTGCTCACCGAGGGTCTGATCTACTACCTCAGCGACGACGATGTCGTCGGCTTGGCCGCCGCGCTGGCTCGTCCTGAAATCGCTTGGTGGGCACTGGATGTCAATAACCAGGCGGTTGTGAAGCGAATGGGTAAGGCAACCACCGAACTGCTTGCCAACGCCCCCTGGCAGTTCGGTCCGGTCGATCCGCTCGGCTTCTTCGCCGACCTCGGCTGGACGGCCGACGAGGTGGAACATTTGGTCTCGGCGGCACACCGGTTCAACCGGCTGCCCTGGTTCATGAAGCCGATCATGCTCTTCCCACAGCCGGATCCCCGCAAGCCGATCGAAAATTCGTCGAGGCCTTGGAGTGCGGTGGTGCGGCTCGAGCACACACCATCGAGCCTCTAGCTCGCGTAAACGAAAGGCTCTCCACCCTATGGGTAATAGCTGGCTACGTCGCCTGTCCCCCGCGCCAGGGGACGGATCTCATAAACTGGTCTGCTTTCCGCACGCCGGCGGATCGGCCATATCTTTCGGACGATTGGCCGAAGGAGTGGGGTCAGAGTATGAGGTTCTCGCTGTCCAATACCCGGGGCGACAAGATAGAAGACGGGAACCGCTCGTCGGGAATATTTCGGACCTCGTCGATGGCCTGCTGCCCGACCTGGTAGCAGCAGTCGGGGATGTCCAGGATTTCTCCTTGTTCGGGCACAGTATGGGATCTGTCGTGGCTTTCGAGGCATGTCGGCGGCTCGAGCACGAGGTGGGAGCGAGCCCGAAGGTCCTGTTCGCCTCCGGTCGGCGCGCGCCTTCGGCGGCGCCACCTGAGCTGCGAGTGCACCTGCTGGGCGATCGAGAACTCGCTGAGCAACTAGTCCGGTTCGGCGGTACCCCATCGGCGTTACTCGAGGATCCCGAATTTCGAGAGCTGATCCTCTCGATCGTCCGGAACGACTACCGAGCCATCGAGACCTACGAGTGCAGTCCGGACGCGATGGTCAGCAGCCCCATCGTCGCAATTGTCGGCGATCGTGACCCCGATGCCAGTTTCGCGGAAATCGAGGTATGGGGCTCGCACACCTCTGGCAGCTTCCTCGCGAAATCATTTCCGGGCGGCCACTTCTTCATCGATGCGAATTGCCGTCCGATAGGACAGTTGATCCGCGATCATTGCGCTGGAGCGCTGTCGGGCTAGGGCCACCAGGACCGGGTGAGCATGGCGCCCACCCGGTCCTTGTTCCTAGCTCTCGAGCCAGCCCTCGATCGCTTCGGCGACATCCGCCGAGCCGTCCTCCAGGATCGTGAAGTGGTCGGCCGGTACCGAAACAACGGTATGCGTCGAATCCCACGGTTCGGCCTGCCAGTTCACCCGATCCGATGAACTCCCCAGGAAGTTCTGGGCGCACTGGATGAACAACGTCGGCGTGGCGACAGAGCCGGGCACCATCTCCTGTAGGAACTGCACATACCGGCCCATGCCGGTCAGCCGGGCCTGGTCGAAGCGACCGAAGGTAGCCTCCGCCGACACCATGCGTTCAGCCATCGCCCGAAGCAGCCATTCGCCGTCGTAGTGCACGTTGTAAGTGTCCAACAGGACCACGCCGTCGGGCACTGGGCCACCAGCGGCTTCCAGGTGCTCGGTGACGAGGTAGGCCAACGATCCGCCCGAGGAGTATCCGACCAGAACGAACGGATCTCCCTGCGCCGCCTCGAGGACGGAGCGCGTCACGGCTTCCGCGGCCGCCGTCGGCGTCGTCGGCAGTGGCTCCCCTGTCCGACAACCGATCGGCGGCAGTGCCAAAACGTCACGGGCAGTTCGCAAATGCGATGCGATCCGGGCGTACTGATGTGCGCCGCCGGTGGCCAGCGGCGGCGCGAGACAAATGATGCGTGGCAAGGCGGAACCCGCGGCGAGCCGAATGGGCACCGGCACTCGGTCCAGTTCGTGGGCCGAGGAGAACTGCTCGCGCAGCTCCGCCGCCGCCCGCAACAAAGCAAAACCCTTGTCGGCCTGGCCGGACGCTACCGCGCCATGGAACATCCCGTACAACGAGTCGTCCGCACCATCGGGTTCATGGTTGGTCTGTGAGTCTGCGGTGAGCTCCTTCTGCAGGTATCGGGCCAGTGCCGCCGGCGTCTTGTGATCGAAGATCGCGGCGGTCGGCAGCGTGAGGCCGGTGGAAGCGCTGAGGGCGGTGCGCAGCTCCATGGCGGCCAGTGAGTCGAACCCCGATTCGAGGAAGTCCCGCTCGGGGTCGAGTGCCTCAGCGCTCTCGTGTCCCAGCAGTCTCGCCACGTTCTCGAGGACGTGCGTCCGGAGCCACTGTTCCTGTTCGGACTCGGACAGTTGTGCCAGTCGTCTGCGAAGCGCCCCCACATCCTGTGTCCCGGTGCTCTGCCGACGCCCGATCCGCTTGACCAAGTCGCTGAGCAGCGGGGGCACCGCGTCCAGAGCACGCAACGCGGCAAGGTCGATCTCAACCGGTACGTGTACCGGACGGTCCGTGGACAATGCCGCGTCGAATAGCTCGAGCGCCTTGGCGGCAGCCATTGGCGGCACACCGCTGCGGCGCATACGCTGCCGATCGGCCTGGCTGAGCCGCTGAGTCAGTCCGGTTTCGGACTCCCACAGGCCATAGGCGAGCGAGGTGGCCGGCATGCCCTCGGCGTGACGGTGGGCCGCGAGCGCATCGAGGAACATGTTGGCGGCTGCATAGCCGCCCTGCCCCGGGGGCGGTACCAAGCCTGCCACCGAGGAGATCATCACGAAGGCGGACAGCCCGGCCGCACTGGTGAGCTCGTGCAGGTGCCAGGCGGCGTCGGCCTTGGCACCGAGGCAGTAGTCGATCTGCTCCGGCGTCAAGTTGTCGACCAGCCCGTTATGGGTAACCCCCGCCGCGTGGACGATCCCACCCAACGGATGTTCCGCGGGTATCGAGGCAAGCAGGTCCCGCAGCGCTGCACGGTCTCCGACATCGCAGGCGGCTACGCGCACCTCGGCGCCGAGAGCGTTGAGTTCGTCGATGAGATCCGCGGCGGCGGCCGGTCCACGTCGACCGACCAACAGCAGGTGTCGCACACCGTGCTCGCTCACCAGGTGCTCGGCGAGATAGCGGCCGACTCCGCCGGTACCACCGGTGATCAATACAGTCCGCTCGGGATCCCAGGGGGTCGGCCGCTCCGATTCTGGTGACGCGGCGCGGATGAGCCGCGGCACCCGCGTCCCATCCGAATGGACGTTCAGTTCCGGCTCGCCCGTCAGCGCTGCTGCTACCAGGTGATCCGCCGTTGTCGCTGCGGGGGCCTCGATGAGCACGATCCGCCCCGAGTTCTCCGCCTGCGCCGCGCGCACCAGACCCCACACCGCAGCCGCGGCCGGGTCGGCCGTGCTGTCGGTGATCACGGCGAGAGTGCTTGCGGCGTAGCGTTCGTCGCTCGAGAACTCCTGGATGACGCCGAGCGTGCGATGCACAGCTGTGCGCAGCCGGACCGGCACTTCACCGCCGTCGAGGGGAGGCCGGAAGAGGAGGACCGAGGCCGACTCCGCAGCGCCCCACTCGGCCCAGGAGACTCCCGCAACGGAGCGTAGCTCCGGACCGGGCCGCCAAGCGACCTCGAACAGCGCATCATGTGTGGACTGGGATGAGGCCGCGAGCAGTTCGAGGGACAGCGGGCGCACTGCGAGGGACTGCACCGAAAGCATGGGCGCGCCACCGGAATCGGCCATGGTCAGGGTGACTGTCCCTGCCTTCGGAGAGGTCAACCGAACCCGCACCCGCCGGGCGCCGTCGGTGTGCAAACGCACCGACGACCAAGTGAATGGCACGAGGATCGGACGCTCGGCGTCCTCGTCCACGCCCTGCGGATGGCTGAAGGCCAGTGCGTGCATCGCCGCATCGAGCAATGCGGGATGGACGCCATAGCCTTGGGTAGCGGTCTGCTCGGGCAGGGAAACCTCGGCGAAAAGATCCTCGCCGCGGCGCCAGAGGGCTTCCAGACCTTGGAAGGCCGGCCCGTAGTTGTACCCGTTGTCGGCGAGTTCGTCGTAGGCGCCGGCCAGCAGCACCTGCGTGGCACCGACCGGTGGCCACTGCGCGAAGTCGGCCCAGCTTTCCGCTTCGTCGGTCTCCTGGCTCGGGCGCACAGCGCCTTCCGCATGGTGCGTCCACGGGACCGACGGATCGTCATCATCCTTGCGCGAGTAGATGTCGAGCCGTCGGCGACCGGTCTCATCTGCGTCGCCGACGATCACCTGGATCTGTACACCACCGTGCCCCTGGAGCACGAGTGGCGCCAGCAGCGTGAGTTCCTCCAGTTCCGCACAGTCGACCTGGTCTCCGGCGTGGATGGCCAGTTCGACGAATCCGGTGCCGGGCAGCAGCACGGTACCGAGCACGTCATGATCGGCCAGCCAGGGATGGGTGGCCGTGGACAGGCGGCCGGTGAATCGGACGCCCCCGCTCTCCGGCTGCACCACCACCGCGCCCAGCATGGGGTGTTCGGTGGACCGCAGACCGAGTGCGTGTGCCTCCCCGGTGTGCAGTTGGCCCGCGACCCAAAAGCGGCGGCGCTGGAAGCTGTATGTCGGTAGATCTATTTTCACTGCTCCGCTACCGGCGTGGTACGCCGTCCAGTCCACTGTCGTGCCTGCGACGTATAGCCGGGCTAGTCCGGTCAGCAAAGTCGTGGGGTCGGCGTTGTCGCGTCTGGCCAGAGCGATTGCGGTTGCGGTGTCGAGAGTTTGAGCGATCATCGGGGTCAGGACCGCATCGGGGCCGACCTCGGCGAACCGGGTCACACCCATATCCGTCATGGTGGTGACAGCGTCGGCGAATCGCACTGTCCTGCGGATGTTCCCGACCCAATACGACGGGTCGATCATCTCGTGCTCGATCCGGGTACCGGTCACCGTGGATACCAACGCGATGCTCGGACGGGTGAACGTCAAACCCTGTAGCACCGTGGCGAATTCGGCCAGCATCGGCTCCATCAACGCCGAATGGGAGGCATGCGAGATCCGCAACCGATGCGTCCGCCACCCACGCTCGATGCACGCCTGGACAATGGCCAGGACCGCGTCTTCGACACCGGAGAGCACCACCGACGACGGACCATTCACCGCCGCGATCGACACCCGACCTGCCGACACGTCACCCGCTGCCAGCAGCGGCAGCACGTCGGCCTCCGACGCACCCACCGCAACCATCGCCCCACCAGCAGGCAACGCCTGCATCAACCGGCCGCGCGCGGCGACCAGCACACACGCATCCGCCAAGGACATCACTCCGGCTACGTGAGCGGCAGCGACCTCACCGATCGAATGACCCGCCACCACATCCGCACGGACACCCCATGATTCGAGCAGCCGGAACAATGCCACCTCGAACGCGAACAACCCCGCCTGCGCGAACACCGTCCGGTCGACCAGATCCTCGAACGCCAACGCCACACCTAACGAAACAGGCTGCCCCAGCAACGGATCCAACTCGGCAACGATCGCGTCGAAAGCCTCGGCGAACACCGGATACGCATCACGCAGTTCGGTAGCCATGCCAGCCCACTGAGCACCCTGACCGGAAAACACGACACCCGTCGAACCCGGTACCACGCGACCGGTCACCACACCGGGATCCGGCACGCCCTCGGCCAGCGCCCGCACTCCCGCGAGGAGACCGTCGCGATCGTCGCCCAGGACAACAGCGCGATGGTTGAACACAGCACGTGTGCTGGCCAGCGAGAAACCGACATCGATCGGGTCGAGGTCGTGGTCGGCCACATGAGACGCCAGCCGGGCAGCCTGACCGGCAAGAGCCCCAGCACTGCGTGCCGAAACCACCCACGGCAGCACCCCACCCACCGGATCGGTCTTCACCGCCGGTACCGACTCCACGGCCGGGGGCTGCTCCAGGATGACGTGGGCGTTGGTCCCGCTGATACCGAACGAGGACACACCGACACGACGCGGCCGATCAACCACCGGCCACGACACCTCCTCGGTCAACAACCGCACATGCCCCTCGGACCAATCAACCTTCGTCGAGGGCTGATCCACATGCAGCGTTCGCGGCAACACCCCATGGCGCATCGCCATCACCATCTTGATCACACCACCCACACCCGCGGCAGCTTGGGAATGACCGATGTTGGACTTCAACGACCCCAACCACAACGGACGATCCGCCGCACGATCCTGTCCATAGGTAGCAAGCAGCGCCTGCGCCTCGATCGGATCACCCAACGTGGTACCGGTGCCGTGAGCTTCGACCGCATCCACCTCGACCGCGGACACCCCCGCGTTCGCCAACGCCTGCCTGATCACCCGCCGCTGCGACGGACCATTCGGCGCGGTCAAACCATTCGACGCACCATCCTGATTCACCGCCGAACCAGCAACCACCGCCAAAACCTGATGACCATTACGGCGAGCGTCGGACAAACGCTCCAACACCAACACACCCGCACCCTCGGCCCAGCCGACACCATCGGCCGTGTCGGCGAACGACTTACACCGACCGTCCGGCGACAAACCCCGCTGCCTGCTGAACTCCACAAACGTCTCCGGCGTCGCCATCACCGCCACACCACCGGCCAACGCCAGATCACACTCACCCGACCGCAGCGACTGCGCAGCCAGATGCATTGCCACCAGCGATGATGAACAGGCCGTATCCACTGAGACGGCGGGGCCCTCCAACCCCAGCGTGTAGGCGATCCGACCCGACACCAAACTGCCGGTAGCGTTGCCGCCGCTCCCCTGCGCGTAATCGTGGTACATCACACCGGCAAACACCCCGGTCGAACTGCCACGCAATACCGCCGGATCCACACCGGCGCGCTCCAACGCCTCCCACGTCGTTTCCAGGAGTTGCCGCTGTTGCGGATCCATCCCCGTGGCTTCGTTGGGGCTGATCCCGAAGAAGTCCGCATCGAAATCGGCAGCAGTATGCAGGAACCCACCTTCCCGGGTGTAGGACTTGCCCACCCGACCAGGTTCCGGATCATAGATGCCCTCGATATCCCAGCCACGGTCGATCGGGAGCATCGATATCGCATCTCCACCGTTACGGACCAGTTCCCAGAGCTCCTCAGGTGAAGTGACCCCGCCGGGATAACGGCAGGCCATTCCGACCACCACGATCGGGTCGTCGTCAACAGCCCTGCTGGCAGTGACCACGACATCCCGGCTGGTGCCCGCGAACTCATCAGCCAGATACTTCGCCAAAGCCTGCGGTGTCGGATAGTCGAACACCAAGGTCGCGGGGAGGTGCAGGCCCGTCACGGTTTTGAGGGCATTGCGGAACTCAATAGCGGTGATCGAATCGAAGCCCAACTCGTTGAAGGCCTTATCTACCGCAATTGCGTTGACATTCTGGTGTCCCAGAATCGCCGCGACCTGACCGCGAACGATCTCCACGAGCACACCGAAACGTTCACCGTCGGGAGTGTTCGCCAACCGAGCGCGAAGCGCCGTGGCGGCTCCGGAGGCTGCTTTGCGGCGATGCGGGATCAGCGCGGAAAACAGTGCGGGCGCGGCGAACCCGGAGCTGCGCATCGC
Source organism: Nocardia sp. NPDC005998 (assembly GCF_040614395.1). NCBI lineage: Bacteria > Bacillati > Actinomycetota > Actinomycetes > Mycobacteriales > Nocardiaceae > Nocardia > Nocardia sp. NPDC005998. The sequence continues at coordinate 14,307 of NZ_JBEXUI010000048.1, read as the reverse complement.
ATCCAGGTCCAGACGAGCAAGCACAGGGGCCGCCGCGTCGATCCCGGTAGCTGCATCGAACAGCGCGAGGCCTTCTTCCTCCGAGAGCGGCAGCATGCCCGAGCGAGACATGCGGTGACGGTCCCGGTCGCTGAGTTCTGCGGCCATACCCCCGCCCATGCTCCACAAACCCCAGGCGAAAGACTGACCGCAAAGCCCGGATGCCCTGCGATGCGCCGCCAGCGCATCCAAACACGCGTTCGCCGCGGCATAGTTGCCCTGACCAGGGTTGCCGAACGCACCAGCCACCGAGCTGAACAGCACAAACGCCTTCAACGGCAGATCCACCGTCAGCTCGTGCAGATGCAGGGCGGCATCGACCTTGGGCCCCAACACCGCATCCAACCGATCCGGCGTCAACGACGCGATCGCACCGTCATCGAGAACACCAGCCAGGTGGAACACACCCGTGAGTGGATGACCAGCAGGCACACCCGCCAACACCTCGGCGAGCGCACCACGATCGGCGACATCACAAGCCACGAACCCGACCTCGGCGCCGAGCCGCTCCAACTCTGCACGCAACTCCGCAGCACCGGAAGCAGATTCACCACGGCGGCTCAACAACAACAGACGCCGCACACCATATGCGTCGACAAGATGCCGGGCGAACAACCCACCCAGATAGCCGCTGGCACCGGTGATCAGAACTGTGTCATCCGGGTCGAAGGCGTCGGTCGCCGGAGCGGTCGCGGCAGTGGAGACGACTCGAGCGAGTCGCGCACTGTATACCTGCCCACCGCGCACGGCCACCTGCGGTTCGGCCGCGGCGACAATCCCACCCAGCAGCCCACCGAGTTCGGCACCGGCACCTTCGGAATCGGAGTCGAACAACACGATCCGGCCAGGACTCTCCGCCTGCGCGGAACGAACGAGACCACCCACAGCCGCACCGGCCAAGTTCGTAATATCTTCCCCGGCAACCGAAACCGCACCACCGGTCCGAACCACCAGCACCGACTCACCGAACCGCTGATCGGCAATCCAGGACTGAAGCACCTGCAGCACAGCATGAGTCGCGGTACGAACGGCGACAGGATCATTACCCGCCGGGCAATCCAACACCACCACCTGCGGAACCTGCTCGCTCTCGTCACCGAGATCCGCCCACGACAGGGCGGTGAGGTCGGCTTCGGACACCGAGATCGGTGTCCAGCTGATGTCGAACACAGCGGTGCGGGCAATGGGTGTACCGGTGGTGAGCTGCGCGGGATCGATCGGCCGGGAAGCCAGTTGCCGCACAGTCGCTACCGGAGCACCCGTCATGTCCGCCAGATCCAAACCGACCGTATGTTCACCGATACGGGTGAGCCGAACGCGCAACGCGTCGGCCCCGGCCGCATGCACGGTGACCCCGGACCACTCGAACGGCAACGCCAGTCCGGTTCCCTCCGCCGAGGTGTCATCGGCAAAACGCAAGGCGTGCAAGGCGGCGTCGAGCAATGCGGGATGCACTCCGAAACGCTCCGCCTCGGTCCGGGCCTGCTCAGGCAATTCGACCTCGGCATAGATCCCATCGGATCCCCGCCACACCGACCGCAACGCCTGGAACACCGGACCATAGTGATAGCCCTGCGCATCAAGGGAATCGTAAACACCATCGATGTCCACGGCGACCGCACCAGCGGGCGGCCACTGCACCAGATCCACAGCCACACTGTCGAATCCGGACGCGAGCACGCCTTCGGCATTCAACGTCCACGACCGCGCCGACACCGTATCGACGTCATCATCGGGCCGAGAGAAGATCCGCACCCCGCGACGGCCGGTCTCGTCCTCGGCGTCGACAACAACGCGCACCGCAACCCCGGTCGACTCCGACAGTGCCAGCGGGGCTCGCAGGACCAACTCCTCGAGGGTCGAGCAGCCGACCTGTTCTCCGGCGTGCAGGGCAAGCTCGACCAAACCGGTACCAGGGAATAGCACAGTGTCCATGACCCGGTGATCGGCCAGCCAGGGATGCGTCTGCACCGACAACCTGCCACTGACGGCGACCACATCGGAATCCGGTTGTGATACGACCGCCGAAGCCAGGGAGTGTCCGGTAGCCACGAAACCCATCGATCGAGCGTCGCCACTACCGGCGGACCCTTCGGCCATCCAATAGCGGCGACGTTGGAAGGCGTAGGTGGGCAAGTCGATTCGCTGGGCTGCGGTGCCGGTGTAGAAACCGGACCAGTCCATCTCGGCGCCGGAGACGAACAACTCGGCCACCCCGGCCAGCACCGTGGACACATCGGTCTGGTTTCGACGCACCAGCGCCACGGCCGTACCTGCCGCGCCCGCCTGCGTGTCATCCACGATCTGAGCGATCATCGGGGTGAGCACGGCGTCGGGTCCGACCTCGGCGAAGCGGGTCACACCCATGGCCGCCATAGCGGCGACCGCATCGGCGAACCTGACGGTGTCGCGGACCTGACCGACCCAATACGCCGGATCCGACATCTCATCGCTGATCCGCGCACCGGTCACCGTCGATACCAACGCGATGCTCGGGCGGGTGAACGCCAAACCCTCGATCGCCGTTGCGAATTCGGTGAGCATCGGCTCCATCGACGCCGAATGGAACGCATGCGAAACCCGCAACCGATGCGTCCGCCAACCACGCTCGGCACACCGATCAGCGACAGCGACGACATCGTCTTCGACACCGGACAACACCACCGAAGCCGGACCGTTGACCGCCGCGATCGACACCTGCACCGCACCGTCCAGCAACGCCAGCACCTCGGCTTCCGAGGCACCGACAGCGACCATCGCGCCACCGGAAGGCAACGCCTGCATCAACCGGCCACGCGCCGCCACCAACACACACGCATCCGACAACGACAACACCCCAGCCACATGCGCAGCAGCAACCTCACCGATCGAATGACCCGCCACCACATCCACACGCACGCCCCAGGATTCGAGCAGCCGGAACAACGCCACCTCGAACGCGAACAACCCCGCCTGCGCGAACACCGTCCGGTCGATCAGGTCATCGCTCACCAAAGCAGCACTCAGCGAAACCGTTTGCCCCAGTAACGGATCCAATTCAGCCACGATCGCGTCGAAATGCTCGGCGAATACCGGATAAGCTCCGCGCAGCTCAGTAGCCATACCCGCGCACTGCGCACCCTGCCCCGAGAACACCACACCCGTCGAACCCGACACCACACGACCGGACACCACACCAGGAGCCGGCACACCGGCAGCCAACGCCCGCACACCCGTGAGCAGACCATCACGTCGGTCGGCCAACACCACAGCGCGATGCTCGAAAACACCACGCGTCGATGCCAGCGAGAAACCGACATCCACCGGATCCAGATCGGGATCGTCCACATGAGACGCCAGGCGGGCAGCCTGACCGGCAAGAGCCTCGTCGCTGCGGGCCGAAACCACCCACGGCAGCAACCCACCAGCCGGAATGCGCTCAACCACTGGCAGCGAAGCCTGCCCCGCCACCGCAGCCGGTGCCCGCTCGATGATGACATGTGCGTTGGTGCCGCTGATACCGAACGAGGACACACCAGCACGGCGCGGCCGATCCGCCGTCGGCCACTCGACCGCCTCGGTCAACAACCGCACATGCCCCTCGGACCAATCAACCTTGGTGGAGGGCTGATCCACATGCAGCGTTCGCGGCAACACCCCATGGCGCATCGCCATCACCATCTTGATCACACCACCCACACCCGCGGCAGCTTGGGAATGACCGATGTTGGACTTCAACGACCCCAACCACAACGGACGATCCTGGTGCCGGTCCTGTCCATAGGTAGCAAGCAGCGCCTGCGCCTCGATCGGATCACCCAACGTGGTACCCGTACCGTGGGCCTCCACCACATCCACTTCGACCGGCGACACCCGAGCGTTCGCCAACGCCTGACGGATCACCCGCCGCTGCGACGGACCATTCGGCGCGGTCAAACCATTCGACGCACCATCCTGATTCACCGCCGAACCAGCAACCACCGCCAAAACCTGATGACCATTACGGCGAGCGTCGGACAACCGCTCCAACACCAACACACCCGCACCCTCGGCCCAGCCGACACCATCGGCCGTGTCGGCGAACGACTTACACCGCCCATCCGGCGACAACCCCCGCTGACGACTGAACTCCACGAAAGTCGCCGGGGTCGCCATCACCGCGACACCACCGGCCAACGCCAGATCACATTCACCCGACCGCAATGACGCCGCAGCCAGATGCATTGCCACCAGCGATGATGAACAGGCTGTATCCACTGAGACGGCGGGGCCTTCCAACCCGAGGGTGTAGGCGATCCGACCCGACACCAAACTGCCGGTTGCGTTGCCACCAGTGCCCTGCGCGTAGTCGTGGTACATCACACCGGTGAACACCCCGGTCGAACTGCCGCGCAATACCGCCGGATCCACACCGGCGCGCTCCAACGCCTCCCACGACACCTCCAGCAGCACCCGCTGCTGGGGATCCATCCCGGTGGCTTCGTTGGGGCTGATCCCGAAGAAGTCCGCATCGAAATCGGCCGCGGAGTACAGGAATCCACCCTGACGGGTGTAGGTCTTACCGGCCTTGCCGGGCTCTGGATCGTAGATACCGTCGATGTCCCAGCCACGATCCACCGGCAACTCACCGGTGCTATCGACGCCCGACATGACCAGCCGCCACAGGTCTTCGGGCGAGGCGACACCACCCGGATAACGACAAGCCATCGCCACCACGGCGATCGGCTCGTCGTCAACAGCCCTGCTGGCAGTAATTACGACATCCCGGCTGGTGCCCGCGAACTCATCAGCCAGATACTTCGCCAAAGCCTGCGGTGTCGGATAGTCGAACACCAGAGTCGCAGGCAACCGCAGACCCGTCACGGTCTTGAGAGCATTGCGGAACTCGATAGCAGCGAGCGAGTCGAAACCCAACTCGTTGAAGGCCTTATCCGCCGCAATCGCATTCGCGTCCTGATGACCCAGAATCGCCGCGACCTGACCACGAACGATCTCGACGAGCACACCGAAACGTTCGCTCTCGGGAGTGTTCGCCAACCGGGCGCGAAGCGCCGTGGCGGCTCCGGAGGCTGCCTTGCGGCGATGCGGGATCAGCCCGGAAAACAGTGCGGGCGCAGCGAATCCCGTACTGCGCATCGCATCCAGGTCCAGACGAGCAAGCACAGGGGCCGCCGCGTCGATCCCGGTAGCCGCATCGAACAGCGCGAGGCCCTGCTCCTCCGACAGCGGCAGCATGCCCGTACGAGACATGCGGTGACGGTCCCGATCGCTGAGTTCTGCGGCCATACCGCCGACCATGCCCCACAGACCCCACGCGAAAGACTGACCGCAAAGCCCGGATGCCCTGCGATGCGCCGCCAGCGCATCCAAACACGCGTTCGCCGCGGCATAGTTGCCCTGACCGGCGTTGCCGAACGCACCAGCCACCGAACTGAACAGCACAAACGCCTTCAACGGCAGATCTGCGGTCAGCTCATGCAGATGCAGGGCGGCATCAACCTTGGGCCCCAACACCGCATCCAACCGATCCGCGGTCAACGACGCGATCGCACCGTCATCGAGCACACCAGCCATATGGAACACGCCGGCCAACGGGTGACCAGCAGGCACCTCGGCCAACACCTGCGCAAGCGCACCACGATCGGCAACATCACAAGCCACGAACCCGACCTCGGCACCAAGACCCTGCAGCTCCGCCCGCAACTCCGCAGCACCGGAAGCAGATTCACCACGGCGGCTCAACAACAAAAGTCGGCGCACACCACGTGCATTGACCAGGTGCCGAGCGAACAACCCACCCAGATAGCCGCTGGCACCGGTGACCAGAACAGTGTCATCCGGATCGAAGGACGAACCCACAGCCGAAGCGGCCGCGGAGAAACCTCCGGCTGAAGCGGTCGTCGGAGCGGAGATTCGGCCGAGGCGCGCAATGTGAACTTGCCCATCGCGCACCGCCACCTGCGGTTCGGCCGCGGCGACAATCCCGCCCAGCAGCCCGTCGAGTTCGGAATCGGTGTCGATCAACACGATCCGGCCAGGATTTTCCGCCTGCGCGGAACGCACCAGACCACACACGGCCGCACCGGCCAAGTTCGTAACGTCTTCCCCGGCAACCGAGACAGCACCACCGGTCCGGACGACGAGCACCGATTCGGCGAACCGGTTGCCCGCAATCCAGGACTGCAATACCTCGAGAACCTCATGAGTCGCAGCATGGACAGTGGCGGGATCATTACCCGTCGGGCACTCCAACACCACCACCTGCGGAACCTGATCACCGAGGTCCGGCCACGCTACCGCGGTGACTTCAGCTGCACGCACCGCGACCGGTGTCCAGCCGATCTGCAACAGCGCATTACCGACGACGGATGCGCCGGTGGTGAGCTGTGCGGGATCGATCGGCCGGGAAGCCAAATGCCGCACCGTAGCCACCGCAGCACCGGTCGAGTCCGCCAGATCCAGAGCAACACCATGCTCACCGACACGAGCGAGCCGAACACGCAACGCATCGGCACCCGCCGCATGCACCGTGACACCAGACCACTCGAACGGCAACACCAGTCCCGTTCCCTCCACCGAGGCGTCACCGGCAAAACGCAAAGCATGCAACGCCGCATCCAGCAACGCCGGATGCACACCGAAACGCTCCGCCTCGGACCGAGCCTGCTCAGGCAATTCGACTTCGGCATAGAGCAGCCCGTCGGATCCCCGCCACACCGACCGCAGCGCCTGGAACACCGGGCCATAGTGATAGCCCTGCGCATCGAGAGAGTCGTAAACACCATCGATGTCCACGGCGACCGCACCAGCGGGCGGCCACTGCACCAAATCCACAGCCGCGCTATCGAATCCGGACGCGAGCACCCCCTCGGCGTTCAACATCCACGACGGCACCGAATCGACATCATCATCGGGGCGCGAGAAGATCCGCACCCCGCGACGGCCGGTCTCCTCCTCGGCACCGACCACAACGCGCACCGCGAGTCCGGCAGACTCCGACAGCGCCAGTGGGGCTTGTAGGACCAGTTCCTCGAGGGTCGAGCAGCCGACCTGTTCTCCGGCGTACAAGGCGAGTTCGACCAAACCGGTACCGGGGAACAGCACGGTGTCCACAACCGTGTGGTCGGCCAGCCATGGGTGCGTCTGCACCGATAGGCGACCGGTGAGAGTTACCGCGTCGGAGTCCGGTTGCGAGACGACCGCCGAGACCAGAGGGTGTCCGGTAGCGACGAGACCCATCGCCCGGGCATTGCCAGCGGCGGCAGGGCCTTCGGTCATCCAATAGCGTCGACGCTGGAAGGCGTAGGTGGGCAAGTCGATGCGCTCAGCTCCGGTACCGGCATACAGGCCAGCCCAGTCCACCTCGGCGCCGGACACGAACAATCCGGCCAGCCCGCCCAACACCGTGGACGGATCGGCATGGTCTCGACGCGCCAACGCCAGCACCGCAGGAGCCGCGACCGCAGCACTCGCGCTCGCCCGCCCGTCGTCGAGAGTCTGGGCGATCATCGGAGTCAGCGCGGCGTCGGGCCCGACCTCGGCGAACCTGGATACACCCATGGCAGCCATCGCGGTGACCGCATCGGCGAACCGCACCGTGTCCCGGACCTGACCGACCCAATACGACGGATCCGACATCTCGTGCTCGACCCTGGCACCGGTCACCGTCGACACCAACGGAAGGCTCGGCCGACCGAACGCCAAACCCTCTATCGCCGAAGCGAACTCGGCCAGCATCGGCTCCATCAACGCCGAATGGAACGCATGCGAAACCCGCAACCTGTGCGTGCGCCAACCACGCTCGACACACGCATCGGCGACAGCCACGACATCGTTCTCGACACCGGACAACACCACCGACGACGGACCATTCACCGCCGCAATCGACACCCCACCTGCCGACACGTCACCAGCTGCCAGCAGCGGCAGCACGTCGGCCTCGGACGCACCCACCGCAACCATCGCCCCACCAGCAGGCAACGCCTGCATCAACCGGCCACGCGCCGCCACCAACACACACGCATCCACCAAGGACAACACCCCCGCCACATGCGCAGCAGCAACCTCACCGATCGAATGACCCGCCACCACATCCGCACGCACACCCCACGATTCGAGCAGCCGGAACAACGCCACCTCGAACGCGAACAACCCCGCCTGCGCGAACACCGTCCGGTCGATCAGGTCATCGCTCACCAAACCAGCGCTCAGCGAAACCGATTGCCCCAGTCGCGGATCCAGTTCAGCCACGATCGCATCGAAAGCCTCGGCGAACACCGGATACACACCGCGCAGCTCAGCAGCCATACCCGCCCACTGCGCACCCTGCCCCGAAAACACCACACCCGTGGAACCCGACACCACACGACCCGACACCACACCCGGAATCGTTTCGCCGCGACCCAACGCTTGAATACCGGCCCACAAACCGTCGCGCTCGGGTGACAGCACCACGGCCCGATGCTCGAAAACACCGCGCGTGGACGCCAGCGAGAAGCCCACAGCCACCGGATCCAGGTCGTGATCGCCCGCATACGACGCCAGACGCCCGGCCTGACCGGCCAGAGCCGCAGCACTGCGCGCCGAAACCACCCACGGCAACACAGCCGGAACGGACTCGACCACCGGCGCCGACTCCACTGGTGCCGGTTCCACGACCGGAGCCTGCTCCAGGATGAGGTGTGCGTTGGTGCCGCTGATACCGAATGAGGACACACCGGCACGACGCGGCCGATCCGCCACCGGCCACGCCACCGACTCGGTCAGCAATCGGATATGGCCTTGGGTCCAGTCGACCTTGGTGGAGGGCTGATCGACATGCAGGGTCTGGGGCAGCACACCGTGCTGCATCGCCATCACCATCTTGATCACACCACCCACACCCGCAGCAGCTTGGGAATGACCGATGTTCGACTTCAACGACCCCAACCACAACGGACGATCCCCCGCACGATCCTGCCCATAAGTAGCAAGCAGCGCCTGGGCTTCGATCGGATCACCCAAAGTGGTTCCCGTGCCGTGAGCTTCGACCGCATCGACCTCGACCGGCGACACCCCCGCGTTCGCCAACGCCTGACGAATCACCCGCCGCTGCGACGGACCATTCGGCGCAGTCAAACCATTCGACGCACCATCCTGATTCACCGCCGAACCAGCAACCACCGCCAAAACCTGATGCCCATTACGGCGAGCGTCGGACAACCGCTCCAATACAAGAACACCGGCACCTTCGGACCAGCCCACCCCATCGGCGGAATCGGCGAACGACTTACACCGCCCATCCGGGGCCAGCCCCCGCTGCCGACTGAACTCCACAAAGATCTCCGGTGTCGCCATCACCGCCACACCACCGGCCAACGCCAGATCACATTCACCCGACCGCAGCGACTGCGCGGCCAGATGCATTGCCACCAGCGATGATGAACAGGCCGTATCCACGGTGACCGACGGCCCTTCCAGACCGAACACATACGACACTCGCCCGGACACCAAACTCCCGGCAGCGCTGTTACCGGTTCCCTGGGCGTAGTCGTGATACATCATGCCGGTGAAGACCCCGGTCGAACTGCCACGCAGCGCAGCCGGATCCACACCGGCGCGCTCCAGCGCCTCCCATGAGGTCTCCAGCAGCAACCGCTGCTGCGGATCCATGGCCACAGCTTCGTTGGGGCTGATCTCGAAGAAGTCCGCATCGAAATCGGCCGCCGAATAAAGGAATCCACCCTGACGGGTGTAGGTCTTACCGGCCTTGCCGGGCTCTGGATCGTAGATACCGTCGATGTCCCAGCCACGATCCACCGGCAACTCACCGGTGCTATCAATGCCCGAAATGACCAGCCGCCACAAGTCTTCCGGCGAGGCGACACCACCGGGATAACGACAGGCCATCGCCACCACGGCGATCGGCTCGTCGTCAACAGCTGTGCTGGCAGTGACCTCGATGTCCTGCCCCGTGCCGGTGAGCTCGTCGGCCAGATATTCGGCCAAAGCCTGCGGTGTCGGGTAATCGAACACCAAGGTCGCGGGGAGATGCAGGCCCGTCACGGTTTTGAGGGCATTGCGGAACTCAATAGCGGTGATCGAATCGAAGCCCAACTCGTTGAAGGCCTTGTCTGCCGCAATTGCGTTGACATTCTGGTGTCCCAGAATCGCCGCGACCTGTCCACGGACGATCTCCACGAGTACACCGAAACGTTCACTCTCGGGAGTGTTCGCCAACCGAGCGCGCAGCGCCGTGGCTGCGCCCGAGGCCGCTTTACGGCGCTGCGGGATCAGCCCGGAAAACAGTGCGGGCGCAGCGAATCCCGTACTGCGCATCGCGTCCAGGTCGAAACGGGCGAGGACGAGGGCGGCTATATCCATTCCTGTCGCGGCATCGAACAGCGCGAGACCCTGCTCCTCCGAGAGCGGCAGCATGCCCGTACGAGACATGCGGTGACGGTCGACGTCGCTGAGTTCTGCGGCCATACCCCCGTCCATGCTCCACAAACCCCAGGCGAAAGACTTGCCGTGGCGCCCGGATGCCCTGCGATGCGCCGCCAGGGCGTCCAGACACGCGTTCGCCGCGGCATAGTTGCCCTGACCGGCGTTGCCGAACGCACCAGCCACCGAGCTGAACAGCACAAACGCCTTCAACGGCAGATCCGCGGTCAGCTCGTGCAGATGCAGGGCAGCATCGACCTTGGGCCCCAACACCGCATCCAACCGATCCGCGGTCAACGACGCGATGGCACCGTCATCGAGCACACCAGCCATATGGAACACACCGGTCAACGGGTGACCAGCAGGCACGCCCGCCAACACCTCGGCGAGCGCGCCGCGGTCGGCGATATCGCAGGCGACGAACTCGGCCTCGGCGCCGAGACGCTGCAACTCCGCGCGTAGCTCGGTGGTGCCGGGAGCCGACTCACCGCGCCGACTCAACAGCAACAGACGCCGCACACCATATGCGTTCACCAGGTGGCCCGCGAACAACCCACCGAGGTAACCGCTTGCACCGGTGATCAGAACAGTGTCATCCGGGTCGAAGGCGTCGGTCGCCGGAGCGGTCGCGGCAGTGGAGACGGCCCGGGCGAGTCGCGCACTGTATACCTGCCCACCACGCACGGCCACCTGAGTTTCCTCCGAAGCCAGAATCCCAGCCAGCAACCCACCCAATTCGGCACCGGCATCTTCGGAATCGGAGTCGAGCAACACGATCCGGCCAGGACTCTCCGCCTGCGCGGAACGAACGAGACCACCCACAGCCGCACCGGCCAAGTTCGTAATGTCTTCCCCGGCAACCGAAACCGCACCACCGGTCCGAACCACCAGCACCGACTCACCGAACCGCTGATCAACAATCCAGGACTGAAGCACCTGCAGCACAGCATGAGTCGCGGTACGAACGGCGACAGGATCATTACCCGCCGGGCAATCCAATATCACCGCGGCCGGAACCTCGTCACCGAGATCCGCCCATGCAACCGCGGCGACTTCACCTTCGAACACCGAGATCGGTGTCCAGCTGACATCGAACACAGCGGTGCGGGCAATGGGTGTACCGGTGGTGAGCTGTACGGGATCGATCGGCCGGGAAGCCAAATGCCGCACCGTAGCCACCGCAGCACCGGTCGAGTCCGCCAGATCCAGAGCCACACCATGCTCACCGACACGAGCGAGCCGAACACGCACTGCATCGGCACCCGCCGCATGCACCGTGACACCAGACCACTCGAACGGCAACGCCAGCCCGACTCCCTCCACCGAGGCATCATCGGCAAAACGCAAGGCATGCAACGCCGCATCCAGCAACGCCGGATGCACACCGAAACGCTCCGCCTCGGACCTGGCCTGCTCAGGCAATTCGACCTCGGCATAGAGCACCCCATCGGATCCCCGCCACACCGACCGCAACGCCTGGAACACCGGACCATAGTGATAACCCTGCGCATCGAGAGAGTCATAAACACCATCGATGTCCACGGCGACCGCACCAGCGGGCGGCCACTGCACCAGATCCACAGCCGCGCTATCGAATCCGGACGCGAGCACCCCCTCGGCATTCAACATCCACGACGGCACCGAATCGACGTCATCATCGGGCCGAGAGAAGATCCGCACCCCGCGACGCCCCGCGCTGTCCTCGCCACCGACCACGACACGCACCGCAACGCCCGCCGACTCCGGCAACACCAGGGGAGCGCGCAGAATCAGCTCATCCAGGCTCGAACAGCCCACTCGCTCTCCGGCGTGCAGAGCAAGCTCGACCAAACCGGTACCAGGGAACAACACGGTGTCCATGACCCGGTGATCGGCCAGCCAGGGATGCGTCCGAAGCGACAACCTGCCACTGACTGCGACCACATCGGAATCCGGTTGCGACACCACCGCAGAGACCAAGGGATGTCCGGTAGCCACCAGACCCATCGATCGAGCGTCACCACTACCGGCGGACCCTTCGGGTATCCAATAACGCCGACGCTGGAAAGCGTAGGTGGGCAAGTCGATTCGCTCAGCTCCAGTACCGGCATATAGACCAGCCCAGTCCACCTCGGCGCCGGAGACGAACAACCCGGCCAGCCCGCCCAACACCGTGGATGGATCGGCATGGTTTCGACGCGCCAAGGCCACCACAGTAGAAGCCGAATCAGCCCGCTCGTCGAGAGTCTGGGCGATCATCGGGGTAAGCACGGCGTCGGGCCCGACCTCGGCGAACCTGGCGACACCCAGGCCCGCCATCGCGGTGACCGCATCGGCGAACCGCACCGAGTCACGAACCTGACCGACCCAATACGACGGATCCGACATCTCATCGGTCACCTGGGCACCGGTAACCGTGGACACCAATGGGATGCTGGGACGAGCGAACGCCAAACCCTCGATCGCCGAAGCGAATTCGGTCAGCATCGGCTCCATCAACGCCGAATGGAACGCATGCGAAACCCGCAACCTGTGCGTGCGCCAACCACGCTCGGCACACGCATCGGCGAAAGCCACGACATCGTTCTCGACACCGGACAACACCACCGACGACGGACCATTGACCGCCGCGATCGACACCCGACTTGCCGACACGTCACCAGCTGCCAGCAGCGACAGCACGTCGGCTTCCGACGCACCCACCGCAACCATCGCCCCACCGGCGGGGAGTGCCTGCATCAACCGGCCACGCGCGGCGACCAGCACACACGCATCCGCCAAGGACATCACTCCGGCCACATGCGCGGCAGCGACCTCACCGATCGAATGACCGGCCACCACATCCGCACGGACACCCCATGATTCGAGCAGCCGGAACAACGCCACCTCGAACGCGAACAACCCCGCCTGCGCGAACACCGTCCGGTCGACCACATCCTCGGACGCCAGAGCCACACCCAACGAAACCTGCTGCCCCAGTAGCGGATCCAACTCAGCGACAATCGCGTCGAAGGCCTCAGCGAACACCGGGAACGCCGCATGCAGCTCGGCGGCCATACCCGCCCACTGCGCACCCTGACCCGAAAACACCACACCCGTCGAACCCGGCGCAACACGACCCGACACCACACCCCGAATCGTTTCGCCGCGACCCAACGCTTGAATACCGGCCCGCAGGCCATCGCCTTCGGGTGACAGCACCACTGCCCGGTGGTCGAACAACACTCTCGAAGTCACGAGTGAGAAGCCGATGTCGATCGAGTCGTGGTCGTCGTCGATATGCGATGCCAAGCGCCTGGCCTGCTCAGCAATCGCCTCGCCACTACGCGCCGAGACCACCCATGGCAGCACGCCACCGGATGGGATGGTCTTGACCACCGGCACGGGAGCCGGGTCCGCTGCTGGTGCCTGTTCGACAATGAGGTGAGCGTTGGTGCCGCTGAGGCCGAATGAGGACACACCAGCACGACGCGGCCTATCCACCTCCGGCCACGCCACCGACTCGGTCAACAACCGGATATGGCCCTCGGACCAATCAACCTTCGTCGAGGGCTGATCCACATGCAGGGTCTGCGGCAGCACACCGTGCCGCATCGCCATCACCATCTTGATCACACCACCCACACCCGCAGCAGCCTGAGCATGACCGATGTTGGACTTCAACGACCCCAACCACAACGGACGATCCGCCGCACGATCCTGCCCATAAGTAGCAAGCAGCGCCTGGGCTTCGATCGGATCACCCAACGTGGTACCCGTACCGTGAGCTTCGACCACATCCACCTCGACCGGAGACACCCCCGCGTTCGCCAACGCCTGCCTGATCACCCGCCGCTGCGACGGACCATTCGGCGCGGTCAAACCATTCGACGCACCATCCTGATTCAC
>NZ_JBEXUI010000047.1:0-63812 GCF_040614395.1 Nocardia sp. NPDC005998 | reverse complement strand
GCAACCAACACGCCCAACCCAAACGAGACTTCGCCGTCAACTCCAAGGTCCGACTGCCCGATTTCCTACCGTACGTTGCTTGAAACGGCACTAGCTGCAACCATGGCCGAATCGCTCCTCGAGCGCGTCGACTTCGCTTCGATCGGCACCAACGACCTCGCCCAGTACGAGATGGCGGCCGACCGGATGTCGCTGCAGCTGGCGTCCTCACCGACCCCTGGCAGCCTGCACTTCGATCACATGAGAGTGATAGTGAGGTCGGCTCGGGGCGCCATGCCGGCGTTGCCGCCGATCGGTTTCCCCGTGCCGCCCTCCAGGACCCGGCGCCCCTCATTACGCACCGGGTTCTCCTCGCCGGCCTGGCGTCATCTCATCGAGTACCCGCCCACGTGTGCCGGACGTCAGCCGGGCAGAGAGGTGGTCGCCCCGTCACGCGGGCGCGTCCGCATCAACCCGGACCGTTGTCGAGGACCGCTTTGACCCCACTGGGCGTCCGCTACGCACGCAGGCGCGCGACCTGGCTCCTCGGAGTCCGGACGTTCGCATCTTTTCAGGCCGGCACGGGAAGGGTGTGTTCCGTCGGCTCGGGGAGCGGAGGTTTGCCATAGACCGACTGTTCGAGGCCGCGAATGTATCCGATGGCGAACAGTCGCCCCAGGGCGCCGTATGCCGGGCGGTCGTTGGATTCGCCGTGCATGGTGGGCACATGGTCCGGACGCATGGGACCGGAGAAACCGACCTCCGCGTAGGCGCGCATGCATTCGGGTAGGTCCGTCTGGCCTTCGTCGTGGAAGGTTTCCTGGAAGTCGTCGGCGGTGCCCCGGACGTCGCGGAAGTGTACGAAGCTGATTCGGTCCAGACCGCCGAATTCCCTGATCAATGTGGGCAGGTCGGCGTCCATCAGGGCGAAATTGCCCTGGCAGAATGTGATGCCATTACTCGTGGAGGGGTGCAGCGACAATAGCCGCCGGAATGCCTCGGGGGAGCGCATGATGTGCGGCACGTTGCGGCCCATGGGGCGGGGCGGGTCGTCGGGGTGCATCCCGAGCCTGACTCCGGCTTCTTCGGCAACCGGGATGACGGCGTCGAGGAAGTAGCCCAGCGCATCCCACAACTGGTCTTCGGTGATCTCGCCCGATTCGGCCAGCGGCGGCATGCTCGCTACGTCCGCTGCCCGGAACCCGGTGACCAGGGCGCCCCCGCGCCCGATGATGTCCACGCTCGTGCGACCCCAGCTCGAGATGGCCATCCAGTTGTAACACAGGGTGGGGATGCCCAGCCGGCCCATCGCGCGTATCTGCGTGAGAATGTTCTCGATTTGTTCGTCCCGTCCGGGGAGCCCCAGGCGGACCTTGTCCATGGGGGCCGTGTCCTCGATGGCGACTACTTTGAGGCCGTGTTCGGCGAAAATTTCGATATCGCGTCTGATCGCTGCCTCCCCCCACGGAATATCGTCGGAAGCAGCCCCTGAGAACCCTTTCTTGCCGACCGAGGCGAACATGCGCTGGTCCTGTTCGGCTCCGTTGAGGAGGGCGACGACGTTGTCGACCCCGCATTGTTTGATCAATTTCCAGAGCGGCTCGGGCCGGGGGGAAAGCATTTCGCTCAGTTGAATCATCATGCAACCTTTCAGTTGGCCCTGGTCGGTTCGGGCATTGCGTCGGTGCTTCAGTTCTTCGTGTCGGGAAGCGGGGCGGCGATGCGGGCGAGTAGGCCGCCGTCGACCCGGATTTCCGCTCCCGTGACGAAGCTGGCCCGAGGGCTGGTCACGAAGGAGACGACTTCCCCGATTTCCTCGGGCCTGGCAACCCTGCCGAGGGGATGGGCGGTGCCCCAGTTCGCGACGATCTGTTGGGCGCTTTCTTCCGAGCCGTCGCTGAACAGCGCCGCCGACGTGCGGAGCATGGGTGTGTCCACCGAGCCGGGGCTGATGCTGTTGACGCGGACCCCGTACTCGGCTTCGTCTACCGCCATCGCCCTGGTCAGGGCGAGGAGAGCACCTTTGCTCGCCGTGTACGCGGCAACCTGGTTCTGGGTTGCGGTGGCCTGCACGGAGGAGATGATGGCGATGCTTCCGGCCGGGCTCTGGCGCAGGTAGGGCAGGGCTGCACGGGCGGCGAGGAAGACTCCTTTGACATTCACGTCGAAAACTTCGTCCCAGGTTTCCTCTGGGGTGGAGGGAACATCGCCGTACCGCTGGATTCCGGCGGAGGTAATGAGGGTATCGAGCCGCCGGTACCGGGAAATTGCCTGCTCGACCGCATATCGGCTGGTATCGGGATCGCCGATCGGTCCCCATACCGCGACCGCCCTGCCGCCTGCGCGGTTGATTTCCGCCGCCGTTTCCTGGGCAGGGTCCTCGGTCTGCCCGTGGCAGACGATGGCCGAGCCTTGACGGGCCAATGCCAGCGCGATGCCCTTGCCGATGCCTTGGGATCCGCCGGTGACGAGGGCGACCCGCTCGTCGTGTTCACCCATCACGCACTCCTGTCCTCGAAATTGATGCTCAGTGAGATCTCGATCGCAGCCCAGGGGCCGAGGCGCAGGGCGCTCCGCCGGTCCGGACCGCTTGTTTGCATGCTCGCCGGTTCCATGGCCATCGCACGGGCCCGCCCGTACCACGGGAACTGCTGGGTGGCATTGAGCTCCTGCCACAGCCATGCGTAGGGCAGGTGCGTGCCGTCCCAGTCGAGGCGGACCGTCAGGCCCAGGTCCAGATTGGTGACCGAGACCCAGTGCGCTGTGAAGTCGTGCAGCCACCCGAACACTTCGCGCGATCTACCGCGGGGCGGTATTTGGCGCAGATCGACACGCTCTCCTGATTTTGTGACGGCCCAGGGCCAGAGGTGTTCAGAGCCGGAGTCGAGCACTGTTTTCCGCTCCGGATCACTGGTGAACCGGCGAGCGCCGGTTTCGAGCCGGCAGTCCCCGTCCAGGAATGGGCCGCCGAGCGCGGGGTGGCTCGAGTAGTCGAACTCCAGAGCGGTGCCGCTCAGGTTCGTGAGCGTATCGGCGAGGTGCAGCCGGGGGCCTTGGAGCTCGATGACCCGATCGATCCGCACCGGGACCGAGAACAGCTCCACATGCAGGCGCGCCGAGCCGGTCGATGCTTCATCAACCCGCCAGGGGACGACCGACGCTTCACCGTGGAATGCCACGGGAGCACCGTGGATGGACCGAGGGTCGCCGGCGTTCGGACACAATGTCTGCCAGCCGCCCCGGTACTGCTCGAGCCATCCAGCGACCGGGTCGTATGTCGAGGGCCGCTGCCCGTCGCGGACAGCGTCGGCGCGTTCCCGCCATGGCGTCCTGAAGAGCGCGTCCACTCCGGTGCGCCGGTGGACGAGAGAAAGAATGTCCGCGCCTCTTCCGGGATCGATGCTGACCTGCAGGTCGGGGCTGGTGAGGTCGAGGGTTCGCTGGCTCATGCGGCGAAGGGCTGGACGCGAACACCGGCGGTGTTGGTGGCGAGCGCGAAGACAGAGCCCGCCAGGGGCTGGTTGCTGAGCCGGTCTTCCGGGATGTCCGCCGACGCCGAGGTGATGTACAGCGTTCCGTCATCGGAGAAGGCGCAGCTGGACGGTTGTTCGACGGGCATCGGGACTCGTCCGATCAATTCGCCTGAGGGGGTGTAACGGCGCACCTCGCTGCCACCCCAGATCGCGACCCATAGGCATCCATCAAGATCGACGGCGAGCCCGTCGGGCAGTCCGCCGTCGATCTTGCACAGCGGGGTGAATGGTCCGACCTCGCCTTCGTCACTGCGGTAGGGCGCGCTGAAAAGCAGGTTCGCCATGCTGTCCGCCAGGTACATGATGGTGTCCTCGGCGTTCCAGCCCATGCCGTTGGGCAGAGCGAATCCGGTCGCTACGACACTGCTCGGCGCCCGCCCGTCCCATCGGTGCACAGCGCCGGCGCCAGGGACGAAGTCGAGGTGGGTGCTCCCCGCCCAGAGACGGCCGCGCGAGTCACATTTGGCGTCGTTCATACGCAGGGTGGGTTCGGGCAGCACCGGGTCCAGAATCTGAAGCTTTCCGTCGGCGAAGATCCCGAGACCTTCGGAGACGGCGACCGCGAATCCCTCGTGCTGGGCCCTGGGCGCCGCCGCGCCCAGGAGGGTGCCCAGGGCGGAGGTGCTTTGCTCGCCTGTCGCGAGGTCGTTTTCGAAGAGCAGGCCGTTGTTGATGTCGACCCAGCACAACCGCCCGGTCCGCCGGTCCCAGACAGGTCCTTCACCGACCGTGGCATGGGCACGGATCACCACGTCAGGCTGCGGAAAAAGTTCTATGGAACCCATCGTTTTGCTCCTCTCGCTCTCGATCGCGGGCTGTACCTGCGGCGTTCACAGGACGCCGTAGGTCGCAAAGGCTTCAGTGGTGCTCATTCCCTGTTCAATGGCGTGGCGGACCTGGTTCTCGGCGCTGGCTTTGTCCAGCGCGCGGGCCAGCACTTCGTCCTCGAGGGCGGCCGGGATGACCAGGACGCCGTCCCTGTCCCCCACGATGAGGTCTCCGGGGGTGATCTGAACACCGTCGATTTCGAGGGGAATCCCGTAGTCGAGCACAGCGCCGCGGACTGCCGAATCCTGGCCGTAGCCGCCGCGGCTGAAGACCGGAAATTTCTGGTCCAAGACCTGATCGGTGTCCCTGTGGTAGCCATCGATGACGGCGCCGACCGCTCCTCTGGCACGTGCGGCCGCGGTCATGATCTCGCCCCAGGCGGCGCAATCGAGACGGCCGCGGCGGGCCAGGTAAACGTCGCCGGGCTGCAAAGCGTCCAGGGCTTCGGTCAGTTTGCCGAAAGGCTTCGCCGGCGTCCCGAAGACGTCCCCGACCAGCACCGGCATCGCCCGGCCGACCACGATCATGGTAGGCAGCAGGGACTGCACCGCAGCCGGCAGGAACTGGTGCGTACGGCCCATCGCATCCAGGACGTCGCCGAGAACCGGGGTGTAGAGCGAAGCGGCAACGAGATCGAATCGTTCGGTGTCGTTGGGCGGTATCGTGGCCATTTCTTCCTTGTGTCGATGATTCTCGGGTGGCGGTGGCCCGCTGGTCAGGTCGAGGTTGCCACTCGGCGTGAGCGCCATACGTTCACCAAGACCGCGATGAGGACAACGCCGCCGCGGACGACCTGCTGGGCGTAGGGGTCGACTCCCAGCAGCACCATCCCGTTCATGAGTACGGCAATGAACAGGACACCGATCAGGGTCCCGACGATGGTCCCCTTGCCGCCGCTCAGCGCGGCGCCGCCGATGATGGCGGCGGCGATCGCATCGAACTCCAGCCCGTTGCCGATGGTGCCGTTTCCGGAGGACAGCTGTGCGGATTGGAGCAACCCGGTGACCGCCGCGGTCAACGCGGAGATCGCCAGCACCGAAATCCGGATGGTGCGTACGTTGATGCCGGAAAGTTCGGCGGATTTCGCATTTCCACCCACGGCGTAAATCGACCGGCCGAACACCGTTTTGCGTGCAATGACCGCGATCACGATAAAGACGACCAGGAGATAGACGGCCGGCACGGGAATGACTCCGGCGATCTTTCCGCTGCCCCAGTAGAAAAACTTGCCGGAGTCGATGGGAATCGGGAATGTGTCGGTGATCAGCATGGCCATTCCACGCAGTCCCAGATACAGGGCCAGCGTGGCGATGAAGGTCGGGACCCCGAATACCGCCCGGATCCATCCAGCTAAGGCGCCGATGGCAGCA
The DNA here is from genome assembly GCF_040614395.1 of Nocardia sp. NPDC005998. Classification (NCBI taxonomy): domain Bacteria; kingdom Bacillati; phylum Actinomycetota; class Actinomycetes; order Mycobacteriales; family Nocardiaceae; genus Nocardia; species Nocardia sp. NPDC005998. Next base: position 58,102 of record NZ_JBEXUI010000047.1, on the reverse strand, counting down.
GCGGTGACAAGGACCAGGATGCACGAGGCCCACATCGGCCATCCGAGGTTGACGACCATGACTCCCAGCAGGGCAGACGATAGCGCGGCAAGGGATCCCACGGAGATGTCGATCTCGCCGGCCACGATGACCAGCGTCATAGCGAAAGCCACGATCCCGAAGAAGGCGGCTTGCTGAAGAATGTTGAGCAGATTGCGCGTGCTGAGAAAGTTCGGTGCGGTGAAGGCCAGTACCAGGAAGACCAGCACCAGCACGCCGAGCAGGCCGATGCTCTCCCAGGAACGGATGCGCATGAACAGGCCGCCGGCCTCGGATTCGGCGGCCCTTCTTTGGGGCTGCATGACGTCCGGGTGGGACATTTCAGTCGCCTTCTTTCATGGCAAGTGCCAATAGTTTTTCCGTCGTGGCACCGGCCCCGACGACTTCGTCTCGGACCCGGCCATCCCTGAGCACCAGCACGCGGTCGCAGACTTCCGAGAGTTCCTCGAGCTCGGAGGAGACAAAGATGGAGGAAATCCCGTTCGTGGCCAGCTCTCGGATGAGCTTGTAGATTTGGCCTTTGGCGTGGACGTCGATGCCGCGGGTCGGCTCGTCGAGCAGCAGCACCGACATCTTCGCCGCCAGCAGCCGGCCTATCACAGCTTTCTGCTGGTTTCCGCCGGACAGAGTGCCGATCTCTTGACCCGCTGTCGATGCGACGATCGAGAGCGCGCGCAGCGTTTCCTTCGTCACGGCGGCCTCGAGCGGGGGCTTGATCCAGAATCGCGGCAGCACCCGGCCCCGGGCCGATAGCAGGATGTTTTCCCCGACCCCGAGCATCGGCACGATTCCGGAGCCTTTCCGGTCCTCGGGGGCCAGTCCGACTCCTCTGGCCAGCATGCGGCGGGGGCGGCGACGCAGGATGCGTTCGCCGGCCACGGACACCTCGCCCTGGACGCGGTGTCGCAGGCCGTAGATGGCTTCGAGGAGTTCGGTGCGCCCCGATCCCAGCAGCCCGGCAATGCCGAGCACTTCACCGTCGTGCAGATCGAAGTCGACGCCGCCCAGCACACCAGGGATGCGCATGTCCCGCACCGACAGTACGACCGGCTGGTCACGACGATCCCGGTGCTCCATCTGGGCCGCCGCCTGGCCGCTCTCGCCCGCGATGAGGGCGGCCACCCTTTCCGCGCTCGCCTCGTGTGCACCTAGGGTCTGCACTTCGCGGCCGTCTCGCAACACAGTGAGTGTGTCGGCAACCAGCGGGATCTCTTTCATCCGGTGGGAAACGTAGATGATTGCCACTCCCTGACCGGCCAGGCGTCGGATCAGGGCCAGCAGCGCGTGGACCTCGTGACTGTTCAGGGCGCTTGTCGGCTCGTCCAGGATCAGTACCCGGGGCTCGTCCAGCAGTGCCTTGGCGATTTCTACGAGCTGCTGATGCGCCAGGGAAAGGTTGCCGACTTCCTGCCACAGCGGAATCGGTTCGCCCAGCATCTCGATGGCCCGCCGGGCATTGTCTTCCAACGTCTTGGAATCGATGAAGCCCGGCCCGTTCCGGCGTTCGGGCCAGCGACCGAGCGTGATGTTCTCCGCCACCGACAGTCCCGGCACGAGGCTGAACTCCTGGTGCACCATGGCGATGCCGCCGGCCCGTGCGTCGCCCGGCCGGCTCCAATGCACCTCTTTGCCGGACACGCGCAGTTTTCCGCCTCCTGGATCCGGCTGCTGGGACCCAGAGATGAGGTTCACCAGGGTCGACTTCCCGGCCCCGTTCTTTCCGAGCAGGGCCCGCACCTCCCCCGCACGCAGGGTGAGGTCGACATCTACCAGCGCCTTGACGGTTCCATAGGTTTTGCTGAGGGAAATGCATTCCAGGATCGGGGGAGCGGTCTTATCCACAAGCGTTCCTTCATCGATGACCGGGCAGACACCGTGCGGTGGCGCGCAAGGGCCTCGGCACCTGCCGTTCCTGTTCCTACTTGCCCAGGTACTTGTTCACTGCGGCCGGATCGTCACGGGTATAGGTGATTCCGGGGAGGTCGGTCTCCAGAGGGGAATTCGCCGTGCCCGCAACGGCGTTCTTGGCCCGCTCGTACGCGTCCTTCGCGGTGGTCTGCGGGTCCTGCCCGGTCGTGGCCTGAAGAATGTTGTTCTTATCCAGCAGGAAGCCAGCGAGTTGTTTGGAGATGTCCGTGCCGAAGACAGGAACGGTTTTGCCGGACTGCTGAACAGCGGTCACCTCCCCGACGGTGCCCCCTTCATTGGCGGCCCAGAGCAGGTTGATGCCGGGATCTCCGGAGAGCATGTTGGTGGCGACAGTGGTGGCCTTATCCGCAAGGAATCCCTCCTGATCGGAGGCATAGGTGGCCGTCACGCCCGCATCGTCGAGCGCCTTCTTGAAGCCGGCTTTGCGCAATTTGCAGGTTTCGGCCGCGCTGTCGCAGTTCAGGATGCCGATCCTCGCCGACCCGCCGAGCTTGTTCTTGATGTATTCCGCGGCGGCTTTTCCTGTCGCCGTTCCCAGGGCCGTGTTGTCGGACTGGACGACACCCTTGACAACGGAGGGATTCGTGGCGTCGGCCGTGCAGTTGCCGTAACAGATCAGCGGGATGCTCGCAGCCTTGATCGATTTCATCGTCGCCAGCGAGCCGGCAACGGTAACGGGCTGCATGATGATCGCGTCAACCTGTCGCTGGATCATGTTCTGCGCGGCGGCAGCCTCCGCGCCCGCATCATTGTTCGAGTTGGCCGCGATGACCGTACCCCCGTCGGCCTTCACCGCCGCTTCCAGCGCTGTCTGGATCCCCCTGAAGTATTCGTCGCCCTGGAGCATGATCAGCCCGACCGTGAGCTTCTTGCCACTGCCGCCCGCGCCACCGCTGCCCGCAGGTCCGCATCCCGAGACCGCAAGGACGGTCAGGACCCCGGCTGCGACAAGCGAGAGAAATCTCCGCTGCATTCCAATCTCCTTTGATTGCAGGTCGCACCATACTAGAGTTCAAACATACTTGTATACAAGAGCTCAATCGGTCAAAATTTGAGCATGGCTTCTACTTTCCTGTCCGCTGAGGGGCCGCCGCCCGCACCGTCCGCCGGTCTCCGGCGGGTCGTCCGCACCCCGGCTCGGCAGCGAATCTCAGACCGGGTCCACGATGAACTCACGTCGGCGATCCGGGACCTGCGGCTCGAACCAGGGGCTCTCCTGTCCGAGGCCGAGCTCTCCGAGCAGTTGGGGGTCAGTCGGACGCCCTTGCGGGAGGCCATTTCCCGGCTGGTCGATCAAGGCCTGCTCAGTGTCGTCTCCCAGGTCCGGACCAGCGTGGCGCTCATCGACCTCTCGGAGGTCCGAGAAGCCTGCTTCATTCGCCGCGCCCTCGAGACGGCAGCATTCCGGGAAGCCTGCGAATCCGGTGTCGATGTCGGCGAACTCCGGCGCATTCTGCTGCGTCAGGAGCGGGCGGTGGCCGGCCGTGACGTCGAAGACTTCTTCGTCTCGGATGAGGATCTGCACCAGGAGATCTTCAGGCTGGCCGGTTATCCGGGGGTCTGGAACATGATCCGGCGCTCGAAGCTGCAGCTGGACCGACTTCGCCGGCTGGCGTTTTCCCAGACCGTGATCACCCGGGACGTCATCGACGAGCACATACGCATTGTGGATCTGCTCGAGAACAGGGACGTCGAAGCGGGCATGCGCCTCATCACGGAACATTCTCGTCACGTGCTCGACAGGGCCGATAGGGTCCGGTCCGAGTACCCGGGGTATTTCACCCCATAGCGGTGCCCGCGCCGGACCGGTCCGGCGGCCGCGCGCGGGCACGCGAGCATGAACCGTGATCAGCTCGCCGCGGAAGCAGAGCTTCACCGTCTGCGGCATGCAGGCGCGCGGCGAGCCACTGCCCCAGGACATCACCGCTGGACGCGGCAGCGGGAATTGGCGAAAGGCAACCAAGCGAAGCGAAACGTGGTGTGGGGGCTGGACATCGTGTTTTCTGCCCCCACACCATGGTGTCGTTGGTGATCGACCGAATTCACCGGAGGATGGCGGCGCGGCCTGCGAATTCCGCCGCTGCGCCGAGTTCGCGTTCGATGTGCAGCAGTCTGTTCCATTTGGCAGTGCGCTCGGAGCGCATGGTGGAGCCGACCTTTATCTGGCCGGTGCGCCAGCCAACTGCCAGGTCGGCGAGCCAGCTGTCTTCGGTATCGCCAGAGCGGGCGGAGAGCACCGTCCGGTAGTTCGCATCGTGCGCGGTGCGCACGACGGACCGCGCCTGGGTGAGGGTCCCGATCTGGTTCGGTTTGACCAGCACTGCGTTGCCGACGTGATGGGTGATTCCGCGCTGCAGCCGGGCCGGGTTGGTAACGAAAAGGTCGTCGCCGAGCAATTGAGTGCTGTCGAGCCGTCCAGTGGCCTGTTTCCAGCCGTCCCAGTCGTCCTCGGCGAGGAGGTCTTCGATGGAGATCAGCGGGTAGGTGGTTGTCCACTCGGTGAATTCGCAGATGAGTTCGGCGCTGGTCAGCGAGCGGTCTTCGGTGCGGAGAAGATACTGGCCATCATGGAAGAATTGGGTGGCCGCGACGTCCACCGCGATAGCTGCCTGCGTCCCCGGCTCGAGTCCTGCGCGGTGGATCCCTTCGGTGACCAGGTCGAAGGCGTCGCGGTTGCGCGTCAGGGGGAAGGCGAGCCCGCCTTCGTCTGCGACGAGCGCAGTGGATAGACCTCGCTTTTCGGCCGCCACGGCGGTGCCTCGCCGGACACTCCAACACCATTCGAGCGCCTGGCGGAACGAGTCGGCGCCCACCGGGACGACGAGAATGTCCTGAATATCGATCGCACCGCCCGCGTGTGCGCCGCCGGAGATGATATTGACCATCGGCAGCGGCAGCAACGGTACGGTTCCGGCATCGAGAACGCTGCGGTACAAGGGCAGTCGGCGGGCATCGGCGGCGGCGAGCGCGGTCGCGACCGACACAGCCAGCACCGCGTTGGCTCCCACATTCGACAGCGTGGCATCGGTATCGGTGGCGAGCAAAGCAGCATCGACCTCGAGTTGGTCCAGAGCGTCCAGTCCATGGACGGCCTCGGCCAATGTGGCCTCCACGTTGGCGACGGCTCGCGTGACGGCCCGTCCGGCGTAGCGGTGATCGGCGTCGCGCAGCTCGGCTGCCTCGTGGGTTCCGGTGGAGGCGCCGGACGGTGCCATCGCCTGCCCGCGTGCGCCGCAGGCCAGCAGTACCTCGCAGGCGACCGTGGGGGTCCCGCGCGAGTCCAGTGCTTCCCACGCGAGCAGGGAAGTGATGCGGGTGTCTGTCATGCGATCGTCTTCCAAAGTTCGTTGAGGCTGGCCTCGCTGTGGAGCGCGGCAATGGCCAGCTCCCGTACCCGTTCGCGGCCGCTGTGGGTGAGATATTCCGCCGGAGATTTGCCGTCGAGCCGCGCCAACAGTAGGCATCCGACGTGTGCGGCCAGCTGCCCGGATTCCGGGACCAGGTCGCCGCGCACCGCACTGGAATAGCCATGGTTGAAGGCGTCCGCCACGCCGTGGTAGCCGAGGGCGTCCTCAGGCCGGTGGACCGCTTTGAGGAGCAGGTGGGTGTTGAGGAAGGCGAGATCGAAGACCGGGGAGCCGTAGTGGGCAACCTCCCAATCGATGACCCAGGCGTCGGTGCCGTTCACCAGGATGTTCTTCGGAGAGAAGTCGCCGTGTACCAGGCAAATGCGCTCGTGCAGCAGCTGATCGGCCAGTGCGTCGACCTTACCGGCGAGGCTGGGGTTGGCCGCGCCTGCTGCGCGGTAGAACGGCGCTATGCGCAGGCTCGCGAAGTGCGTGTTGCCGAAGTCGGCGGCCAGCCGGCTCTGGCCGACGGTGCCGGTGTGCCATCGGGCGAGTGCGGTGGCAACGGTCCCGGCGACCGCGGGTTCGATGGTTCCAGCGAGAAGTTGGCTTTTCCAGTCCTTCCACTGTCCGCGTGCGCGTTCGATGGTGATGGTCAGCGCTTGGTCGTCGGTGTCGATCACTTTCGGTACCGCGGTGGGGTCCAGTTCGCCGGCCAAGCGCAGCGCCGCAGCCTCGACCAGGATTCTCGTGGGGTCGGCGAACCACTCCTGCGTCACCCGCAAGCGCGGTAGCGCCTGCTTGACCACGACGTCCACCCCGTCTCCCCGCACTGCGAGCACCTCGTTCGACACCCCTCCGGACAGTGGGTACGCGCAGGCGGTGCTACCGCAGGGGAGTACGCCACGGCCGATCAGGTACGGGATGACGGTCTCGACGGTGAACATTGCTCACCTCCGGCTACGGGCGTGGTGCCGCATTTCGAGATCCCCTACGCGAGTGACGACTTCGTCGCCGTCGGTCAGGAAACGCGGTGGCCGTTGGCCAAGGCCGACACCTGATGGGGTGCCGGTGAGGATCACGTCACCGGGCAGCAACGTCACGATGCCGGACAGGTAGGCGATGAGCGTGCTGACGTCGAAGATGAGGTCCGAGCTATTGCTCAATTGCACCTGCTGACCGCTGACCTCGCACGACAGCGCGATCGCGTCCGGATTTTCCCACTCGTCGACGGTGACCAGCACCGGCCCCAGCGGCGTGAAGCCAGGGAAGGACTTGCCGAGGCTGAACTGTGGTGTCCCGGATGGCCGCATCTGTACGTCGCGCGCGGAAATGTCTTGCGCCGCGGTCAGTCCCGCGACGAACGACCACGCCCGGTCAGCTGTGACGCGATGGGCGCGGCGCCCGATCACCACGGCCAGCTCGACTTCCCAGTCCACCTGGTCGGTCGGCAATTCGATATTGCCTCGTGGACCGGTCACTGAGCTGGGGAACTTGGTGAACACCAGCGGGAACTCCGGTTCCGGAAGCCCTGATTCGATTTGGTGGGCGCGATAGTTGAGCCCGATTCCGAACAGCTGCCGGGGTAGCGGTACGGGGGCGTCGGCCTTGTCTACCTCGAATGGCTCGTTATCGGCGGCCGGGACGCCACTGGCCCAGCGCAGGAATTCATCCCACCGGTCATAGACCGCCAGGGGGTCGGGCCCGAAGCGCCCTCCGCTCGCATCTGCGATGTCGGTCGCCCGGTCACCCGCGACTATCTTCGCTCGGCCGGCTGTCACACCAATGCGCATCTTCTACCCGTCCTCAGTCGTTGTGTTCGGTGTCAGGAGGTCAGCCGGCGAGAATTCCGCCGTCGATGACGAATTCGCTGCCGGTGACAAATGCCGCGTCGTCGCTGGCCACATACAGCGCTGCCTTGGCCACTTCCACGGGTTGAGCCAGTCGGCCCATGGGTTGACGGGCAATGAGCTGCGCGCGCCGAGTATCGCGATCGTCCGCTTGCGCCAGTAGCCGGCCCACCCAAGGTGAATCCACCGTGCCCGGGCATATGCAGTTGCAGCGGATACCCTCCTTGGCCCACTGCACGGCGACCTGCTTGGTCAGCGAGATGACCGCCCCCTTGCTCGCGGAGTAGGACGCCCGATCGGGGAGCCCGATCATCCCCGCGACCGAGGCAGTGTTGACGATGACTCCGTAGCCCTGGCCGAGCATGTGCGGCAGCGCGTATCTGGTGCACAGGAATGTGCCACGGACATTGACCGCGAACACGCGGTCCCATTCCTCGACCGTGGCATTCAAAACACTGGTGGTCGAACCGATTCCTGCGTTGTTGCACAGAATGTCGGCTCCGCCACCGAATACGCGAGCCGCGACATCGAACAATCCGGCGACATCGTCCTCGACGCTGATGTCGGCCCGGACAGCGTGCGCTCCAGCGGGCAGGCTGCCGGGGTCGAGGTCCGCGCCGATCACCTGGGCGCCCTCTTCGAGAAACAGTCGGGTCATTTCCCAGCCGATGCCGGATCCTGCCCCAGTGACCAGGACCTTGCGGCCGTCAAAGCGTGCCATTGGTTACTCCAGCTTCTTAATTCGTCGATGGGTGGAAATGTCGTGTGGCCTACCGAGGCCGAGCGCGTCCGGCACACGCAGCCGATCGTGTGGGCTCGTCCGCGGCGGCGGTGGGCGGCGGGGGAGGTGTCGCCCGGTGGCGACATCGCCGATCATGGCCGGCATATCGTCCTCGAAGAGGAAGCCCCTCGCGGCCGACTGCGTGCAGCCGCAGGATGACCTGGGCAGGATTGAGGTGCCCCGCACCGAGAAAACACTCGGCGTACGGCAGGACCATGCCTTGACATCGCAGAAGTGCGCGTAGCAGATCCAGTGGCCCACGCGCCAGGTTGCCCCACCAGCCCGAATACCGCGCGATCGAGTGCTTCTTCCGCAGCGAAGAACACCGGGCCGGCAGTACTATCGTCGCCAGTGGGGCTCAACCAGCCGGGTCAGCGTTTCGCGGACCGGTGTGCGGCTGACGAAGCGTTCGTGACTGTGTTTTCCGACCCCTCGTGCCCACACCGAAGCTGCAAGATCCTGGACGGCCGAGACAAACGTTTCGAAGACCAGATCCGAGGTACGCCGGCCTGTTCGTTGCCGCTGGATCGGTGACAGGCCCGACACGAGCTACCGACGGCGCCCTGTGTTCTGTCGCGGGGAAATATCATGACCACAATCTTGCATACTAGTTGCTTGTATGCAAGTATTCATCCGTTGTTCTCGGCGATGGGATCGGTGTTGTTGGCGAAGTTTGGCGCGAGCCCGGACAGTAGAGTGCCGGCGTCGCCAGTCAGAGCCGAGGCCGCGGTGGCGTCGAGGTCCGCCGCGAGAGGCAGGCAAGCGGTGAGTTGGAGCCCGGCTCCGATCGGATCTCCGTCGGTGAGTTTCTGTACTGGGCCAGGCGACCTCCTGGGCTTGGCCGACTTCGTTCGCGACCCAGCCGCAGCGCCAGATGGACGCCCAAGCCCTCGGCCTTCTCTACGGAGACCGGACGGGACGAGACAACACCCCAACCGAGAAACCGCTGCCATTCGATAAATCGACGGGTTCAGTATCGAGCCCGAGAATCGGGTCCACGTCTTCGGGTCAGTCGGCGAAGTAGTCCGGATGTTGCTCGCGCAACATCGGACCATAGCGGCGCACCCGGTTAACGTGTGCGCGGAGCAGTGTCTGGCCGCCCTCGATGTCACCGACCTCCAGCGAGTCGACGATCGCGGTGTGTTCGTCGATCAGCTCCCGCAGCATGTCGGGTTCGGGAAGGCTCAGCCGGCGTAGCCGGTCGAGTTGGAGCTTGATCGGCTGCATCATCGTCCAGATGCCGCTGTGCCCGCTGAGCACGAAGATCTGCTGGTGCATTGCTTCGTCCGCGGCGAAGAAGGCACTGAGGTCGTGGCTTGCGTGGCAGCGTTCCTGCTCGGTGATCAGTATCCGCATGGTGTTCACATCGCGGTCCGGGCGTTCACATGCGGCCGCGAAGGCGGCCAGTTCCAGGGCTTCACGGACGAAGCGCGCTTCCTCCACGTCCTGTAACCGGATTCGCTCCACCCGCGTGCCCACCTGCGGCACGACGGACACCAACCCGTTGTCGACCAGGCGCGCGATTGCCTCACGCAGCGGCGTGCGGCTGACCTCCAACTGGGCGGACAGGTCGGTCTCGGACAGCGACGCGCCCGGCGGGATACGCAGGTTTCGAATGGCGGAAACCAACTCGTCATAGACCCGGTCGGATGTGCGGGCGCGGGCGCGTTCCCGCCGGATGGGTGCTATCCGGGGTACGCCACCGGTGCTGAGTGGCCTGGTACTCACCCATCCATTCTCGCATGCTTGCGTACTTGTCCATGATCAGGACGGTGGGGTGTGGCTGATGATTGGTTGCAGCTGTTGTGGCTCATGAGGAATGGCTGCCTCACCGTGCTGGACGCTCCGGCCACTTATTGAGATCTGATGCGAACAGTCGCTGGTTAGGGACCTGATGGCGGGGTTGTCCACGGGCTTGTCGTGTGCTGCTGGGAGTGTGGGAGTGGCTGTGCGCCAACGGATTTGGGTGGGAATCGATGTCGGTAAGGTCGCTCATCACGTGTGTGTGGGGTGGATGAGTCCGGCAAGGTGTGCTGGTCGGGCAAGTTCGGCAACGATCAGCGGGGAACGAGGCGGTGATCGCCCGCGCCCGCAAGACGGGGATCGAGCTGTGATGGGCGATCGGTCTGACCAGCCCCTTGGCCGCGCTGCTGATCACGGTCCTGCTCAGTGCCGGCGAGTCCGTCGTCTACGTGCCCGGCCGCGTGGTGGCCTCGGTGAGTCCCCCTTTGTGGCAGCGGTTTTCGTGGCGACGAGCCAGGCCAGGGCGAGCACCGATGGGGTGATGTGGGCTTAAAATGACGATGTGCAGCGCGCTGCAGTGACCGATCCTTCGAGCGTCGTGGTTCTCGGGTCCGGGTTTGCGGGTCTGTGGGCGGCGCTCGCGGCGGCCCGGCGGCTCGACGAGCTCGGTGTGGCGGTCGGAACCGTCGATATCACGATGATCAGTTCCACGCCGTACCACGACATCCGCGTGCGCGATTATGAGACAGATCTGAGCACATCCCGCATCCCGCTGAGCGCACTTCTCGATCCGGTCGGAATCAAGCACTTCACCGGCGAAGTGACGGCGATCGATGCGCTGGCGCGGGTCGTGGAATCCACCGCGGGCGCGCACGGCTATGACCGGCTGGTGCTCGCGTTGGGCAGCCAGGTGGTCAAGCCCGATATTCCCGGTCTGCTCGAGTTCGGTTTCGACATCGACACCCATGACGCAGCGACCAGACTGCAGGCCCACCTGCGCCGGCTTGCCGAGGGCCCCGCTGACCAGGCGGCCGCGACAGTAGTCGTCGTCGGGGCAGGTTTGACGGGCATCGAAGCGGCCACCGAGCTGCCCGCAATGCTCGCTGACATCTTTGCCATGCGTGCCGTCACGCCGCGGGTCATCCTGATCGACCGCAACCCGGACGTTGGCTCGGACATGGGCGCATCGGCGCGACCGGTCATCGAGGCGGCGCTGGCCTACACCGGGATCGAGACCAAGTTGGGCGTCGGGGTCCTCGCCATCGACGAGCGCGGCGTGACGCTCTCCTCGGGTGAAGTGGTGACCGCCGCCACCGTCGTCTGGTGTGCCGGCATGCGGGCCAACCCGCTGGCCGCCGACTTCGGGGTCGACCGTGACCGGCTGGGTCGACTCCCTGTCGACGACTATCTGCGGGTCTGCGGTGTGCCCGGGGTGTTCGCCGCCGGTGACGTCGCCGCCGCGAAAATGGACGACGAGCATATGTCGGTAATGTCCTGCCAGCACAGCCGCCCGATGGGCCGATGGGCGGGATACAACGTCATCGGCGATCTTCTGGGCAAGCCCATGAAGCCGTTGCGGATCCCTTGGTATGTAACGGTTCTCGATCTGGGACCGGCAGGCGCGGTGTATACCGAGGGCTGGGACCGCCGCGTGGTCGCGTGCGGCGAGGAGGCTAAAGACACCAAGCGCGCCATCAACACCCGGCGTATCTATCCACCGTTGAACCGCGACCGCGACGCATTGCTGGCCGCCGCCGCACCCGAACTGCAGGCCGCGCCCGAGCACGGACCCGAGTCCCCCCATCGACGACCAATTGCGCTGACGGATACATGATTCGGCGGAACATGCCACAACTACCAGGGTTGAATAACTGATCCATTAGTTAAATTTCAGCAACATTGCGTACGCTCCACCGAAGCGGACCGTCGATGGCCGACCGCGGGGAATATGACGTCGCCATTCTCGTTCGGATTGGTGCTTCTCCAGTTGCTGGAGGCTAGCTTTACATGGTCTTCATTGGGTAGGTTCCTAACCGATTGCATATTGCAACCAGAAAGGACTTCGATGACACAGTTGGTCCGCGTTCAGAACTTCAATGTGTCCAGTGACGGATACGGTTCGGGGGAGGGGCAAAGCTTCGAGCGTCCGTTCGGCCACGCCGATCCGAGTGCGTTCTTCTCCTGGGCGGGCGCCACCGCGCATTGGCCCACCCGGACCGACCCGGGGGGAACCTACGGCTTCGACGACTACTGCACGCGCGACTTCCGCAACAACATCGGCGCGGAGATCATGGGGCGCAATAAATTCGGTCCGCAGCGGGGGCCATGGGAGAACTACGACTGGCAGGGATGGTGGGGTGACGAACCTCCGTTCCGCACACCCGTGTTCGTCCTCACCCACCACGTGCGGCCCTCATTCACGCTGGGGGACACCACCTTCCATTTCCTGGACGCGTCTCCCAAGGACGCCCTGGCGCAGGCATTCGAAGCCGCCGAAGGCAAGGACGTGCGGATCGGCGGCGGGGTCGCCACGGTCCGCGAGTTCCTCGAGGCCGACCTGATCGACACGATGCATATCGCCGTCTCGCCGGTCGAACTCGGTCGTGGCGAAAAACTCTGGACCAGCCCCGACGAACTCGTCGACCGTTTCCACCTGGAGCAGATCCCGAGCCCGAGCGGGGTGGTGCATCACTTCTTCTGGCGAAAGTGAGGGCCGGGCCGCGCATCGGTCGGGTTCGACGTGGCGATGAACCGAACCGGCCGATCGTCGGCCCGTTGACGGGGTGTCGATAGCGATCGTGTCACCAGGTACCTGAGCGCTCCCGAAACGCAGTCGAGAGAGGTTGGCGCGGTGTAGTTTTCGCGCGTGATGAGGGAGCTCGACAAGGATGACCTGTACCGGGCCCGCGGCCGGCGAGAGCGATCTGTGGCCGGGTTGCGGCCGGCGATGACGCGCCCGATCACTGGTGGAGGGGTGTTATTCCTGGCGTGCGCTATTCCCTGCAGTCGCGGAGCCGGAATCGACTCGCAGAGGCGGTAGGGGGCGCCAGGTCACCGGCACCCCGCGCATCAGCAAGGCGCAGTCGAGCACCGCGCTGCCTGGCGGGAACCGGTTCTGGTCGTCGAAGACCGTAGACCGAACCGAGCGGACGTCGACCGGCTCGACGTGCCATGAGTCCGTTCGGAGTTCGAGCCCGTCGAGGCATTGACCGCCACGCGTGGCCGAGAATCCGGCCGAGCCACATCGAAAGAAGTCCGATGCCTGCGCCAGATCGGCGAACAGTTCACTTCCCTGGAACCGCTCGGCGGTCCGGACGTCCACGCTCACCGAGATCGTCTCGTCCTGACTGGCGAAGGCCACATGCAGGTCCTGCGCCGTCTCCCGCACGTCGAACCGCGCCGAACTGTGCTCGCCCGGAAACAGTCGGCCACCGGCAAGGACATTGATCACCGAGCCGCTGTCGCGACGCGAGATGTACACACCGGTCGAGCGTCCCTGCGGACCATCCCACTCAACCGCGATGCGATGCGCCGCGTTCTCGCTGCGCAGCCCGACCCAGCCGGGTAGCCAACTGGGCCGGAACTGTCCGAGGCGGATCAGGCAGATGCCGGCAACCGCCCAACCGCCAACCAATTGAGGTCGCATCGGCGGCGGCACCAAGCTCGCGGCGGCCTCAGGGTCGACTCGGTAGTTCACAAGCAGACGTCGCTCAACGACGCTGGACATGCGCGGTGGTCTCATTCGGCACCCCGGTTCTTCGTAGTTCGCAGTCTGCGCTGTCTGACGATGACCTGTTCCGGGCAGATCGCGCTCAGGAACCTGCCGACACACAACGCCAGTCGTTCCTCAACAAGCGAGTAGAAGATCCGATTGGCGGCTCGTCGCTCTCGGACTAGCCCGGCTGCCTTGAGTACGCCCAGATGCCGGGAGATCGAAGGACCACTGATCGGAAACCTCGCGGCAATATCGCCCGCGGTCAACTCGCCGGAGCGGAGGTCTTCCAGGATCTGCCGGCGCGTCGAGTCGGCCAGCGCGCGGAACACGCCGGCTTCTTCTTCGGGGTCGACCTCGGTCATGTTAGCAATTTAGCACTGTAGCTAAATAGCGAACAAACGCGACGGGGATTCCGGCCGCCGAGCGACTGCCGCCATTCGGCGGTGAGCTTGCCGCAATGCGCGCAGCCGATCCGAGTCGCTGGGTGCCCACCGTCGTGCAGAACGTGGGTGAGCCTCACAAGCGCTGGCGGGCAAGGAGATTCACCGGAAATCAGTATCACCAACGGTCGAATGCCGAATCGAATGCAATTCCGCGCGTTTCCGGTGGGAGTTGATCGCCGAGCAGTACGACCAGATGGTGAAGTACGCGACCGCGATCCGCACCGGCACCGCATCGACGGAGGCGATGCGTTCCGAGGGATCGATGCAACCATTGGATAGGCGTCGCTGAGGGCTTTCGGGTGGCGACCCGGTACAGCGATGACCCGTTCCGAGCGAGCGTAGGTATAGACACCGAAGTGCCTGTCCGCCGCATATGACAGATATCTGCGCCCCTTGGTCTTATATCCGCAGATCGTCCTGCACTCGAGCCGAATCATCACTTGTCCGAACGATTTCGTTGAGGAGCGAACCATGAGCGATTCTCCACGTCTGGCCGGCAAGCGGGCATTGGTTACCGGTGGCGGGCGCGGCATCGGGGCCGCGATCGCGCGTCGGCTGGCCGCCGATGGTGCCGCGGTCGCGGTCAACTACGTCTCGAACAAGTCGTCCGCAGACGCGCTCGTCGCCGAGCTGACCGACAAGGGCTACCAGGCAGTGGCATTGCGCGCCGACGTCAGCGACCCCGACCAGACCCGAGTGCTGGTCGATCAGGTGGTCGCGGCGTTCGGCGGGCTGGACATCTTGGCCAGCAACGCGGGCATCGAGCATTTCGGAGCGTTGGAGTCGATCACGCCCGCAGACTTCGAACGAGTGTTTCGCACTAATGTGGCCGGCCAGTTGTTTGCCACTCAGGCAGCAGTGACGGCGATGACCGGCGGCGGGCGCATCCTGCTTACCTCGTCGATCAGCGCACGCATCAGCGTCTACCAGCACACCTTGTATGCGGCCAGCAAGGCGGCGGTCTCGGCGATGGTACTCAACCTGGCGCCCGAACTGGCCGAGCGCGGCATCTCGATCAACGCGATCGCCCCGGGTGGCACCGCCACCGACATGGCTGCCGAAGCGGCGAGCCACTACATCCCGCCGGCGCTGCGTGACGCGCCCGCCGAGGCGGTGATCAAATCGATGACCGCGCTCGGGCGCCTGGCCGAACCCCATGAAATCGCCGCGGTCGCTGCGTTCATACTCTCTCCCGACGCCTCCTACCTCACCGGCACCACAGTCGAGGTAGCCGGCGGCCTGCGATAATCGTGCGTGCCGAGGCCGGGAATTACCGAGGAGTCAGGGAACTTTCCTCATCGTCCTCGGCGACGCGGGTCGTACCCGCTGGATTCGAGTATCGCGGGCCGTTACCTGGCCGAACAGGGCTTCATGTACTTGGTGACACGGTCGTCAACGGCACCACAGGATGAAGCTGCCCTTTCGTAGACAACAACGCGCAACCTCCTGTTCGCCAGGAGGTGTGAGACTCGCGGCCGCGCAGCCGACGAGTTATTCTGACGGGACCCCGACGTTCGGTCCACCGGGTATGAGAGCCGGTTATCGGTGGATGCAGGTTGCAGCGTATCCGGCTGGGGTGTTGTAGCCCAGTGCGGAATGTCTTCGGCGGTGGTTGTATTCGTCCTTCCAGTCGCTGATCACAACGCGGGCTTGGGTGAGGGACCAGAAGCTGTTGATGTTGAGGCATTCGTCGCGCAGGCGGCCGTTGAACGATTCGATGTAGCCGTTGCGCCAGGGCTGGCCGGGCGGGATGAACGCCAGACCGACCCGTTCACCGGCCCAGTCGGCCATGGCCTGGCAGGCCAGTTCGGGTCCGTTGTCACAGCGCAGCGCGGCCGGGTAGCCGCGGTCGACGGCGATGCGGTCGAGTTCGTCGATGAGCCGGTCGGCGGTGATCGACCGCTCGACCAGACCGCCGAGGCATTCGCGGGTGTGCTCGTCGACGATCGAGACGATCTTGACCGGGCGTCCGTCGTCTGTGGCGTCGAATTGGAAATCCACTGCCCACACTCGATTCGGTGCGTTCGCCTCGGCTGTCACGATGGTGGAGGTGCCCAGACGTTTTCGGCGGCGTCGCTGCGGCACTCGTAGTCCCTCGTCGCGCCAGAGGCGTTGGATCTTCTTGTGGTTGACCGTCCAGCCCTCGCCACGGGCGTCGTGGTAGGCGCGGCGGAAACCCTGCCGTGGATGCGCTTTGGCCCATTCGCGTAACCAATCACGCAGCGCCGCATCGGGATCGGCGGCGGTCTCATTGCCCGGAGGTCGGCGTTGGGTACTTCGGTGTTGCCCGGTGACCCGGCAGGCGAACCGTTCGCTCAGGCCCAGCACCCGCATCAGGTGCGCCACGGCCGCCCGCCGGCGTTCCGGGTCTAGAAGTTTCCCTTGGCGATCTCCTTCAACGCCGCCTTCTCC
The DNA here is from genome assembly GCF_040614395.1 of Nocardia sp. NPDC005998. Taxonomy (NCBI): domain Bacteria; kingdom Bacillati; phylum Actinomycetota; class Actinomycetes; order Mycobacteriales; family Nocardiaceae; genus Nocardia; species Nocardia sp. NPDC005998. The sequence goes on along the minus strand of NZ_JBEXUI010000047.1, from coordinate 41,843 downwards.
AGTTCCGCCTCGGCGAGAAGCCGTTTCAGAGTGGAGTTTTCGCGTTCGAGGTCCTTCAAGCGTTTGGCGTCATCGGCCTTCAGGCCGCCGAACTGGTTGCGCCAACGGTAATAGGTCGCCTCGGTGATCTGCAGGGTCCGGCACACGTCGGCGACGTCCCTGCCCTCGCCCAACAGCCGATCGGCCTCGCTCAGCTTGCGCACAACCTGTTCGGGGGTGTGCCTCTTGCGTGTCGCCATGATCTTCGAGCCTTCCTGCCCACTACGTGGGCCGCAAGAGCTCTCACACTCCCCGGACCGAAATCATGGGGTCAGGTCAATTCGCCGTGCCGCGCGACGGATTCAGTTGTCGGAAAGTGGCCGCCGCTGTGCGATATCGGCAGTGGCGTAGGAAAAGCAGGGCTCAGAGTTGCGATACCGCTCGTTTTTGCGCAGTGCGGCAATGGTGATAGCGGCGGGCGTATTCGGTACGACGCTGTCATCGACACCGTTCGCACCATCGGGAGCGGCGGAGCCGGGCGTCAGTGTGCCCGATGGGGCACATACCTCGCCGGATGGTTCGCGGATCGTGGATACCAGGGTCATCGATGCTCGGCATCTCGTTCTCACCGTCTTCTCGGCGGCGATGAACAGCGAATTCACTGTGGAGGTACAGCGCCCGGCCGATATCTCCGCGCCGCGTCCGGTCCTGTATCTGCTCAGCGGCGGTAGCGGCGGGAAGGGGCAGGCGTCGTGGGATGGGCTGACCAGCGCAACCGACTTGCTGCACGATAAGAATGTCAATGTGGTGCAGCCCGTCGGTGGTGCCGCGTCCTACTATGCGGACTGGCGAGCGCCGGATCCTCGGCTGGGCGTCATGAAATGGAAGACGTATCTGACCGAGGAGTTGCCGCCGCTCATCGATGCCGCTCTCGGTACCAACGGGATCAATGCGATTGCGGGCGTGTCGATGTCGGGTACCTCGGTACTGCAATTGCCGATCGCGAAACCCGGCCTGTACCGAGCGGTGGCGGCCTACAGCGGATGCGCGCAGATAGCCGATGCTGTCGGCCAGTCCTATGTCCGTATCACGGTGGCCTATGGCGGTGGCGATGCCGTGAATATGTACGGCCCACCCGACGATCCGATGTGGGGCGCCAACGATCCGTACCTGAATGCGGACGGGCTGCGTGGCATCAGCCTGTATCTGTCGAGTGGGAATGGGCTGCCCGGCCCCTATGACAAGGCCGGTGATCGGCATCTGGTCGGGGGTGGAGCCGCGCTGGCGAACCAGATCCTGGTCGGCGGCGTCATCGAGGCCGCGGTGGAGCAGTGCACACGCAATATGGCCGCCCGGTTGGCGGATCTGGATATCCCCGCGACCGTTGAGCTGCGTCCGTACGGCACTCATTCCTGGGGCTACTGGGGTGATGAACTGAGGGCGTCCTGGCCGGTACTGGCACAGGGGCTGGGATTGTAGGCATATGGGCTGATCAGCGCCATGGCCCTCGTCGAGTCGGGTACGTTGACGGGCAAGCGAGTACATGAACGGCGATGCCCCCGAGCGGGCGGATTCGTGGCGCGACGAACTCGGCGGGCGATCGGCAGCACGGCACCTTCTCCGAAGGAGCGGCGCTATGGATCTCAATACGATCACCGATATCGTTCGGCGACCCGCCGACCGACCGGGCGCGGACTGGCGCGACGGTGACGCGTGGCTGGCCGGAGGAACGTGGTTGTTCTCGACCGAGCAGCCGGAACTGCGCCGTCTGATCGATCTCACCGCACTCGGCTGGGACAGCCTGGTGCCCAGTGCCGACGGCCTCGAGATCGGCGCGACATGCACCATCGCCGAGCTGAATGCCTTTGCGCCGCCGAGTGACCGGCCCGCCGGCGCGCTGTTCCGCACCTGCTGCGAGGCGTTCCTGTCCTCGTTCAAGGTCTGGAACGCGGCGACAGTGGGCGGCAATATCTGCATGTCGCTGCCCGCGGGCCCGATGATCACACTGACGGTCGCGCTCGAAGCCACGTACACCCTGTGGGCTGCCGATGGTGGCGAACGCACGATCGATGCCGCCGACTTTGTCATCGGCGACCACCGCAATGTCCTCGCGCCGGGCGAGATCCTGCGGCGCGTCGATATTCCGGTCGTCGCGCTGCGCAAGCGTTACGCGTACCGGCGCTTCTCTCTGACGCGGCTGGGCCGCTCGACGCTGTTCATGATCGCCACCCGGTCGCCGGGAACCGCGGACCTCCTGCTTACCATCACCGCGGGCACCACCCGTCCGGTGCGCTTGGCATTCGACAGCATGCCCGACGCCGAGGCGCTGCGGCAGCGCATCGACGCCCTACCCGATGACCTGTGGTTCGGCGATGCGAACGGCACCCCCGATCACCGGCACCACCTGGCGAGGCACTTCGCCGAGGAGATCCGCGTCGAGCTCACCGAAGGCGGCTCCGCATGACGTACACCGTGAACGGAAACACCTTCGAAGACGAGCCGAATCCCGGTCAATGTCTGCGCACATTCCTGCGCTCGCTCGGCATGCACGGTGTCAAGAAGGGGTGCGATGCAGGCGATTGCGGCGCCTGCACGGTCTGGCTGGACGGGCATCCCGTGCACAGTTGCATCACGCCCGCATTCCGCGCCGAGGGACGTGCGGTCACCACGATCGAGGGTCTCGGCTCGCCTGCGAATCTGCATCCGATGCAGCGGCAGTTCCGCGACGCTCCCGGCTTCCAGTGCGGCTTCTGCACCGCGGGCATGATCATGACCAGCGTGGCGCTCACCGACGCCCAGAAACAAGATCTGGCGCGTGCGCTGAAGGGAAATCTCTGCCGCTGTACCGGCTACCGGGCGATCGAAGACGCGGTGCGCGGTGTCGTCGGGATCGAGGTCGCACTGCCGGGCCGAGCCGTCGGCACCAGCGTCGGCGCGCCGGCCGGCACCGAGGTGGTAACCGGGCGTGCGGAATTCACCATGGACACCGCGATCGAGGGCATGTTGCATCTGAAGGTGCTGCGCTCGCCGCACGCCCATGCCCGCATCGTATCGATCGACACCACCGCGGCGCTTGCGGTTGCGGGTGTGCATCGCGTGTACACCTGGGAGGACGTGCCGCGCAAGCGGTTCACGACCGCGATCCACACCGATCACCTGGTCGATCCCAGCGACACCTACATCCTCGACAATGTGGTGCGCTTTGTCGGTCAGCGGGTGGTCGCGGTCGTTGCCGACACCGTCGGGGCGGCGGAAGCGGGTTGTCGCGCGGTGATCGTCGAATACGAGGTGCTGCCCGCGGTTTTCGATCCAGAAGCGGCGATGGCCGACGGTGCGCCCCAGCTGCACGGCTCGCACGACCCGTTCGTGCGGGATCCCGAGCACAATATTCTGCTCGAGATCCACGGGCACGTCGGTGCTGTCGAGGCGGGATTCGCCGAGGCCGATGTGATCCACGAGGGCACCTACTCTTCGCCGCGCGTACAGCATGCGCATCTCGAGACGCATGGATCGATCGCCTGGCTCGAAGACGGCCGACTGCACGTTCGGACCAGCTCCCAATCCCCGTCGATCGCCAAGGACAAGCTCGGTTATCTGTTCGACCTGCGTCCCGATCAGCTCCGCGTGTTCTGTCGGCGGGTCGGTGGCGCGTTCGGCGGTAAGCAGGAGGTCATCACCGAGGATCTGGCCGCACTCGCCGCATTGGACACCGGTCGGCCGGTGTGTTTCGAGTTCACCCGCGAAGAGGAGTTCACGACGGCGTCGCCGCGGCATCCGATGTCGATGACGGTCAAGCTCGGCGCGCGCGCCGACGGCACGCTGACCGCGATCCAGGTCCGCAATGTGTCGAATACCGGTGCATATGGAAACCACGGCGGCGAAACACTGTTCGCCGGTGGCGCCGCCGTCGCGATCTATCGCTGCCCCAACAAGAAATTCGACGGCTATTCGGTCTACACGAACACCGTGCCCAGCGGTGCGCTGCGCGGCTACGGCATGACCCAGCCCGCGTTCGCAATGGAATCCGCCATGCACGAGCTGGCGGTCGCACTCGATATGGATCCGCTCGAGCTGCGGCGGCGCAATATCGTGCGCCCCGGTGATGCGCTCGTGGCATTCGACGACGGCCCGGACGATGTCATGTTCCGCGAGGAGGGCCTCGGGCGCTGCATTGATCTCGTCGACGACGCGCTGCGGCGCAATACCGCCGAACTGCCACCGGGCGACGGGTGGCTCATCGGCATCGGCACCGCCAGTTCACTGCACGAGACCGCGCCACCGACCGACCACCTCGCCGAGGCCTGGCTGACCCTCGGCGACGATGGCATCTACGAACTCGCCATTGGCACAGTCGAATTCGGCGAGGGCACCCCGACCGCACATGTGCAGATCGCGGCCGATCAACTCGGCACCACGCCGTCACGGGTGCGTCTGGTGCAATCCGATACCGACCGAACCGGATTCGATACCGGCGCATTCGCCAGCGCCGGACTATTCGTCGCCGGGAACGCGGTGCTGCGGGCCGCTGACGCCTTACGCTATCGCATCGTGTTTGTGGCGGCCGCACATATGGGCGTCGATATCGCTTCGTGCGCGATCGACGACACCGGGGTCATCTGTGGTGAGCGCCACCTATCACTATCGGAGCTGATCGATGTGGCACACCGGCGCGGCATTCGATTGACGGAGGCGCGCAAGGCATTCGGATCGCCGCGCAGCGTCGTCTTCAACTCCCACGGATTTCGCATCGCGGTGCACCGGATGACCGGTGAGATCCGCATCCTCTACAGCGTGCACGCCACCGATGCCGGTGTCCTCATCAACCCGGCCCAGGTGCGGGGCCAGATCGAGGGCGGCGTCGCGCAGGGCATCGGTTTCGCGCTGACCGAGAACTTCCACGTCGACGCGAACGGCGTCATGGTCAACCCGAATCTGCGCAACTACCGCATCCCGACCTACGCCGATATTCCCCGCACCGAAGTACTCATGGTCGACTCCGCCGATTCGGTCGGGCCGATGCACTCGAAAGGGATAGCGGAGTGCTGCGTCAACCCGGTCGCGCCCGCGCTGGCCAATGCGCTGGAGAACGCGACGGGGATCCGATACCGCGCGCTGCCACTGACTCCCGAGCGCATCTACCGGCGACTCATTGCGAACGCGCCGGTTCCGACGCGAGCCGATCCGTGAGGAGGGGGCGATGGACGCCGGGAAAGGTAGCGGCAGTGCGGCGACGGTCATTATCGGCCAGCGGGTGCGCCCGGGTTTCGAGAAAGATTTCCGGATCTGGCAGGAGGACCTGAATGCGGCAGCCTCGGGTCACGTCGGATTCCTCGGCGCGGAGATCGCCGCTCCCACTGCAGTGCAGCCGGAGTGGATCGTGGTCTACCGCTTCGACTCGGTCGGTCATCTACAGGACTGGATAAACAGCGCCACCCGCCAGGAATTCCTGGACCGCGGCCAGCAATACTTCGACGGTCCCGCCACTCAGCAGGTCATCGGTGGCGGTGCGCGGCCCGTCGATCCCCTCGTGACGGTGGTCGTCACCCATCGCGTTGCACCCGACAGCGTCGCGGATTTCCTTGCGTGGCAGGCACATCTGAGCCGGGAGGAGGCGAAGTTCGCAGGCTTTCGCGGTACCGAGCTCTTCCGCCCCATCGACGGTGTGCAGGACGAGTGGACCGCGCTCTACCGCTTCGATACCGCGGCGAATCTGGCCACCTGGCTCACCTCGAAGCGGCGCCAGGAACTTCTCGCCGAGGGCGAGAAGTTCAGCGACTTCGAATTGCGCACCATCGAGAACTCGTTCGGCAGCTGGTTCGCCTTCGACGAGAACGGACGTGACACTCCGGCGCCGTCCGATACCAAGACCGCCGTCGCGGTGTGGGTCGGCCTCTACCCGACGGTCGTGCTGCTCACCCTCGCATTGTCACCGTTGCACATGCCGCTGTGGCTGGGGTTGCTCATCGGCAATCTACTGTCCAGCTTCGTGATGAGTTTCTTGACGATGCCGTATTACGTGAACCGGTTGCTGCGGCGGTGGCTATGGCCGCCTCCGGATGCTCCCGCCGCCAAGACGAACCGCGAGGGCATCGTTATCGTCGCTGCCGTCATGCTGGTGTGGGCTGTCATTTTCTACGTGGTGACAACCCAACTCTGGACATTGCCCTGACCCGGCTATCGGCCGCCGAGCGGCGCGGGTCCGGTCGGTGCGGGAATCGCGGTCAATAGCGTCGATGTCAGGGTTGTGGCCGACGGGTCGGCGCGGCCGAGTCCGAACTTGCGGACCTCGGCCCCGGTGCCCGCCTGCCCACTGACGAGCAGATCAGCACCGGAGGTCGTGCTGGTTGTCCCCACCCGCACCCCGATACCAGCAGGTCCGTCGGCGAACGGGACGAACGATGTGACCTCGCGGAACGCGATCGGGCCCGCGTGGTGGTTCGGGCTCTCGGTGTACATCGCGGGCTGCCCGTCGAGACGCGAGCCGCTCGACCACACGCGCACCGTGCCCGCGCCGCCGAGCATGCCGGTGACAATGCTCTGCGCCCCGCCCTCGGCACCGGCCACCCATCCCGTCGAGAGCGAGACACTGTCTCGGTAGCTCTGGTCGAAGGCCAGGAATTCCGAGGTCATCATCGGATCGCCGGAGTATCCGGCGTCCGGCGTGCTTTGCGCCGCGGCGGTCGGCGGGTACAGGTCATAGCGAAAGGTCTTCACCCGCGGGGCGTCTCCCGGCCCCGGCGCCGTCACAATGCTGGCCCGGCCGGAGGCGCTGTCGACCATCCCGGTCGCGATGGCGACTCCGGTCGTCGATCCGGGATACGGTGTGAAACTCGAAAACTGCTCGGGCGCTTTGTCGCGCCCTCCGGGCAAGGTCGAGGAGAAGATCTTCACCCGGGATTCGATGCCGGGACCCGAGCCGACGATGATGTTGTCGGCCGACGCATTGCCGTCGATATCGGCGCCCGCGACATTGACGCCGCCGCGGAAGTCGGGCCCGAACGGTGCGAAGCGAGTCAGTTCGGCGCTGAAGGGTGCGGCGCCAGCGCCGTTGTAGGCCACTACTTCCGAGGCCACTCCCGCACCGGTACCGGCGACGAGGTCGAGCACTCCGTCGCCGTTGACATCGGCCATGGCAACCGTCGGTGTGCCCTCGAATGACGGGAACGGCGTGACCGTCGCGACCGGCCGGTCGCCATTGCCGTCGTAGACCCGCACGGTTGCGGGCGTGCCGGGGGAACCCGCGATCGCTACCGCGTAGGTCGATACCGCGGGGATGACATTGACGAGCGCCATCAGGCCATTGTCTTCGTGATTGAGGCGATGGCAGTGGATCACGAAGGTGCCGGTGTACTCGGTGAACCGCATACGCAATGTCACCGAAGCGGGCACGAGCGGATTCTCGTACTCGTCGGTCACGGGGGCGGGCACATTGACGTTGTCCTCACCCCACATCTGCACGCCGGTCCTGGAATTCGCCACCGGATCGACGATCTCCATCACCTGCATATCGTTCACGTGGATGTGCATCGGGTGCTCGTCGTTGTTCAGGTTCGTGAACAGCCACTCCTCGACCGAGTCGAGTCGCGGCTGCAGCAGCGGGATATTCGGGAAAGTGTTGTCGTCGAACTCGTAGGTGAACGCTTTGGGATCGCTGCTGCTGGCCTTGTCATTGCCGAATCCGCCTGTGACGGTGAGCTTTCGGCGCACATCGGGGGTACCGACCGAGGCGTCGACGAAGGAGGTGTACGCGTCGAGCTGCTGGCCGGGCACGAACGGCGTGGTCTGTCCGGTGCCCTCGTCGGGCCGCACCTGGAGCAGCTTCTGAATGGGGAAGGTGAAGAAGCCGTCTTCATAGCTGATGACCGAGGGGTCTACGGTGATCGTTCCCAAGACGGCGGGTGGGTTGTCGGTGCCGTTATTCGTATAGAGCACACCGGGATTCGTGACGGGGTGGGCTCCCGGCGCAGGGGGCATCTCGAGGATGAGACCGCCGGTCTTCGGCATCGTCACCGCGATCGCGTACCGCGACGCGGGCGGTATGACCAGACGGGTGCCGTCGCCGTCGACCGGCAGGTGGACCTCGGGGAAGGGGACGCCGTCCTGGCCGACGATCGCGAATTTCGGATGGCTGCCCGTTGCCGTCTCGGTGAGCGTGACCGGCATGTAGGCGAAGTCGCTGATATTGGCCAGGACCCAGATCTCGGTCTGCCCCGGCTTCAGCCGCAGCGCGGGCTGGAACTGTCCGTTGATCGTGAACTGCACATCGCGCTGGTTGTCCGGCAGGTTCGGGTCGGCCGGGATCGAGATGGGCGGCTGGGTCGTCGGATCGCTGGTGAAGCTCTGCAGGTTGGTCGGTACGAATTGGTTCTGCCCACGATGGTTGGCGGGCGATAGCGGCCCGGTATGCCAGTTGGTGACATATCGGGACCCGATGGTCGTCTGCGCGAAGTTCACCGGGGCCAGACTCGGCCGGTACGTGCCGTCGGCGAGTTGTGTTCCCTCCGGTGGCCGCAGCGTGCTCACAAATTGCGGCCAGTTCGGATCGTTCAACTCGTGGCCGGTGCCCTTGCGGTCGAAGACGAAGTTGTACTGCAGTGCCATGGTGCGGATCGGAATGTTGTTGCGCGTCACCAGCGGCAGATTGCCGTCGGGTCGTCCGATTTCCAGTAGACCCGCCAGGCCCTTGTAGGTCTGCTGAGCCGTGACCGTATGGCGATGGCTGTGGTACCAGTACAGGCCGTTCGGCATGCTCTGCGGTACCGCGAAGTCGTAGACATTGCCCTTGCCCGCCGGGATATCGAGCAGGACGTTGTCGGCGTTGCCATTGGGGCTCACGTGCAGCCCGTGGGTGTGCAGGTTCAGCGGCGAGGAGGTGAGGGCGGGCGGGTAGATCGGTACATCCCCACCGGCCGGGGTGAAAGCGGGGTTGTAATAGTCCCTGATCGTCAGATCGCGCAGATCGTTGTCGAAGTGCACGATCAAACGCTCACCCGGTTCGACGTGCAGTGTCGGGGCCGGATAGCCGTTGTCGCCCTTGGTCGATCCGTCCGAGGCGGTGCCTCTGATCAGTTCGTAACCGAAGACCAGGAAGTTCGCGACCGGTTTCGAAACCGTGTCGAGGGCAACGGTGCCCTGGTGCGCCGACAGTCGCACTTCCAGCACGCCGTCCTTGCTCGCGAGTTCGACCGGCTCCCGATAGGCGACCGGGGCGGCATTGGGGCCAGCATTGCCACCGCCCGATGGTTTGGACCGATCGGACGTGCATGCCGCGATCAACAGTGCGATCGACGCGGCGACCGCCACGACCGCGACAATTGGATTCCTGCGATGGGTGACCATGGGGATTCCCGCTCCACGAGGGCGACTGGGCTCCAAAGCATTGATCGACGATCCAAAGACTACTCACGATCAATGACCGGGGTCTGGAACTCACGGGATCGGATACCGACCGATCGGCCCCCGCGACGCCTGGTTTTATCGCCCGAGGCAAGTTGACCGGGACGTACGGACGTGGCTGATCTGTGCGGCCAACCTACGTTCGGTCGACGTATGCGGGACGGAGGGTTTCGATCGGGGTTTGCGGCCCGGGACACCCGGTGCATGTCGACAAGAATGTGCTGGCGGGTTGCCTTCGCGCGATCCTGGGATGGACGGCGCTGACCGACCGCCTTCGGCCCCTCCTACCTGCGGTTACAATAGCCGAGCCGCGCTCATCTTATCGCCTGCGTACCCGTGGGTTTCGGCTTTGTGCCGGAGCCACACCGAAGACAGCCTCGATCGTGAGAAGTTCGAACCGCGCTGAGTGCGGTTCCGGTGCGACATAGTCTGGCCGCTCGGGGGGCGGCCTCGGATTCCGGAGGAGCAGATCGAAATGTCGAAACTCCGAGCGGTTGTCGTCGTTGCGGCCATGGTGGGCTGCTCACTATTGGTCGGCCCGGTGCCCGCATCAGCGGGCCCCGGTATTTCCGAACACCCGCAACCGCCGACGCAGCCAGCTGGTTCGGTGCCGTCCGAGCTACAGCAGTGGATCGATGCCACCATTCCGGCCCCATCGTTCGCGCCGGCGCCATCACCGCCGACGCGCGCATTGCCCGCCGAACTCGCCGCATTGTGGCAGGCGGTGCGGTCCGCGCCGTCTGGGGATCCGATCTTCGACGAATGGCCGAGTGGTCTCGACGCGCTCGCCCCTGGCGATATCGTCGAATGGCGTGATGTGACCGCGACTTCCGCGCTGCTTGTTACGGAGCCGATCAGCCGGGCGGTGCTGCTGAAGTTCCGGACGACGGACGCCTCGGGCAGGCCGTCCTTCGGTACCGCGACATTGATCATTCCCGCCGCCGCGTGGACCGGTCCAGGGGAGCAGCCGGTGCTGGTGAGTGCATTGCCGATCAATTCGCTCGGGCTCAACTGCACGACGAGCTATGCGATGGCGCACGGGTTGCGCAACAATTTGTTTGGGGATGATCTGTTCCCGCCGACCACCGCTTGGGCGCTCAGCCGTGGCTATGCGGTGCTCATTCCCGATCACGAAGGTCCGTGGATGGCGTATGCGGAACCGAACGTCGCCGGGCATGTGGTGCTCGATACCATTCGGGCGGTGCGCAATCTGTTTCCAGCGGAGTTCGAGGGCAGCCGTTTCGCCGTTGGCGGGTATTCCGGCGGCGCGATCGCATCGTATGCGGCCGCGATGCTGCTCGACGAGTATGCACCGGAACTGGGCGGTGTGATGGTCGGAGCGGCCATGGGGGGACTGGTGACCGACTATCGAATGGTCGCGCAGCGCTTCGATGGCAGCTCCGAATCCGGCATTCTGTTGGCCGTCGCGCTGGCGATGGGCCGCGAATACCCGGAGATTCTCGAGCATATGAATCACTTGGCACAGTGGGTGGCATCCTCGCCGATCAAGGACACCTGCGGTGACAGCAACGGCCCGCTCGGCGTGGTCGGCATCCCGATCGAGGTCGCGGCCGATATCGCCGACCCACTCGACAGTGATGTCGCCGACGCGGTCTTCGCGCGGACCGACCTGACAAACCGGAAATCCGGTGTCCCGCTTTACATTTACCACGCCGCCACCGACTTCTGGATCCCCTTCGAGAACGGCTACAACCTCTACCGCGACCAATGCGCCCGCGGCGTCCCCGCGGTACACCGCACCGAGCCCGGCGAGCACATCATCGCCCTGTTCACCGGCTTCCCCGGCGAGATCGACTGGCTCGACGGACGACTGCGCGGCGAACCCGCCCCGAACGAATGCGGCACAGGTTCCTGACGGCTAGTTCGTAATCGGGCCGATGGTTGGTGGCGCTTGCACGATCGTCAGCGGCGAGCGTTTGCGCAGGGTGAATCCGAGCGTTTCATACAAACTGATCGCTGTCGCATTATGGGCGACGGCATGCAGGAACGGTGTCTCGCCGCGGGCACGGATGCCAGCGCCAACCGCGCGGATCAGGCGTGAGGCGAAGCCGCGGCCGCGGAATTCGGCATCGGTGCAGACCGCGCTGATCTCGGTCCAGCCCGGCGGATGCAGGCGTTCACCTGCCATCGCCACAAGTCGGCCGTCCACTCGCAGGCCAAGGTAGGTGCCCATTTCGATGGTGCGCGGCGCGTATGGGCCCGGTTCGGTGCGGGCGATCAGGTCGAGGATTTCGGGCACATCCGCCGCGGTAAGTACGTCGAGTTCCGGGTCGTGTGCGACGCGTAGCGCAGTGCCGTCCATTTGCACCGAGCCGAATTCGTTCAGCACCGTCCAGCCCTCCGGCGGCACGTGGCCGTAGCCGCGCAGCGCGGTGCTGCCACCCGGGCCGAGCAGGGTGGCCAGATCGGCCCAATCCTGATCGTCGAGCACCGGCGGATGCCCGACGAATCTGGCGACTTCCGGGTCGTAGCGGCCGATGCGGCCCACCCAGCTGGCGAACCGGTGGTGCTCGCCCCACAGCGACGCCCGCACCGGGTCGTCGAGCGGGTGCAGTGAGGTATCGATGTCGATGGTCGACTCGGTGGTCATCGCGCATTCCTCCGCAACAGGGTCCGACCGGAGAACCTTAGCGAGGCACACGACCGCTGGGACCGGTTGCGCTCATCGCAATTCATATCCGGTGGCGGCCTTCGAATCCGCTCGCGCACAGGGTATTTCCCAGCGCTCGAGCTGATCTCAACCGTTGACGGGCGCCAACGCCAGGGCGGAATCGTGCGCCCCGAACCCCGCCTGGCCACTAGGTATGGGACTCGATCAACGCGACCTTCAACGAGCCCTACGAGCTGGCCCGCCAGCTGGCGAGCCTGGATCACCTATCCGACGGTCGCGCCGCGTGGAACGTGGTGACCTCCTTCGACGCCTTCACCGGCCAGAACTTCCGGCGCGGCGGATACCTCGATCCGGCCGACCGCTATGCACGGGCCGAGGAGACGCTGAATGCCGTTCGCGCCCTGTGGGATTCCTGGGATGCCGCCGATCTCGTCGCCGACAAGGATTCCGGCCGGTTCCTGGCCCGCTCGGATGCCGGGGCATTCGCCTTCCACGGCAGCCAATTCGACATCTCCGGCCGGTTCACCGTGCCACGCAGCCCGCAAGGTCGGCCGGTGATCCTGCAGGCCGGTGTGTCACCGCAGGGGCGCGCATTCGCCGCGGCCAATGCCGATGCCATCTTCTCCCCGTACGGCAAGCTGCCCGAGGCGGCGGACTTCTACCGAGATATCAAGGCGCGCGCAGTCGCGGCCGGACGGGCGGCCGAGGACATCAAGATCCTGCCATCGGCGAGTTTCGTGCTCGGCGATACCGAGGCCGAGGCGACCGAGAAATTCCATGCGATCCGCAATGAGCAGGTCACGGGGCAGACCGCGCTGATCCTGCTGGAGCAGATCTGGAACCGTGACCTGTCGGGCTACGACCCGGAGGGCCCGGTACCGGACATCGATCCGGACCCCGATGCCGCACCGATCATTCAGGGACGCGCCTTCGTGCACCAGGACCGCTTCGCCACGGTCGAGCGCCTGCGTCAGGTCGCCGAGGCGAAGAAACTCACCCTGCGCGAGGTGGTGATCGACCAGTTCGAGCGCGGCCCCCTGGTCGGAACCCCCGCCCAGGTCGCCGAGCAGATCGATACGTTCGTCCAGAACGACGGCTCCGACGGCTTCATCCTCGGCTCGCACCTGGTCCCGTGGGGTCTCGACGAATTCGTCGACAAGGTGGTGCCGCTGCTACAGGACCGCGGCGCGCTGCGCACCGAATACACCGGAACCACGTTGCGCGCTAACCTCGGTCTCCCGGACGTGCGGTCGGCGGTATCGGCCAACGCCTGAGTTCCGTTGCAGCTCTTGATAATCCGGGTGCTTACCGAGCCGGGTGGTGCGGGTCGATCCACGGGACCGATTCGGGGTTCTCCGCTATCGGAATGTCCAGATTTATGACGATCGGCTCCTGATCGCTGCGGATCACCACGCAGCTCAGGGGCTCATCGTCGTCGGCATTGAGTTCCTGATGCGGTACGAACGGCGGGACGTAGATGAAGTCACCGGGACCCGCTTCGGCCATGAACTCCAGCTGGTCGCCCCAGCGCATGCGGGCGCGCCCGGCGACCACGTAGATCACGCTCTCTAGCGGGCCGTGGTGGTGCGCGCCGGTCTTCGCACCGGGATCTATCCGCACGGTGCCCGCCCAGATCTTCTGAGCGCCCACCATGGCATTGCTGATCGCGGCTTCGCGATACATGCCGGGCGTCTGTGCGGTATTGGGGTCGAGGCGGTCGCCGGGGACGACCCGCACTCCCTCCCGCCGCCAGTCCGGTGTGCTGTCATTCATCGGATCGGGCCTTTCGGCGTCAATCGTGGAATTGTGCGGTTATTGCCAGGCTACCCCGGCCAGGGTTGGACTCGGGGCAGTCCGCCACCCGAGTGCAGGGGTTGGCCGGTGATCGGCGGATGTTGTCGATCCCATCACGGCGCACCGCGGCGGTCAGCGCGCGGGTAGTGGTGGGAGTTCGAGGTTCTCGCGGAATGTGTTGCCGACGTAGTCGTTGCCGGCGATGCCACGACGGCGTAGTTCGGGCAGGAGTCCGTTGGTGACGAAGTCGCGGGTTCGGGGATCGGCCAGTCCGCCCAGTGAGATGACATCGAGGACGCCCGCGCGATAGCGCTCTTCGATGGCGTCGGCGAGTTGTTCCGGAGTTCCGGCGGCGGCCCAGTGGCCGGTGTCCTTGGCGGCGATGATGAGCTCGCGCAGTGTGCGGCCAGACGCCGCGAGTTTGGTGAAGATCTCCACCCGGCCGCGGCGGCGATTCACCGAATTCAGTTCCGGCAGTACGGTTTGCGGTATCGGTTGGTCCAGCGGTAGTTCGGAGAGGTCGACGCCGCCGCCCAGCATATCGGCCAGGCGGATTCGGCCTGCGTCGAAATCGGTGGCTTCGGCTTCCTCGCGGACCAGCTGGCGAACCTGCTCCTCGGTTGCTCCGTATGTCGCGTGCAGCGAGCTCATGATCAGTGGCAATCCGGGTGCGCGGCCGAGCTCTGTCGCGCGGGCACGGACCCACTTCGTGTAGGTGACCGCGTCCTCGAGCGTCGGCAGCGAGGTGAAGACTACCTCGGCGAAGCGGGCGCCGAGCTCGATACCGCCTGCCGATTGACCCGCCTGGAACTGGACCGGGCGCCGCTGCGGCAGCGGTGGAATATTGAGCGGGCCCCGCACCGTGAAGTACTGCCCCGCATGCTCGATCGGGTGCACCTTGGTCGCGTCGAGGATCGCGCCACCGTGCCCGTCGGGGGTCAGTGCCCCCGGCTCCCAGCTGTCGAACAGTGCATTGACCACCTCGAGCGCTTCGGTCGCGCGCGCATACCGATCCTCCGGGCTCGGCAGGTCCTGGTCACCGTAATTCTCTTCACCCACCGATGACGTCACGACGTTCCACGCGGCGCGGCCGTTGCTCACATGGTCGAGCGTTCCGAAGAGCCGGGCGAGGTTGTAGGGATGATGAAAGGTGCTGGTCACCGTGGCGATCAGGCCGACGTGTGTGGTCACCGCGCTCAATGCGGACAGGAAGATCAGCGGCTCCTGCGCGCCGATCGCGCCCTGCGCGCCGAAGCTGAGCAGATCGGCGGCGAACAATGCGTCGAACCTATTGGCCTCGGCGATCTTCGCGATCTCGATGGCGGAGGTCACCGTCGATTCCTTCGCATCGATGGCGGCCGCATATACGCTCACCGCGCCGCTGACTCCGGTGACCGTCTTCAGCGGCCGACGTCGTGCAGAACTCATTTACCGAAGCCAACCGTATCGCCCATCCGCCGAACAGGATTGCGATCAGTCGGACGCGAATTCGATGTGCACGGAAACCGATCGCGTTCGCTTTGACGGTACTCACCCTGGCTCTGCCGCGGCCGAAGGTGCGCAGTTCATGACGGCCCCGACAGCTCATAGCGACCAGCGGGCGGCCACTACTTCGACGGCATCAGGCGGCACCGGTCCCGACGTCGCGATCGAAACGGTTGCAACGAAGAAGCATACGACCGACGGTGCATCGAAGGTTGTGGCGCCGTTCGCCGTTGGACCTGTCGCGGCCATGGCGGCGGTGGGCGGAGGGCAACGCCTGCCGCGAACTCGGTTACCAGACCGGTGCATTGGGAGGCAGTGTGGCCAGTTGACGGCGTCGTGGACTTTGCGAGCCCGCTCGGCGATACGCGGAGTATCGCCGAGCGGGTTCCCTTCCCCGTTCGCTGTGCGGACGCCGCCACGTCGCACAGCGCAGCAAGCTTAGCCAACCAAGTCCGCGGCGGTGGGGAGCCGCGCCGTAATGGCGCCGAATTTCCTGCGCCGGTACGGGCGCGCAATTCCGATGGCCGGGTTAGGCGTTGGCCTTCTCGTACGCATTGGCCACCTCGGCCGAAATCCGTCCGCGTGCCGAGACGGTAAGGCCCTTCTTGCGTGCCCAGTCGCGGATGGCGGCGGTGCGTGCGCGGTCGTTCGCCGAGCGGGAGGCCAGGCCCCGACCCCGCGGTGCGCGACCGGTTCTGCGGGCGTTCAGTGTCCAGTTGTCGAAGACGCCGCGCAGCTGGCTGGCATTGTCCGTGGACAGATCAATCTGGTATTCGACGCCGTCCAGTGCGAAGGCCACTGTTTCCTCGGCGGGGGACTTGCCATCGTAGTCATCGACCAGCGTCACAACGACCTTGCGTGCCATGGGCATTCCTGTTCATGAGTCGACAGCGGGCAGAGAAACGTGATCATAACGAGTGCCTGCGAGGGCAACTCGCAGGCGTCTCGCTCACCGAGGCCGTCCTATGCCGCCATTGGCTCGCACCCCACCGTCCCGGCCGCAACACCGGTTGCTTCGGGGGCGCAGCCAGCCGCAGTTCCGGCAGGGCACCATGCTGACAGTGACCAGCTGATTCGCGGACAGCCATACCTCGTCGATGAGGAAGGGCTGGCGCGGGTGGGACAGGCCGTCGTCGGCCAACGATAGGTCCTCGGCCGGAATTTCGCGATGAATTCAGCCGGGGATTCTCGCTATACGAAAGTGAGCGGTGGTGCTGGAGGGAAGATCACCGGCACCGCGGTCGGCGCACGGTGAAAGGCGCCCAGCCGCCACTGCAACTGGTCGGCGGGCACGGCCAATTCGATATCGGGTAGCACGTCGAGCAGTTGGTCGAGCGCTTCTTGCACAATGACCATGGCCACCGACTGGGCTGGGCACGAACGCGGCCCGGCGCCCCACGCCAGATGCGAACGGTTGCCGGTCCGGTCGCCACCGACCGCGGGATCGTTGTTGCACGCCGCCAAACTGATAACAACGGGCTGGTGGACCGGCAACCACGAACCCCCGATTATCTGTGGCTGCCGTGGAAAGCGCGAACAAAAGTTCGCCAGCGGTGGATCGGTGAACAGTACTTCGTCGATCGCATCGCGGATGGACAGCGCACCACCTAGGAGCTCGTCGTGGAACTGGTCATTGGTCACCATCAACAGCAGTGCGTTGACGATGAGGTTCCACGTCGGTTCGGTACCCGTCGAGTACAACACCGCCGTCTGCGCCACGATCTCCGCGTCGTCGAATCGGGCGGAATGTCCGATCAGCCAGGAAATTACGTCCGCACCAGGCGCCGCGCGCTTGGCCGCCACGACATCCGATATCGCCGCTGTGAACCGCTGTTCGCCGTGCTCGGTCGAGGCCGCATCCGAGGCGTCACGCAGTGCCACCAAGGCCGCAAATGCTTCCTGCCCGGCCTCCGGCGAGAGCCCGAGGAGATCGTTGAGCACCCGCACGGTGAGCGGGACGGCATACTCGCCAAGCAGATCCGCGGAACCGGTCTCGCAAAAGCTGTTGATCAGTGGCACCGCGATGGCTTCGACCGCGTGGCGTAGGGCGTACAGATCGACTTTTTCGAGGCTGGCCGTATAGGCGGCCCGATGACGGGAGTGGTCCTCGCCCACCGTCTTCGACCCGGTGGGCCCCCACTCCATCATCGGTAGGACCGGGCAGTGCTTCGGAACGGTGGCCTGCCAGGCCCGCGGGTCCGCCGGGAAGTGGTCGGGATCACTCAGGATGTTCAGTGCTTCGCGGTAGCCGATCACGAGCGTCGCGGGCACATCGACGGTTATCTCCACCGGAACGAGCGGACCGTGACTGCGCCGCATATCGTCGTATGCGGCGTGCGGATCGGCTGCGAACTCCGGCGAATGCAGGGACATGGCCAAGAAAGTAGCTCCCAAGAACGAATAACACGTCAACGGTGAGATCTGGTCAACTGCACGGTCTTTCACGCCTGTGTATGCGACCGTATCCAGATCGTCGGCCCACTACCGGTAATAAGGGTCGAAGCATATTGCTACTGGAACGCTACAAAGTGGATGGATCCCATTTATCCACAGGCAGTTACGGCCTTACGCGTTTAGAACCTCGGTGGCTGCTCCCCGGTCGGCGCAATCATCGATACGCCTGTACGAAACCGAGCGGTACGCCAAATGCGTTTGACCGTAACATGTTTCGATCATCGTGGGATCATACCCCCTCTGCGTAGCGGTCCGCAGCGCGATCCGGTTCTCGCAGCACTATTGCCGCAAATCGGGGAATATTAGCCATATCCGACCGTCCAGTAGCTGGCGGCGTGCATGTTCGTGGCGCGGCTCGGCCGACGAGGGGCTCTTGTATTTACGGCGGCACTGACTACGGCGTGTCCGGTGCTCAGCTAGCAGCCTCCGGGCAAACGCGGCCAATTGCCGTATCGGCGGTGGAAAAGGCCGCGCACTTTCGGCGCAGAATTGGTTGACCCACGTCGAACGCACTCAGTCGTACGCAATCTGGCGTCTCGAGAAGGTCGAGGATCGGTTCCGCTGCGCGGCGCTACCGGTTTGCCATCTCGTCACACGCGCCACATGAGCACCAGTGTGGCCGAGTCGCATTCACACGCCCGCCGGTGCCTGTGATGCGTACGGGCGGCAGGTTGTGACGGGCACCAGCTTCAGTGGGGCTCGTCGGTCAGGACACCGTTCGGTGCGGGTGCGCTCGCCTCCCCGTGGCTGATGAAGCGTTGGGGAGCAAAGTGCCTCGCGCTCGGCATCGCCCTGTGGCGGCGGTGACGTACCTGTGCCTGACATCCGACGAGGTGAATCTCGCCGTCGCCGACACCGTGTCTCGAGCATCGAGGCGCGATACCGAGGCCGCAGTCGGTATCGCGGGCGTAGCGGTATTCGAGGGCAGGGCGCGCACAGTCGGTTCGGGCAATCCGATATCTCTCCCCGGATCTGCTCGGCCGCGTCCTGCCGAATAGGCGCGCAAGGTCGTTGTCCGCGAGCCGATTTCCGGCGGCGCGGATCGAGATCTCAGCAGGCCACACCGTTGAGGTGCGGCTTGCGGCCGGTTTCGGCGGCGCGCACGGCGGCGGCGATGGCGACAACCGGCGGCACCCAGCGGGCCTCGGCCGGGGAGATTCCCCAGCAGGCCGCACCGGCCGAGAGCCGGGTCGGCGGCAACGGGATGCTCGCACCGCTGGTGTGCACGATCGCGCCGACCGCGCGCAACGCGCCGATCGCCTTCGCGGCCTTGGCGGCGCCGACGACCAGATGGATCTCGCGGCGCTGCGCGCCCGGAATCTCGATCACCGGACCGGACAGATTGTTCGCCCGCAGGAACCGGCGCACGGTGGCGGCCAGTGTGCCGGTGAGTTCGATGGCCGATATCTGCTTGTCGGTGATCAGGCAGACACCATTGACCGTTTCGGCGACGGTCCACCCACGTCGGCGGCAGTCCTGAACCGTATCCGAAGTGGCCTCGGTGACGGAACTCGGAAACGTCGTGGGCACTGTCTTCTCCGTTCTGGGTCAATCTGCGACCATCAGCGTCACATCCCTACCTGGGCATCAAATCTGTTGGCGCTTAGAGTTTCCCAACAGATTTCTTACGGCCCCGATTCTGCGGGGTTCGCAGGGCCGGTGACATCGGCCTATGGTCGCGGCCGGTGTCCTCCTTTGGTAGGACACCGGCGCCGGAATCATCCGGGTAAACCCCAGAACTGCCCGTGCAGTCCCACCTGGGCGAAATAGGCCGTGGCCGAGGCCGGATCGCGCCGGGTGTACCCGGATTCCATGCGCCCGGCGTACCAGTCGCTGGCCAGCCGCCACAGCGTGGCCAGGTCCATGACGTAACCCGGTGTCTGCCCGGTGTTCTCGAGCCAGGTGTCGACGCAGTCGGTCGAGCAGAACACGCGCTGGTTGGCGCAGCTGTGCACGACGTCGTCCCAGATGCGGGGGACCGGGGTGAGGAAGTGGGCCACCTGATCACCCGCGGGCGGAGCCGCGCGTCCAACCACCCAGGCGTGCGGAGTGTCGCAGGCCGGGCAGCGCGTGGCGACCAGCACGTCCGGCTCGTCGTGGAGCAGGTGTGGGATGGCGAAGGAATCCCATGCGCAACCGCCCCACCACAGCGTGCCGGTGCCCATTACCGAGAAGCCGAGCGGGATGGCGGCGAAGGGGTGCGCCATGAGGATCCGGTCACGGTCGTGTTTGTCGAGGACCAGATCGCGGTGTTCGTGCAGCGCTGCGAGCGCGTCGCGAACCTCGGGGTGCGCGAGTCCGGTCTCGGCTGCGAGATCCGCTGGGGCAGGGGCGGTTCCGGTGCCGGCGAAGTGGGCGTACACCGCCACGCGGACCTGTTCCCGCATCATCGCGGAAGGATCGTTCATTGCTCTACCTCCTGACACAAGTGCGGTGTCCCAGCCTCGGCCCCGGCGGATCGGAAGTCTTGAACGCTGGTGCAGCGGGCGCGACCTACCCGAGTCGGCGCGCTACCTCGCCGAGTCCAGTGGCTATGGCCTCCTGCTGTTCGGGGCTCAGCACATCGATGAGCACGCGACGGACCGTTTCGACATGGCCGGGAGCGATCTGCTCGAGACGGTGACGGCCGTCCGCGGTGAGAACGGCGGTGACACCGCGGATATCGGTCGGACAGGCCTCGCGGCGGACCAAGCCGGACTTCTCCAGCTGCGTAACCTGGTAGTTCAGGCCGCTTTTCGAGGTGTAGAGCGCATCAGCGAGTTCGGTCATCCGCAGTTGGCCGTCCGGGGCGGCGGCGAGGCGGACCAGGACTTCGTACTGGGTGTGCGAAAGCCCCTCCTGTTTGAGGTGCTGTTCGACCTGACGGCCGACGAGTGCCCAGGCCGCAAGGAAGCCCTGCCAGGCGCGCATCTCCCGATCATTGAGCCATTTCGGATCAGCCACGGCACCCACCCTACTCGTGTTGTTCAAATTTGAACAACAGGCTATAGTCGCGTGGAGTTCAAATTTGAACTACTTGGATGGAGAGCAGTGATGAGTGCAGTTTCGCGTCGCGATTCGATGAGCGGTGAGCCCGGGCAGATGCCGGTGCTCTACCTCTCGCACGGTGCGCCGCCATTGGCCGACCACCCGCGGTGGCCCGGGGAGTTGGCCGCGTGGTCGCACGAATTGCCCCGGCCCACGGCGATTCTGATGATCTCCGCGCATTGGGAGGCCGCGCCGATCGCGCTCGGCGCGACCACCACGGTGCCGCTGGTCTACGACTTCGGCGGCTTTCCGGAGCGCTACTACCGGGTGCAATATGCCGCGCCCGGGGCGCCGGAACTGGCGGACAAGGTGCGCAAACTGCTCGGCGGCGGCGTGGTCGATGTCCCGGATCGCGGGCTGGACCACGGCGCCTATGTGCCGCTGAAGGAGATGTATCCGGATGCCGATATTCCGGTGCTGCAACTGTCGATGCCGACGCTGGACCCGCAGCGGCTGCTGGCGATCGGCCGCAAACTCGCGCCGCTGCGCGCCGAGGGTGTGCTGATCATCGGGAGCGGCTTCTTCACCCACAACCTGCGCGCCATCACCGCCGATGACGAGCACGTCCACAGCTTCACCGCCGAATTCGACGCCTGGGGCCGGGAAACCCTCGCCGCCCATGATCTCGACGCCCTGCTCGACTTCGAAAACAAGGCCCCCGCGGCACATCTCGCGCATCCGCGCACCGACCATTTCGCACCGCTGTTCGTCGCCCTCGGCGCGGGCGCGGACGATCTGGCCGACCAACGCACCGTGATCGACGGGTTCTGGCTGGGCATGGCCCGGCGCTCCATCCAGCTCGGCTGATCCACCCCTGACGAAAGGCATCCAGATGACCGCAACGCTCACCGCCCCCGCACCGACCTCCGAAACCGCCACCCCCACACATACTTACGACCTCGGCCTGCTGGTGCTGCGCCTGGCTGTCGGCCTCACCATGGCCGCCCACGGCGCCCAGAAACTGTTCGGCTGGTTCAACGGCGGTGGCCTCACCGGAACCGGCAAGTTCTTCGAAATGAGCGGCTACCCCGCGGGCAAAACAATGGCCGCCGTCGCCGGACTCACCGAAACCCTCGGCGGCCTTGCCCTGGCCATCGGCCTACTCACCCCCCTCGCCGCCGCAGCGCTGGTCGGCACCCTCCTCAACGCCATCGCCGTCAAATGGGGCGGCAACTTCTTCGCCCCCAAGGGCATCGAATACGAACTGATCCTCACCCTCGCCGCCGCCTCCCTGTCCCTGACCGGCCCCGGCCGCTACGCCCTTGACCGGTTCATCCCCGCCCTGCGCACCCACCGCCTCATCGTCGGCTTCGCCGCCATCGTGCTGGCCCTGGTCACCGCAGGCGCGATCCTCCTCATCCGCAACTAACCCATACCCCGAAACTGCACTATCTCCCCAGGCTCCGCCCGCCCCCTGACACACCCCGACCCGCCCGGCAACATCGCCGGGCGGGTCTTTCACATCCCACCCAAACACGCCGAATAGTCATCGAGAATGCGCTGGTGCAGGTGCGTTCTCGACGTTTACCTGCACCAGCGCATGGTGAGCGTTTGTCCAAGTCCTAGTGGGGGAGTTGTGTGTAGGGGGCGACGGGGCAATGCATGGTGTCGAGTGGTGTTGGCAATGGTGCTGTGAGGTTCGGGGGTGCTTTGGGAGGTTGACGGTCAGGGGACGATGTCAGCTGTTTTGGTGCGGATTTCGACGATTGGGAGGGTGAGGGCGGTTGGTGCGTCTGCGGGGACGACGGGGTTGTTGGGGGCGATGGGGTGGATCTGGTGGTAGGCGACGTCTTGTGGGGGGCGGTGATCTTGTTCGCCCTTGTTGGGCCAGTAGGCGGCGGAGCGTTCGGCTTGCGCGGTAATCGTCAGTGACGGATTGACGCCGAGGTTGGCGGAGACGGCGGCGCCGTCGACGATGCTGAGTGTCGGGTAGCCGAAAACTCTGTGGTAGGCGTCGATTACGCCGGAGTTGCGGTCCGCGCCGATGGGGGCGCCGCCGAGGAAATGGGCGGTGAGGGGGATATTGAAGACTTCGCCCCAGCTGCCGCCTGCGACACCGCCGATTTCGTCGGCGACCTTGCGGGTCACCTCGTTGCCCGCCGGAATCCAGGTCGGATTCGGTTCACCGTGGCCCTGTTTGCTGGTGAGTTTGCGGCCGAAGAGGGTGCGCTTGGTGTAGGTGGTGATGGAGTTGTCGAGGTGCTGCATCACCAGGGAGATGATGGTGCGTTCGCTCCAGTTCTGCACGCTCAGGAAAGTGAGGAGGGTGAACGGGTTTCGCACGACCTGCCCGAGGAAGCGCAGCCAGCGCGGTATTCTGCCGCCGCCATCGACCATGAGGGTCTGCAACAGCCCCATCGCATTCGAGCCCTTGCCGTAGCGAACGGGTTCGATATGGGTGTCGGCGGTCGGGTGGATCGATGAGGTGATCGCGACGCCTCGGGTGAAGTCGACATCCGGATTCACCTTGCGGGTGGCCGCGCCCACTATGGATTCGGAGTTGGTGCGGGTGAGTTCGCCCAGCCGGTTGGACAGTTCGGGGAGTACGCCCCTATCGCGCATGGCGTGCAACAGCTTCTGGGTGCCGAGGGTGCCCGCGGCGAGTACGACCTGGCCCGCGGTGTAGGTGTGCGGACGCTTGCGCACCCACGCGCCGGTGCGTTCGGTCGAGACGTCCCAGGTGCCATCGGGCAGTGGGCGGAGCGAGGTCACCGTTGTCATCGGGATCACCTGTGCGCCAGCCTTTTCCGCGAGGTACAGATAGTTCTTGACCAGGGTGTTTTTCGCGCCGTGACGGCAACCGGTCATACATTCACCGCATTCGAGGCAGCCGGTGCGGTCGGGTCCGACGCCGCCGAAGTACGGATCCGCCACCGTTTTTCCCGGTTCGCCGAAGAAGACACCGACCGGGGTCTGTACGAAGGTGTCGCCGACGCCCATGTCATCGGCGACCTTCTTGAACACTTCGTCCGCGGGTGTCAGATGCGGGTTCTGCACCACGCCGAGCATCTTCCTTGCGCGCTCGTAGTACGGGGTGAGTTCCGCGCGCCAGTCGGTGATATCGCGCCACTGCTGGTCCTGGAAGAACGGCTCCGGCGGCATGTAGAGGGTATTCGCGTAGTTGAGTGAACCGCCGCCGACACCGGCGCCGCCGAGGATCAGCACATTGCGCAGCGGGTGGATGCGCTGGATGCCGTAGCAGCCGAGCTTGGGTGCCCAGAGGAATTTGCGCAGGTCCCAGCTGGTTTCAGGGAGCTCGTCATCGGAATAGCGACGACCCGCCTCGAGCACCCCGACCCGGTAGCCCTTCTCGGTCAGCCGCAGTGCCGTAACGCTGCCGCCGAATCCTGAACCGACGACGAGTACGTCGAAATCCGTCGCCCGCTGGTCCATGTGGTGCTCCTCGATCTGTGTCGCCAGTGACACCGGTAACACTACTACCGAGTAGCTAAGCCTCGCTCGAGGGTTCAGAGCTGGGATTTCATCGAGTGACGGTGGCCGCGATGGCGAGGTCGACGGGTGTCGGGTGCAGGCCGAGGCGCTGTTCGCTGGCGGTGGAGTCCAGTGCGAACGGGCGGGTGACCTGGTAGCTCATCTCGAAATGGGTCGAGGAGGTCCGATGCGGCAGCGCGCACGGTCGCGACAGCATGAGCCTCGCGGGTGTGCAGCGGCTGGGTCTGGACCCCGAGCTTGCCGAAATCGTCAGTGCCGGCGAGGCGCGCATGTGCCATTGCACCCGAGGTAAGAGCGGTGCTCGCATTAGTTGACATTGCTCTCACCGGCGCGCATGGTGATGCGTATGGCGACGACACCGCGGGCCCGTGCCAGGGCTCAGACCATGAACGATATCGTCCGGATCGGACGCGAACATCTGGCCACCGATGGCGCGGCCGCACTGTCACTTCGCGCCGTCGCCCGCGATCTCGGTGTCGTCTCCTCGGCGGTCTATCGCTATGTGCGCAGCCGCGATGAGCTGCTGACTCTGCTCGTGATCGATGGCTACAACGCACTCGGTGACGCGGTGGACGCGGCGCTGGCCGATGCCCCCGACGATCCGATCGAGGGTCTGCGCATCGTCGGCCGCACCGTGCGTGCCTGGGCGCTGGCCGAACCCGCCCGCTATGGTCTGTTGTTCGGCACACCGGTCCCGGGCTACGACGCCCCGGCGGAACAGACCACTGTCCCCGGCACCCGGGTGATCACCACCATGCAGAACCTCTTCGCCCGCGCCTACCACGCGGGTGTGCTCACCGCTCCGGCACGGGAGCGGCCGATATCATCAGCGCTCGCAGGCAATTTCGCGATCATCAGAGCCGTCTTCGGCCACGACAACCCGGACTGGCTCATCGCGCGCGGTATCACCATGTGGACCGGACTCTTCGGCGCCGTGAGCTTCGACGTCTTCGATCAGTACGGTACCGATAGCTTTGCCGATCGCGCCGAACTGTTCGAGCTCCAACTGGAGGGCCTGCTCGAACAACTCGGCTACCACGGCTGACCGCGTCGCGTTCAGGTGATGAGGCGAGGCGGCGGCGCGCCGTGCGGGAGGCGGGGGCCGACGGCGACCAGTGCGCCTGCTGTTCGTCCCTTGCCCCAGCCGAGTTTTTCGCGGTGGCGGCCGATGTGCTCCTCACGGATGGGGCTGCCAGCGGCCAGCGGGGTCGATTCGGGATCGACATACAGCGCGTCGGTGGGGCAGTAGGCCTCACACATGAAGCAGGTCTGGCAGTCGGATTGCCTTGCGATGACCGGGATTCCGGATTCGGTGCGGTCGAAGACATTGGCGGGGCAGGCGTCGACGCGTTTATCGCAGCCGATGCAAGCCTCGGTCAGCCAATAGTGGTCGGCGAGATGGCCGCCGAGCGCCTCTCGACTCGCCTGCGCATTCGCCCGCGCCGTGGCCTCCGGGGCGATATACCAGACACCGGTACCGGAAGGCGCTGTGGCGCCACTGGTTCCGCAGTAGCCCTTATCGACCAGGGTCGCCTCGGCCCCGGTCTCGCGCGCGTGGATGGCCGCCCATGTCGCGGCCGGACCGCCACCGATCACCAGGACGTCGGTGTCGGTCTGCCGGAGTTCACTCATGCGTCTGCTCCTGAGGCGTCGGGATTGCGGCCGAAGAATGGGCAATCGTCAGCGGAATGCGGGGTCAGCGCAGGGAATTCGAAATGTACGAGGGTCATCGCCTTCGCAAAACCCTTCGAATCAGCGCGATTTGACGCTCGGATCATCGATGCGCGAGAAATCCGCGCAGCGGGCGCAGAACCATTGCCGCACCCGACGCGCCCGGCGATAGTTCTGGCCACATCCGGATCGGTAGAAATATCAGGAGGAACCATGACTGTCGCCGATCAACCCCGTTCGGGTGCCCAAGCGGTCGACCGCGCGATCCATGTCCTGAACTGCTTCGAGGGCGATGATCCGGAACTGTCGGTGAGTGAACTGGCCCATCGCGCGGGCCTGCCGGTCAGCACCACCTATCGGCTGGCCCAGGCGCTGGTCCGGGGCCGGCTGCTGGAGCAGGATCCGACGACCGATCGCTACCGCATCGGCCAGGGGCTCGCCGCACTGGCTCGGCCAGCACTGTCGCGATTGGGTATCGACGCGGCCGCACCGCATCTGTATGCGCTGGCCGCGGGCATCAAGATAACCGTCAGTCTGAGCATTGCCGATGATCGAGATGCGGTCACAGTCTTCCAGGCCCGGCCGCCGGTGTACTTCTGCCCCAACCAACTACCGCCCGCCCGCCAGCCCTTGCGATCCAGCGCGGTCGGACACGCGCTGCTGGCGTTCGCACCGGTGCGAGCCCCCGCCGACGGGGCGGACCGGCGGCCGACACCGCTGCCGCCCCCGGATCTGGATCGCGTGCGTCGCAGCGGTTTCGCCGAGGAGATCATCGAGCGCGAGGATCCGGTGCGCTCGGTGGCGGTGCCGATCCTCGGTCCGGACAAGCAGGTCTGGGGAGCGCTCGGCGTACAGGCTCGTTCGGCACGTCTCAATGCGGAATTGGTGCGGGGTATCGTCCCAGCGATGCGCCAGATCGCGGGCCGGATCGCTCCACTGTTCGATTCGACCGCCGCCATTGCCGATGCGCCGGTCGAGTTGTACTCACGGTGATTTTCACAATGTGAAATCGCCATTGTCGCCCGGCAGGGTCGACCCCACCATGGACGCACAGCCGCGGGGTCGCCGCTTGTACACAATCCACGAAGGTCGTTGAAATGGTTGAATCCATTGCGCTGATCCGCCGTCGCACGGTGGATCTCATGCGCCTCCCACACGGAGTCTGTCGCGCCTGAATCCGCGGTCGCCGAAGAACGGTAGCCGCATTCGACAATCAGGTAATTCTCGCGCTTAGCTGCCGTCGCGGTGTGACCGCTGCCGCCGCGCGGTAGGGCGTATTCGGTGAAAGAACTCCCATGACGTTGTCCCAGAAAACCAGGCCACGGCTCGTCCGTGCGCTGGCCGCCGCACTCACCATTCCCGCCGCACTCGCGATGCTCACCGGCTGCGGAAAGTCGGCGCCGGGCACCAATGCCGACGGCAAGGCCGTGCTGCGCTACCAGGGCGCGACCGGCCAGGTCTCGGCCTACGAGCTGGCCGACGACCTCGGCTACTTCTCCAAGATCGCATTGCACTGGGCGGGCGACACCACCAGCGGCCCGGCAAATATCCAGGCCGCCGCGACCCGCCAGATCGAATTCGGCAGCGCGTTCAACGGCGCGGTCGTCAAGTTGGTCGCGGGCGGCGCGGCGGTCACCTCGGTACTGAGCTCCTATGGCGCCGATGAGCAGTCGTTCACCGGCTATTTCGTCCGCGATGATTCCGGGATCACCTCGGCCCGGGATCTGATCGGCAAGGAGGTCGGCGTCAATACCCTTGGCGCACACCATGAATTCATCACCCGGGAATGGCTGCACCAGCAGGGACTGACCGATCAGGAGATCAAAAAGGTCGAGCTGATCGTGGTACCGCCCGCCAATACCGAGGACGCCCTGCGCAAGGGCCAGATCGATGTCGGCACCCTCGGCGGCGTCTTCCGGGAGAGCGCGGAAGGGCGCGGCGGCATCCACCCGCTCTATACCGACAAGGCCCTGTTCGGTCAATTCGACTATGGCACTTACGTTTTCCGCAAGGACTACATCGCCCAGAATCCGGACGCCGTCAAGGACTTCGTACAGGGCACCGCACGAGCGACGCGCTGGCTCCAGGTGACACCGCGCGACGAGGTGGTGGCGCGCTTCGCTTCGATCATCAATAAGCGCGGGCGCAATGAGAACACCGACCTGTTGAAATTCTGGCGGAGTCCAGGCATTCCGGTGCCCGGTGCCGTGATCGCAGAGAAGGAACTGCAGATCTGGATCGATTGGCTGGTTCGCAATGGTGATCTGCCCGCGGGCAAACTATCCGCGAAGGATCTGTTCACGAATAAGGACAACCCGTACGCCAATGGCACCTACGGCCCGACCACCGGGCCGACCGGAGAGGTGGTCGCGGCGAAATGAGTCAGGTGAAACTCGCACTCACCGGAGTGCGCAAACAGTTCCCGGTCCGGGACGCCAACGCGGAGTTCACCGCGATCGAGGATATTTCGCTGGAACTGCGTAACGGCGAATTCCTGGTGCTCGTCGGCCCCAGCGGTTCCGGAAAGTCGACGCTGCTGGATCTGCTCGGTGGGCTGAGCAAGCCGACCGCCGGGCGGATCCTGTTGGACGGCAAGCCGATCAGCGGTCCGGGACTGGACCGCGGCATCGTATTCCAGCAGTATGCGCTGCTGCCATGGCGCACCGCCCGGGCCAATATCGAATTCGGCTTGGAGGCCAAGGGCCTCCGGCGCCGGGACCGCCGGAAGATCGCGGCGGAGTATCTGGAGTTGGTCGGACTCGACGGATTCGGCGATCGGTATCCGCATGAGCTGTCCGGTGGGATGAAGCAGCGCGTCGCCATTGCCCGCAGCCTCGCCTTCGATCCGGAGGTGCTGTTGATGGATGAGCCGTTCGCCGCGCTCGACGCCCAGACCCGGGAGTCGTTGCAGGACGAACTGTTACGGATCTGGCGGGCGACCGGGAAGACCATCCTGTTCATCACCCACGGCATCGACGAGGCCGTCTACCTCGGCCAGCGCATTGCCGTGCTGACCTCGCGGCCGGGGCGGGTCAAGGCCGTTATCGATATCGACATCGACCGTGATTCCGGTGTGGATGTGCGGTCGAGCGAACGCTTCCGGGAAGCCCGGCATCAGATCTGGTCGCAGTTGCAGAGCGAGGTCACCCGGGCGCAGGGACTCGAGCGGGAATCGCTGTCCGCGGCCACGAATACCGAAAGGAAGCCGGTTCATGTCTAGTGCAGTGCAGATCATCGAGAAGTCCCGGCCGGTCGTAGTGCAGAGCCGGGCCGAATCCACCGTACCGAGGGAGATCGGTGCGCTGCGGCTGCTGCGCGCGTTGGCGCTGCTGGCGTGGCGAATCTTCAAGCCCACCTTCGCTATTGGCGCGCTCGTCGTGGTCTGGGAGGCGGCACCACGGCTCGGGCTCGTGGACGAGGTCTTCCTGCCGCCGTTCTCGACGGTCGCGCAGGCCTTTGTCGACCTGGTACAGAGCGGCGAAATGTGGGAGCACGTCTCGACCAGCCTGACCCGCTCAGCGACCGGATTCTCCCTAGCACTGGCGGTGGCCATTCCGGTCGGTGTCGCCATCGCCTGGTACAAACCGGTGGCGGATTTCCTCAACCCGATCCTGGAACTGTTCCGCAACACCGCGGCATTGGCGCTGTTGCCGGTGTTCATCCTGATTCTCGGGATCGGCGAGACGTCCAAGATCGCGCTGGTGGTGTATGCGAGCTTCTTCCCGATCCTGCTGAACACCATCACCGGCGTGCGCACGGTGGACCCGCTGCTGATCAAATCGGCTGTCTCACTCGGCTTCTCGCCGATCAGGCTGTTCCAGAAGGTGATTCTGCCCGCCGCTCTGCCATCGATATTCACCGGTGTGCGAATGGCGGCCGCCTCCTCGATCCTGGTGCTCATTGCCGCCGAAATGGTCGGTGCGCGCGCCGGACTCGGCTACTTGATCACCGCGGCCCAGCAGAACTTCCAGATTCCCAATATGTATGCGGGCATCCTCGCGATTTCCCTGTTGGGGTTGACCTTCAATGGCGTGCTGGTCGCCCTCGAACGCCGCCTATCGCGCTGGCGCACCGAACCATCCCGTTAGGGACCTCCCATGTCTCTACCTCGCAATCAACGCCTTCCTCATGGGAGTCGGCCATCACGAGGCGGCCTGGCGCCATTCTCGGACCGAGGAACGCGTGGCACGCAAATTCGCCTCGCTCGACCACATCAGCAGTGGGCGGGCCGGATGGAACATCGTCACCTCGGCCAATGAACAGGAGGAGTTCAACTTCGGTTTCGACGCCATTCCGGAGCACCCCAGGCGCTACGAGCGGGCACAGGAGTTGGCGGACGTCACCGTGCAGCTGTGGGACAGCTGGGAGTCCTCGGCGATCGTGCTCGATCCGGATGCGGGCGTATCTACCCGGCGGGCTCGAGGTCTTCGTGGACCGAGTGGTCCCGATCCGGCAGGCACGCGGCCTGTTCCGCACCGACGACACCGCGACGACCCTGCGCGGACACTACGGGCTGGCTCCCGTGGAAACGCCGGTTCGCACGGGTGCGGACCGAAGTCGGCGCATGACCACCCGGCTGTCCAGGCAGCGCGCGATCGAATGATCGCCCGCTGATCTTGGGCGAACATTCGATGCGATATGCCAGGCTGGCGGCCATCATTCGCGAGGGCAAGTCTCCGGATTTCGGTGCACGGCCTGCGAACCCCGGTGTCTGTGCTCCGGCTAGCGGGGCACCGTGACCGGGTCGGTGCAGCTGGCGGCGGCGTCGACGAAGGAACAGAGTTTGGGGTCGCGAGTGGGGCGGTAGTCCGGGGCGACGCCGCCATTGTGGGTGATATCGGTGTAGGCGGGGACGGCATCGGTGGGTTTGCGGGTGAGCGTGGGGTCGGTCCGGACGTCGACGGCGTACAGGCCGAAACGCGGTGTGTAGGAACCCCATTCGTAGTTGTCGGTGAGACTCCAATAGTTGTAGCCGATCAGGTTCATGCCGTCGGCCTTCGCGCGCTGCAGCCAGTAGACGGTATCGCGGAGGTCGTCCGTGCGGGTGTAACCGTCGGTGCGCGGTGCACCATCCTCAGTGGGCATGCCGTTTTCGACAATGTAGAGCGGGCGACCCGGAAACTTGCGTGAATAGTGTTGCAGGGCATAGTAAATGCCCTCCGGTTCGAGTGGGTTCTGCCAGAGGTCACTGAGGCTCAGCTGGGTGACGGTGCCGGGGGAGGCGCCGTAGTAGTAGTCGATGCCGATGTAGTCGAGCTTCGCGGCGATCTTGTCGATGAGCGGACCATTGACCACATCCTCGCCCGCCGGAATGTAGGCCACGTTGCTGGTGACCATCGCGCCGGGCTGTACGGCGTGGATGTAGTCGTAGATGGCGTTGTGCGCCTGGGCGATTCGGTCCTGCATCGCCGGGATGGCGGTGGCGTCGAGGCCGCCGTGCGTGGACTCGTTCATGATGTAGGCGGCGGGTTCGTTGAACGTGACCCACAGCGGGTTGTTCGCGGCGTACCGATCGACGACGGTGCGGGCGTTGGCGAGCCAATCCGCGACGATATTCGGATTCGACCACCCGCCGCGATCGGCCTCCCAACCCGGGTAGACCCAGTGGTCAATGGTGAGCATCGGCCGCATGCCAGCGGCGGTGATCGCGGCGATCACATTGTCGTAGAAGCGAAGTCCTGCCTCATCCCATGCACCCGGTCGGGGCTGCACCCGCGCCCATTCGATGCCGATCCGGTAGACCTGGACGCCGAGCTTCGCGGCCAGGTCGATATCGGATCGGTAGCGGTGGAAGAAGTCGACCGAGTCGAGGTACGGATCGGTCGTCTTGTCCTCGGCCACATACCGGGACCAATTGCTATCGGGTGCAAAACCTTCGGACTGATAGCCCGAAGCGGCAACGCCCCAGAGGAAATCTGCGCCGAGTGGCTGCACCTGCGTGGGTGGGGCCGGGCTCGCCACCGCGGGCGCTGTCCCGCCGACAATGAGCGTGGCAGTGGTAGCCGCCAGGGTGGCCAAGATATGGCGACGACTCTGTGATCGCATCGAACTCCTGCTTCCTGATGTGACGGGGCTCATGGACCTCCGGCGCGCGCCGGGTCGGGGCGGGACCACGCGACGAGAGTAACTGGTCGGTCGACCTTCGCGAGGCATCTACACGCGGAATGTGTTGGGGTCCGGTAGTAATCGCCGAGAAGGCAACGGATATGGCCTTGCGTCGGGTGAAGGTTGATTCGCAGGGTATGCATTCGGCGCGCCCGAAGTCTCTGGGCGTTACGAACGGGTCAGCATGGTTCGTGCTGTACGGATTTCAGGAATTCCGATCACTCGTGCGGCGAGCAGGAATACCGCCATGCAGACAGAAGCTCCTGCAGCGAGGGGGACGAGCTGTTCGACGGTGGGCGTGCCAATTGTCGTGCGGGTGAGCGCGATCGCGGCCAGTCCGGCGGCGCCAGCGAGGGCGGTCGCCCACATGACGCGGTGGACGGTGGCGGCGACGGCGGAGAAGCCGAGCAACCCGTACCGGCGACGTAGCAGAATGTGACCGGTCACCGCACCGGCAACATAGGCAAGCGAGCTGGCGACGCTGAGCATCACGATCACGACGTGGTTGGTCAGGACGGTCGCCGTCAGCGCCAAGATCGCCACCTTTGTCACCACCATGACTATGTTGATCACAGTGGGGGTGCGAGTGTCGTTGTAGGCGTAGAACACTCGCATTTGCAGCATAACCAACGCAAACGGCGCGAGCCCGAACGCCGAACACCCCACTGCCATGCCGATCAGCCGGGCAGCGTCGACGTCGACACGACCGGTGAACACCAGCGTGGCGAATCCCGGACCTAGCAGGCTCATCGCCATCGTCACTGGTATCAGCGCCACGGATAGATAGCGTGCGCCACGTGAGAGATCGGCGATCACCGCGGCGTGATCGCCGATAGCGGCGGCTCGGGAGATTCGCGGCATCAGCACTGTCAGCACCGACGCGGCGAGAATGCCGTAGGGGACCTGGAACAGCAGTTCGGCGTAGGTGTAGATGGATACGCCACCATGGTCGAAAGCGACCCGCATCGTGATCGCAACACCGATCTGGCTGATCGCGGCATACACCAGCAGCCACCCCACAATCGGCAGTCCGGAGCGGATCGGACGCCACGTGTAGGGCAGTGGCCGCACGCGCCAACTCCACGCGAAACCATTGTGCCGCAAAGCCGCAACCACCCAGGCGGCCTGTCCTGCGATTCCTGCGGTGGTGCCTACACCGATTGTCAGCACCTGGGCGGTGGTCATGGCGGCCGGAGTCAGGGTGACCGGCCCGGGAAGCAGAACGAACACCCCGCAAGTCACCAGGACGATCACATTGTTGACCACCGGCGCCCACGCCGCAGTGGCGAAGCAGTCGCGGACATTGAGCACCGCACCCACGACCACGGACACCCCGTAGAAGAAGATCTGCGGCAACAACAGATAGGCCAACCAGGTGGCCAGGTGACGCTGTTCGGAATCGGCTACGAACACCCGAACGATCAGCGGAGCACACGCCACGGTGAACGCCGTGACCACCGCCAGCACCAGCACGGCCGCGACCATGACCCGCTGGGTGAATTCGCGGGATCGCTTGCGGCCCTGGCGTCGAGCCCTGGTCAGCAGGGGGACGACGGCGCTGGCCAGGACGCTGCCGAGCAGCAGTTCGTACAGCATGTTCGGCAGATTGTTCGCACCGTTATAGGCATCGCCGACCGCCGCGGTCCCGAGGACCGCGGCCACCACGATCGTTCGGACGAACCCCGTGACCCGACTGACCACGCCGGCGAGAGCCACGTGCCCACCCGCGCGGGCGAGCCCCGCAGAGTCTCCACGCCCTTCGCCGCCAACACCTTTCAACCTGACCGGTTCGGCGGCGCGGCGCGGTAATCCTTGAATCGGCAACGGCTGTGTGGCGAAGCTGCCGTAGTCGTTCAACACGTCCCCCTGATCGCATGGCTGGTTCCGACCCCGTCCAGGCTACGGATGCGGTTCACCGGTCCCGGCGTGGTGCGGTCACCACACGGTGGATCGAAAACGTACGTATCCGGACACTCCCTGGGTGAGTGTGGCGGGTTGCCGAGCGGGTACACATCCGGCAGGTCCGGGCCTTCCCGGCATTGGGCCTGGAAGAAGCGGTGGGGACATGTCGAAGAGCCGGGTGCAGAAGAAGTTTCGAGCGATACACGCCTACATCCGGATGCTCCGCCGCCAGCTGACCAATGATCCCGAGGCTCTGGTGATTACCGGTCATGCAGTATTGCGCAGCAAACATCCATGGCAGCGGCGCTTTGCCGAAGATATGTTTCGGCGCGCCGCCGAGAAGGGTGACCCGGCCGGGATGGTCTCGTTGGCGGAGATTCTGGTCGACCATGGCGACGACACCGTGGCCGAGGACTGGTATCGCAAGGCCGCCGCGGCAGGATTGCCCATTGCCATGCACAACCTTGGCGTGCTGGCGAATCGGCGAGGAGCGCGCGAGGATTCGACCCGATGGTTCCGGATGGGCGATGAGGCCGGCTACCCGGATTCGGCGCTAGCCCTGGCCAACATGCTCGGCGATACTGCGGAAGCCGTCGCGCTGCTGCGTCGCACAGCCGACGCCGGACATCCGGATGCCATGAACTATCTGGGTGTGCAGTTGCAGAGATCCGGCGACCACGTGGAAGCCGAGATCTGGTTCCGCCGCGCCGAGGAGACCCGTTCCGACCCGCTGTTCCAGTGCAATATCGGTATTTGCTGTGTGCGACGAGGAGATCACGCGGCCGCAGAACACTGGTACCGCAAGGCGGCCGTGGCCGGAGGCGTCGACGGCATGGATTCGCTCGCTCATCACCTCGACGAGCAGGGCTACTCCGCGGAGGCCGGATTCTGGTGGCGCAAGGCCGCCGAGACAGGGGATGTCGATGCGATGTTCGATTACGCAATCACCTGCGACGAGCAAGGGCGCAGCACCGAGGCCGAATACTGGTATCGCAAGTCTGCTATGGCAGGTGACCCTCGTGCCATGAACAACCTGGCAATCCTGCTCGCCGAACGCGACGGTAATGACGCCGAGGCGGAGTCCTGGCTACACAAATCCGCCGCAGCGGGCTTTATCCGCGCCATGCGGAACCTGGCCGACCGATACCAACGTCGCGGCGACGATCACCAGGCACAGTACTGGTCGCGTCAGGCCGACGCAGCCGACAAGAACCCCAGCTGAAAGATCCAGACCGTAGCCGAAGCCCGGACCACATACCGCACTGACCAACGAATAGGACCTGGTGGCAAGCGTTTCCAAGCGCAACCGACTCGGCCGCTCCCTCGAGCATCTGATCGAGCTGTCCAATACCCTGCAGGACCGCGGCGTGGTCCTGGTCGTGCTCGACCAGGGCAGCGACCCTCCACTGCCGTCGGCCGCATGTTCTTCCAAACCCTCGGCGCGATTGCCGAATTCGAGCACGCCGGAGTCCGCGAGACCGGCACCAGTGACGCGACCAGTCAGCCGCGGATCGTCGCGAAGCTGCGGCCGCGGTCGGTGCATCCTGCCCGAGCCGTGAGCGCGGCCTACCAAACCACTTGCGTTCGCTGCGGCCGGATCCGCTGCGCTGCGGGCCTATGGCCCAACGGATATGTCTGCCGCACCTGCCACGATCGCGCACTTATGGGCGGTCAGGAAACGAGCGGATGTTCGGCAATCTGACGGCCGTGCGTTACGAGGTCCACCGGACCCGGGTGCCCGGAAGCCTTCCCTGTCGGGTGATCGCAAAACTGCAGCCACTGACATGGCGTGTGATCGTGGGTGAGGGCGTCGGACATCTCGATGGGGGCGTCGAGCAGGACTGGTTGGATGACGAACTGCCGTTCGAATTCCGCAGACCGAATGCGGTTTTCTTCGCCACTGGCCCCTACTGAGCCGGGGTCGTGCGAGGCGATCCGCACCGACTGCGACGCTTTCGCCACCGACTACCGGTGCTCGCGCCGCGGATGCGAGGACAAGGTTCATGCCCATAGTCTCTGCACTCGCTGCCCGCCCGGGTCGTCGCCGACGCTCTCGGCTACCACCACGTCACCCCAACCAAGCTCGCAGCCGCCTGGATGCGCTACGTCACCGCGTCCCGGTTCCGGTCACCCGCCGGCTGCATCGACAACCCGCGACAGTTGAATACGCGATCTCACCGGTCCGGACCCCGTGTCGGGGGGAGTGGATGTCGTGGGGGACTTCTGGAGCAGGCGGGGGAGCGTGCGTGGACGCGAGGGGCGGCTATCCGAAGGGGGAGCGGGCCAACGGGATTCGCATCCGACATATGGGCGCTGGGTGGACAAGGCCCATCGAATTTGGACTCTAAAATATTATGGTAGGTAGATATGCGCATCTACGCATGCAATCTTCAGATGAACCGATCACCACAAATCACCTCCCGACATTCACACGGGACCCAAACAATCACCAACAGCCCAGAGGAGAGAGCCTTGACTTCGAGCGCGCTCTAAAACCTAGCGTGAAGGCATGACAGCAACATTGATCACCGGAGCGAACAAGGGTCTCGGCTTCGAGACCGCCCGCCGACTCGTTGCCGCGGGCCACACCGTCTACATCGGCAGCCGGGACATCGAACGCGGTCGTCGGGCCGCCGAGCAGTTGGGCGCGCGGGTGGTTCAGCTCGACATCACCGATGACGCGTCCGTGGCGGCCGCGGTCGAGACCATAGCCGGCGAGGGTGGGCTGGATGTGCTGATAAACAACGCGGGCATCCAGGCAGAGATGAGTGAGAGCCATGAAGTGGTCGGCGCCGCGGACGTGACGGCCGACTTGATGCGAAAGACATTCGACACGAACGTCTTCGGCACGGTGCGCGTCCTACACGCATTCCTTCCGCTGCTCCAGCGTTCCACCGCCGCGGTCGTGGTGAACGTCAGCAGCGGTCTCGCCTCACTGACCAGAGTCGCCGCTGCGGGCACCCCGGCGTACGCCTACCCCGGCGTGGCCTATCCCGCGTCGAAGACGGCGGTCAACATGATTACTGTCCAGTACGCGAAGGCATTCCCGAACATACGGATCAATGCGGTGGAGCCCGGCTTCACGAAGACCGATCTGAATGTGAACACCGGCATCCAGACCGTCGAAGAGGGCGCCGAGATCATTGTGCGCATGGCGCAGATCGGGCCCGACGGCCCCACCGGCGGCTACTTCGATGCCGAAGGCACACTGCCCTGGTGATGCGAAACCGGCTGCCGCGTCGCGACTATTCCGGCTCGACCACGGCCGTTGCGACTATGTAGCCCTTCGGATCGCGCCACGTGTGGCCCGGATGATGGGTGAACCAGTCCTCGACGTCCTCACGCAGATCGGTGAGGATGGCCTGCCGCCGTGGGTGGTTCGGTGTCACACCGTACAACGTGAACAGTGCCTCGGCGAACCGCACCAGTGGTTCGGGCGTATCGAAGACGAGAGCGTTGTCGGACCGGTGGATCCGGACATCGCCGAAGACCTGGGACATCATCTCCGGCAACGTATCGGAGTCAACGGTCATGGTGACCGCGGAGCCGGCGCCGTAGGTCGTGGCATGCGCGGCCACGAGTTCGCTGGTGTACGGGTAGGTTCCGGGATGATTGACGACCACGCTGACCGACCCGCCGGGTTTGGTGGTGCGCCGGAACTCCCTGAGTGCGGCGGTCGGATCGGGCACGTGGTAGAGCATGTGGCGCGCGGTGACCACATCGAAACTGTTGTCATCGAACGGGATACGCTCCGCACTGCCGAACACCCCGCGTACCCCGGGTATCGCATCGGCCGCGGCGACCATCGCGGGGGAGGTGTCGATGCCGACGAGGGAACCCTGGTGACCGCTGGCGGCGAGCTGGGCGAGAAAACGCGCGTCTCCGCAGCCGATATCGGCTAGCTGTTCGGTGCCAGTGAGCGCTAGTGCGGCCAGGACGGCGGCGGCCGGCTTGTCGGGCCGTTCGGAGTAGCGCTCATGCGTGTCGATGCGCACCTTCAGCGGTGTCGGATCGGCATATTCGGCATCGAGGCGGTAGCTGCACATCGCGGTCGTCCTTCGGTCCAATGGCCGGTGGTTGACCAGGTCGCCAGGCACGGCGATCGGGTCCGCGGGCTTTCCGGCGGTGAGCGTACCTCCC
The DNA here is from genome assembly GCF_040614395.1 of Nocardia sp. NPDC005998. Taxonomy (NCBI): domain Bacteria; kingdom Bacillati; phylum Actinomycetota; class Actinomycetes; order Mycobacteriales; family Nocardiaceae; genus Nocardia; species Nocardia sp. NPDC005998. The sequence goes on along the minus strand of NZ_JBEXUI010000047.1, from coordinate 3,805 downwards.
GAGGCGGCGCGTGGCGTCCCTTTCGCGATGCAGTCGGTTCTGCTAGGAACCCTCCGACCGTCCTGCGGTGGCGGCCGGAAGCTTTGGTGGGACGGTGTCGGTGATCGGTGTGGCCTCGACCAGAAGGTGACGCATGTTCTCGGTGCCCGGGCGTTCATCGTCCAGAATAGGTTCGCCGAGTCCGATTTTCTCCTGGAGACGTTTCATCCAGGCCGGTGCCCACCAGCAGTCGTCGCCGAGCAGTTTCATGACGGCGGGCACGAGCAGCATGCGCAGTACGGTGGCGTCGATGAACAGTGCGGCGATCATGCCGTAGGCGATGTACTGCATCATCACCAGATCGGAGAATGCGAACGCACCGGTGACCACCAGCAGGATGAGTGCGGCGGCGGTGATGATGCGTCCGGTGTGCGCGGTGCCGGTGTGCACCGCATCGGTGGTGGTCGCGCCCTTGGCCCTGGCTTCGACCATGCGGGAGAGCAGGAAGACCTCGTAGTCGGTGGACAGGCCGTAGATGATCGCGATGATCAGTACGAGCACATTGGACTGGATCGGCTGTGGCGTGAAGTTCAATAGCCCTGCGGCGTGTCCGTCGACGAAGATCCAGGTGAGGATGCCGAGGGTGGAGCCGAGGCCCAGTGCGCTCATGAGCGCGGCCTTGATCGGTAGGACGAGCGATCCGAAGGTGAGGAACATCAGCAGCGTCGTCACCAGCAGTACGAGGGCGATCATCACCGGGATTCGGTAGAGCAGTGCGTCGATGCTGTCCTTCTGCATTGCCGGGATGCCGCCGACGAGCATGGTGACGCCCTCGGGTAGTTCCATCGAGCGCAGGTATTCGATGGTTTCGCCCGCCTCATTGGAGTTCACCAGTGTGGCCTTGGTGCGGTAGACGTTGTCCTGGGTCAGGGATTTGGACGGCATTTCGAATGGACTGGCCAGGCCTGGCGCATGCCCGGCGGCGCGCCAGGCATCGCCGACCGGAGCGCTGGTATCGGCGACGAAGACCAGTTCGATGGGGTCGGATCTGCGCTGCGGGAAGTAGGTGTCGATCTGTTGCTGTGCGACGCGAGTCGGGTTGTCCGGTGGCAGATATCGTTCGCTGAAACCGCCGAAGATGAGGTCCTTGACCGGGATGATCAGCAGGAACAGCGCAATGACCAGCGGAATTGCGACGGTCAGTGGGCGCTGCATCACCCAGCGAGTGGTCTTGCCCCACAGACCGTCCTCGACCTGTTCGGCGGTCCTGGTTCTTCGGAATCGCTTGAACCCCAGCATATCCACGCGCGGTCCGAGGATGGCCAGGCTCGCGGGCAGGATGGTGATGGCAGTGAGGGCGGCAAGCAGGACCGTGGCGATGGCGCCGTAGGCCATTGATTTGAGAAAGCCCTGGGGGAACAGCAGCATGCCGCCGAGGCTCGCGATGATCATGGTCGCGGAGAACACGACGGTGCGGCCCGCGGTCATGACGGTGCGGCGCACCGCCAGGCGGGTGTCGTAGCCCGCGGCCAGCTCCTCGCGGAATCGGCTGACGATGAATAGCCCATAGTCGATCGCCAGGCCCAGACCGATCATCGAGAGCACCGATGAGACAAATGAATTCACTTCGGTGAAGCGCGTCAGGAACATGATGATGCCCGATGCGCCGATCACGGTGAGCCCGCCGACCATCAGCGGCAGCGCGGCGGCGACAAGGCCGCCGAAGATGAAGAAGAGCAGGACCGCGACGGCGGGGATGGCGAGGACTTCCATGCGGTGGACGTCGTCGGCCATGGTGTCGTTGAGTGTGCCCGCCACCGCTTGCAGCCCGCTGACCTGCACGTCGATACCGGGTATGGCGAAGGCGTCCTTGACCTTTCGGAAGTTGCGCACGGAGTCGGTGTCGTTATCGCCCGCGATGGCGATGGCGGCCACGGCGCGCTTCTTGTCCTCGGTTGCCGCCTTTGCGCCGCTGATCTTGGCGTTCTCGACGCGCCAGTAGGAGGCGTTGATGCCGGTGATCTCGTCGGGATACTTGTGCGGCAGGCTATTGAGGTTGTCGATGATCGGCTGGCTGAATTCCGCATCGTCGACCGTCTTGCCGTCCGGTGCGGTGTAGAGCACGACGACGTCGAAGTCGTGATTGCGTCCGAAGGCGGCGTCGGCGAGGCGTGCGGCCTGCGCGGATTCCGAAGTGGGGTCGTCCATGCCGCCGGAGCTGAGATGGTCGTCCAGGCCGAAGCCGTATCCGCCGAGTGCCAGTAGCGCGCCCACCACGATCCCGATGACGGCGAAGCGCAGCCGATATACGAGATCCCCCCAGCGCCTGAACATCAGCGGGCTCCTTGCCGCGGGGAAGATTGTTGTGCTGCTCGCTCTGCCGCGCCGATCGCCAAGGGGCTGCATCCTTTCCGGGGTGCACGCTCGATGTGCCTGTAATCAAAGGTACAGGCCAATGTGAAGTGGGATTGTTTCAGAAATGATGCCGCGAATGTGCCGGTATGACCTGAATTGCATTGACTGCGAAGGTGTATCGAATGACCCCGATGGATCGGGGGGCTGCGGTATCAACGGCGCAACAGACAACAAAGTAAGCCTAGTGCCCCGTCCAAATAGATTGCTGCGCTACTCACGTCGGCTGCTCGTCGAGCGTAGTCATCCGGCGGTCAAACCCAGCCTGGGTGACCACCATTCGACTACCTTCGACGCCCCCTGGCCCCAGGGGGCGATACGGCAGGAGCTATCTGGACGCGGCACTAGTTCCGGTCGGCGGGGCTGGACGGATATGAACGCGCCAGGCCGATACCGCGCCTAGGCGGCCTGACCGCAGCATCGACCGGATCGGATTGTCTACCAAGCGAATTGCACGCTGTGCAGTGTTGCGGCCTATGAACTGCGCGGGCGCCGCGGCGTGAGCGCGATATCGGTCGGGCCCAGGATCTTGCCGAGAGTCGCAGCGAGCGTACGCAATTCGTCCGGGTCGAGCTTGTTGGCGAAGCTTTCTTGGATGCTCGCAAGGTAGCTGGGTGTTGCCGCATGCAGGCGCTCGCGCCCCGCATCGGTGATGGCGACGAATGCGGATCGGCCGTCGTCCGGATTTGCTTCACGCGCAACCAGACCCGCGGCCGCCAGTTCGGTGACGAGCCTGCTGACCCGGGTGCGGCTGAGTACGACGCGTTCGCCGAGGTCGGTCATGCGCAGCGGTTCGACGCCGTCGAGTTCCAGCAGTACGTCGTACCACGCGAGCGGGAGTCCGAAGTCTCGGCGCAGCTCGGCGTCCAGGCGTGGGACCAGGCTCGCATGCACCCGCAGCAGGGCCGACCATGCGCTGCTGGCCGCGTGATGCTGCTTCTCCGATTGCGTCACGGACCGATTCTAACCACTTGCGTGCACCCGCACATATATAATAGCGTGCGCACGCACATAAATTTCCGTGTGCCGTTAGGAAGGAATCCCATGACCACAGTCATTGCCCGTGATGAGTTGGCGGCCGCGATCCAGGCCGGCTCGGTAACGGTCCTCGACACCCTCGGTGCGGGCTATTACGAGAAGGCGCATCTGCCCGGTGCGCTCACTCTGGTGGAAGCCGATGTGGAATCCCGGGCCGCCCAGCTGCTTCCGGACCAGCATGCACCGATCGTCACCTACTGCTCCAATAACGCCTGCCAGAACAGCGAGGTCGTCGCCGTGCAACTGCGCGCGCTCGGCTACACGAACGTCCGCGCCTATCGCGCGGGCATCCAGGACTGGACCGAGGCGGGTCTGCCGGTCGAATCGGAGTCCTGAGTCGGGGTCTCGGGGGCCCGGAGGTCCTCACCATCGCGGA